>JAWUWM010000050.1:0-149247 GCA_034111845.1 Psychroserpens sp. | reverse complement strand
TTTGTCATTGCTGTACCAGAAACAGTTGTTTCTGTATGCGTATTGGCTACAAAAGGTCCAAACTCATTAGAGAGCTTTTCTTCTATGGGTCTATAAAGTCTTCCAGAGGCTGTCCAATCTGTATAGATTATCTTTTTGTTTCCGTAGGGTGAAGCAAACTCTTGATCAATGCCGATAATGTGTTGCCTAAATTGATTGAAATACAATTCTAGCTCTGATGGTTTAACTTGAGAAACTTCCGTAGAAATCATAGTTTACAATTTTAAATATCTTTAATTAAATAACGGATAAATTCGACTTAAAACATTCATATCATCGCTACGATTTTATGAACCTATAATTTGACATAAAGATACTAAATATTTGCGATTTTTTTAATTTCAGAAATAATACGATCAGCTAAATTATCTGCTTCTTCTTGACTTGGTGCTTCGGTATAAATTCTAATAATTGGCTCTGTATTACTTTTTCTTAAATGCACCCAAGAGTTAGCAAAATCAATTTTCACACCGTCTATAGTTGTTAGTTTTTCTTCGGAATATTTAGCAGTCATCGCAACTAGAAGTCCATCAACATCCAACTCTGGAGTTAGTTGTATTTTCTTTTTACTCATAAAATACGATGGATAGCTCGCTCTAAGCGCACTCACTTTCATTTGTTTTTCGGCGAGTAAACTTAAAAATAGAGCAACACCAACAAGAGCATCTCTACCGTAATGCGATTCTGGATATATAATTCCTCCATTTCCTTCTCCACCAATAACTGCCTTATTTTTCTTCATGAGGTTCACAACATTCACCTCTCCTACTGCACTAGCTTCATAAGTACCTCCATGCTTCTCCGTGATATCGCGAAGCGCTCGTGTAGAACTCATATTACTAACCGTATTACCTGGTGTTTTACTTAACACATAATCTGCACAAGCCACAAGGGTGTATTCTTCGCCAAACATCTCTCCATTCTCATCCATAAATGCCAAACGATCTACGTCTGGATCTACAACAATTCCGAAATCTGCATTTGCTTTAACAACAGCTTCAGATAAATCTGTTAAATGTTCTTTTAGGGGTTCTGGATTATGAGGAAAATGTCCTGTAGGATCACAATACAATTTCACAGGATGAACACCTAGTCGTTCTAACAATAAAGGAATTGCGATTCCACCTGTAGAATTCACACCATCAACAACAACTTTAAAATTCGCCTTTTCAATGGCGCTAGTATTCACTAGTTCCAAGTCTAAAACCTCATCAATATGTATATCTATGTAGGCATCATTAATTGCAATCTCACCTAAATCATCAACCTCTGCAAAAGTCATGTCATTAGATTCTGCTATTTTTAATATTTTAGCACCCTCTACACCATTTAAAAATTCGCCTTTCGCATCTAAAAGCTTAAGGGCATTCCATTGTTTTGGATTATGACTTGCTGTTAAGATAATTCCGCCATCTGCATGTTCCATAGGAACTGCAATTTCAACAGTTGGGGTTGTTGATAATCCAAGATCAATAACATGAATTCCTAGTCCTACTAGCGTATTCATTACTAAGTTCTGGATCATCTCTCCTGAGATTCTAGCATCTCTACCAACAACAACTCTGTAATTTTCTTTATCACGTTGTTGCTTAATCCATGTCCCATAAGCAGCCGCAAATTTAACTGCATCAATTGGTGTTAAATTGTCACCAACGTTTCCGCCAATAGTGCCTCGTATTCCTGATATTGATTTTATAAGTGTCATCTTTAATTTTTTGTTTTAACAAATATACTATTTCAAAGTTGTAATACTAAATTCACAATTTGTAAATTACACGAATGAATTTCCTAGCCCACATATATCTTTCTAACAACAATGATGCTATAACTATTGGTAATTTTATTGCTGATGGTATACGAGGTAAACGCTATAAAAAATACCCAATAGACATTCAAAAAGGTATTTTATTGCATCGCCAAATAGACACTTTTACAGATGCACATCCAACGGTAAGAAAAAGCACCAAACGTTTGCACGAAAATTACAGTCATTATAGTGGCGTAATCGTCGATATTTTATACGATCACTTTCTAGCAAAAAATTGGTTACAATATTCTGAGATTCCTTTACCAGATTATATTGAGCGCTTCTATGATTTATTAGAGGATAATTTTGAAACGCTTCCTTTACGTATTCAAAAAATGATGCCTCACATGATTGCAGATAATTGGCTGCTTAGTTACGCCAAAATTGAAGGTATTCAAAAAGTACTAAATGGAATGAACCGACGAACTCAAAACAAGTCTGGAATGCATACTGCAACTGCAGAACTCAAAGAATTTTATACCGAGTTTGAAGAAGAATTCACCTCTTTTTTTGAAGAGCTCAGAGCATTTAGCCAAGACATCTTAAGTGAAATTGAAATTAAACTAGCAAATGAAATTTAAAATCACATTCCTATTTATAAGCTTATCGCTTATCGCTTGTAACAAAGCACCTATTTCAAAACGTGGCACTATCACTAAAGAGGCTATGGTCGTTTCGGCGCGAAAAGAAGCCTCAAAAATAGGTAGTGATATTCTAAAGCAAGGCGGTAACGCTTTTGATGCCATGTTTGCTACCGAAATGGCACTAGCAGTGACGTATCCGTACGCAGGGAATCTTGGAGGTGGCGGTTTTATGGTCTATCGTCTTAATACTGGAGAAACTGGTGCATTAGACTATCGTGAAAAAGCACCTTTGGCTGCGAGTAAAAACATGTATTTAGATTCGCTCGGAAATGTGACACCCAACAAAAGTACCGTTGGCGCTTACGCTGTTGGAGTTCCAGGAACGGTTGCAGGTATTTTTGCAGCACATGAAAAATTAGGAACACTCCCAATTGAAACGCTTTTAAAACCAGTAATCGCTTTAGCTGAGAACGGATTTACAATCACAGAAAAACAGCAAAATCGATTTATAAAATACGATAGTATTATTACTGCTGTCAACGGTAAACAAGTACCAATTAATAAAACGGTTGTTGCTCATTCGATATTTAAAAATGTGGCACTTGCTAACACATTACAACGTATTTCAGATTATGGTCGCGATGAATTTTATACGGGTCAAACCGCAACACAACTCGTAGCATTTTTAAATCAGCATGGCGGTATTATGACTTCAGAAGATTTAGTGCAATACCAAGCACAATGGAGAGAACCTATTACGTTTGAATATGATAATCTCAAAATCACGTCTATGTCGCCTCCTTCTTCGGGCGGAATATGTCTTGCTCAAATCATGAAGATGATTGAACCTTATGATGTGAGTCAGTATGGTCCAAATTCATTAGAAGCGATGCAAATTATTGTCGAAGCCGAAAAACAAGCCTATGCAGATCGAAGTTATTATTTAGGTGATCCAGATTTTGTAAATATCCCAATTGAAGACTTGCTAGATGGCAACTACCTCAAAAACCGAATGGCTAATTTTTCGTTTGATACTGCTATACCTTCAGACTCAATTTCCTATGGAAGGATTGCGAATTACACCATGGAAATTTCCGAAGGCATTCAATATCAAGAACACGAAGAAACAACACACTACTCTATCGTGGATCAATTTGGAAACGCCGTTGCAGTGACCACCACATTAAATGGGGCGTTTGGTTCTAAACTCTATCCAGAACATCTTGGATTTTTCCTCAACAATGAAATGGACGACTTTAGCAGCAAACCTGGTGTTCCCAATGTTTATGGTCTTATTGGAGGAAAAGCTAATGCTGTAGCACCACAAAAACGAATGTTAAGTGCCATGACACCAACTATTGTTGAAAAAGATGGTAAACTATTTATGGTTGTTGGGACCCCTGGAGGCTCGACGATTATCACTTCGGTTTTACAAACCATTCTTAATGTGCATGAATTTGATATGACTATGCAAGAGGCTGTAGACGCACCTCGCTTTCATCACCAATGGCTTCCAGAAGAAATTAGAATTGAACCCAACAGATTTGACCAATCATTACTAAAGCAACTCAAATCTAAAGGATATACCATCAATAAAAAACGTAATCCTATTATTGGCAAAGTTGATGCCATTCTCATTTTAGATGATGGTACAATGGAAGCTGGTGCTGATTCTCGTGGTGATGATGTTGGGGTTGGATTTTAACATCTCATTGTTCTCGCTATATTACCTTTTTAGTACCTTTAAGCCTAATAATCAACGTCTTTCAAAACCAACCACATTATGAAACGTATTCTCATTGGACTGCTAAGTCTATTCGCTATTTCTATTTCTGCTCAAACCAAACTCTTAAGACAACCAACCATTCACAACGACGACATCGTTTTTGTGTACGCCAATGATTTATGGAAATCATCCACAACTGGTGGAACAGCAATAAGACTTACTAGCGATGATGGTTATGAATCTAGTCCGCATTTTTCAAATGATGGCAAATGGGTTGCATTTTCTGCGCAATATGATGGTAATGTAGATGTATTTATTATGTCTTCGGAAGGTGGAGAACCACAACGATTAACCTATCATTCATCAGTAGATATTGTTCAAGGGTGGACACCAGAAGGTAATATTCTATTTCGTTCCAACAGAGAAGGACGACCAACCCAAACCAATAAATTCTTTACCGTATCACCAAATGGAGAATTACCTGTGGCTGTCGATATTCCTCGCGCTGCTTATGGCGATATTTCTGCTGATGGAAAACATATTGCCTATACACCAATCACCTCTTGGGATCCAGAATGGCGAAATTATCGTGGTGGTCAAGCCATGCCCATTTGGATTGTAGATTTAAAAACTAAAGAACTAGTAACCACACCACAATTAGACAAAGAGCGTCATCTAGATCCTGTGTGGCTCGATGGTATTGTTTATTATTTATCTGAACGTGATTACACGAGCAATATTTGGTCTTTTAATCCTAAAACAAAGACCGAAAAACAAATGACATTTCACAAAAAATTTGATACTAAAAGCTTGGATTCTAGTGCAGATATGATTGTTTATGAGCAAGGCGGATTATTGCACACACTAAACCCAAAAGATGGGACGACAAAAACGCTAAGCATAGAAGTTAAAGCAGATCTCAACTTTTCTCGAGAACGTTGGGAAGATGTTACTGGACGAGACTTATCAAACGCTAATATCTCACCGAGTGGAAAACGTGCCATCTTTGAGCATCGTGGTGATATCTTCACGGTTCCAAAAGAAAACGGAACATGGCGAAACTTAACCAATTCGTCTGGTATTGCAGATCGCACACCAATTTGGTCGCCTAAAGGTGATAAAATTGCATGGTTCTCAGATAAAAATGGCGAATATCAAATGGTGATTGCAGATCAAGATGGTCAAAACCAACAATCTATTAAACTACCAAATAATACATTTTACTTTCAGCCAGATTGGTCTCCAGATGGAAAACATATTGCTTATACAGATACCGATTTTAATATCTGGATCATTAATCTAGACACGAAAAAAGCTAGTATTGTAGATACTGAAAGTTACGCACATCCTGATCGTTCAATGAACCCTAAATGGTCACCAGACAGCAAATGGATTGCGTATGCGAAACAAAATAATAGTAGCTTTAAATCCATTTATACATACAACATTGATTCTAAAAAGATTGTTCCCATTACAGATCCATTAGCAGATGCTATTAGTCCAGTATGGGATACTTCTGGTAAATATTTATATACATTGGCTAGCACAAATTACGGCTTGGCAACAGGGTGGTTAGATATGAGTTCTTACGATCCTGAAACGACTAGAAGTTTATATGCTGTTGTGTTATCTAAAGACGATAAAGCGCCAAATCATATGAAAACGGATGAAGAAGCTATTGAAGATAAAACAGATGACAAAGGTGCTAAAAATGAAGATTCAAAAGATGATGTAAAACGAGATTCTACTGTCGCTGTAAAAATTGACACTAATGGTTTATTTGATCGCGCTGTCGCATTAAATCTTCCAGATGGTAACTATGTAGCTTTAGCTAAAGCACCTAAAGGTCATGTCTTTGTTACTGAAGCTTCAGATGCTGACAATGGTATAAAAATCCATGATTTTGATACTGAAAAAGACGAGGCTTCTGTGTTTGACGAAGGTGTGCAAGACATGCTCATTTCCGAAGATAGAAATACAACACTAGTTAACAAAAAAGGACAATGGGCCATTCTATCTACCAAAGGAAAAGCTGATTTCAAAAAAGGCCAAATTGATACCAATCTTAAAATAAAAATTGATCCTAAAGAAGAATACAAACAGATTTTCAAAGAAGGTTGGCGTTTTATGCGTGACTTTTTATATGTTGATAATGTGCATGGTGCGCCTTGGGATGATGTATATGCATGGTATTCGCCATGGATTGACCATGTGCGACATAGAACCGATTTAAATTATGTGGTTGATATTATGAGTGGTGAGGTTGCGATTGGTCACTCTTACGTTCGTGGTGGTGATTTACCTAATATTGATTACGTCCCTGTGGGATTATTGGGAGCTGATATTGTGTTACATAATGGTGCATATCAAATTAAAAAAATATTTAATGGTGAACGATGGAATCCAGGAACTACTGCGCCTTTGGCTCAACCTGGAATTACGATTAATGAAGGTGATTACTTACTAGCTATAAATGGAACTACGCTTTCTGCCGCTGTGAACCCCTATCAATTATTAGAGCAAACTGCTGGTCGTGAAATTAACATCACAGTGAATAGTAAACCATCAATGACTGGAGCTCAAACTGTTTTAATCAAACCCGTTTCTAGTGAACGTCGTTTAAGGTATTTAGATTGGGTTGAAGGTAATCGTCGTAAGGTTGATGAACTGTCTAATGGAAAACTAGCTTATGTCTACATTCCAAATACTGGAAATCCAGGTTTTACGTCCTTCAATCGTTACTACTTCTCGCAACAAGATAAAAAAGGAGCTATTATAGACGAGCGAAATAATGGTGGTGGATCTGCAGCAGATTACATGATTGATATTATGAATCGTAAGCTCTTTGGATATTTTAATAGTAAAACAAAAACTAATCGTCCTTGGACAACACCAATGGCAGGAATTTGGGGACCAAAAGTGATGATCATAAATGAACGTGCTGGTTCTGGTGGTGATTTATTACCCTATATGTTTAAGGAAGCTAAATTGGGTACCATAGTTGGAACTAGAACATGGGGTGGACTTGTTGGAACATGGGACACACCTCTTTTTATTGATGGTGGTCGTATGGTTGCACCTCGTGGCGGTTTCTATGATGTCGACGGAAATTGGGCTGTTGAAGGTGAAGGCGTTGCTCCAGATATTGAAGTCATTCAACATCCTAAATTAGTGAGCCAAGGTCAAGATCCGCAATTAGAACGCGCTGTTGAAGAAGCTATGAAACAATTGAAGACTAAAGCGTTTCAATTAATGCCAGAACCTGCTGCCCCAATTAGATCTAAGCGTCCTGAAGGTTATGAAAAGGATAACTAAAAGCTATTCCATAGAGACTCACAGACGTAAAACAAAGAGATTCACAGAGAAAAAATAGAAAGCAATTATGCGCTGTGAATCTCTAAGTGTCTCAGTGTAACACCTAAAGATTTATAGTAACTTTACCAAAAAATTAAAACGTGCCAAAACCAAAAAAGATTATAAAAATCATTGGAGGAGTGATCATCTTCTTCACCTTACCTACACTCCTCCTCTTTGGGTTTATGTACTTTAAATACAATGAAGACTTACCCACTGGAGAAAAAGGACCCCCTGCAGACCAACTAGCCAATAGAATGCTCAACTCTTTAAATCATGATGCCTACAAAGCAACAGATTATATTGAATTCACCTTTAAGAAGCGGCATCGTTTTAAATGGTCTAAAACAGAAAATACTTGTGAGGTGTATTGGAAAAATGTGAAAGTTGATTTAGACCTAGCCAATAACGATGGGTCTCAAGTTTACATTTCTGATATAAAATACGATGGGGTTGAAAAGAAAGATTACATCCAGAAAGCAGTTGATCTTTTCAATAATGATTCCTTTTGGTTGGTTGCTCCTTACAAAGTATTTGATCCAGGTGTAGAGCGTAGACTCGTCAAAACAGAAGACAATAAAGAGGCCTTATTAGTATCTTATACTAATGGTGGCTCTACCCCTGGAGATTCATACTTATGGCATTTTGATGCTAATGGAAAACCAAAGAGTTATCAAATGTGGGTTGGTATTTTACCTATTGGAGGATTAGAAGCATCTTGGAGTGATTGGGTTACGACAGATACGGGTGCTGAGTTGCCCACGTTTCATAAATTATTGGCTTTTGGGTTGGAGATTGAGGGCGTCAGGACTAGTATACAGTCTTCAGTTGACAGTTTACAGTAGATTTTCTTAATTGATTAAATGAACGAAATATTCAAACTCACCTACGAAATCCTAATATTTCTATCAAGAATCACGGGTTTTAGTTATAAAGAAATCAATATTATTATTTGGTTTATTCTTATTCCTTTGAGTTCGACATTGCTTATTGACAAAATCAAAGACAAACACTACTTTAAAATAAGTTTTACAGCATTAGTGATAATTGTGCTTCTATTCATAAAAGATTTTACGCTATCCTGTAATAAATTATTTGATGTATCTGCTGACTTTTTAAGAGAGTTTAATCCTATTGGAATGAATTATACTGAAGCTTCGGTAATTATTTGCTTATTAGTGCCTTTGATCGTTTATTTTGTTTTGCTTAAAAAAGCATATTTCTCGAAGTTAGCCTAAAAAGCCCTCAGTTTAAAACTTGGTACCTATCCGACGAAGTGAAGCATTAAAAATAAAAAGCTGTTTAAGACTTTGCGACTAGCGAAGTTGAGTTTCTTTTTGTTTAGCTTTCAAGGAATAGATTAGGTAAGTTTTAAAATTAAGGCTAGACTTTTTTGGTTCTTTTTTCGGCAATGGAAAAAAGAATAGATACTGTTTTAATTGACTATTAGGTTTTCAACAGATCAATTTTGTCTGAATATTTTTTGGTGCGTTCATTTTTTTCTTGATAAAAAAACGAACCAAAAAAATCAAAACCGTTTATTAGGAAATTCCCGCTGATCGTTAGCCTCTTTCTTAACTTTATTGATTCTATTTAAATATTATTTTTAATAATTTCCTAGATTTTGCTACTTAACAATAAGTGGTTGCTCTCTATTTCTGAAAACGGTTGACCACTCTACTGTGATTACTCATATCTTCTTACTCTTTATTCATAAAACTAAAAATAGAGACTGCAATTGAATACTGAATACTACTTAGACTTCTGCCCAACAAACTGTTGACTTTTCATTTTAAACAACACATTAAAACTCGTCAAACTTCCATAACTACGAGTGATGTATTGTTGTAAATCTATTTTCTCCTGCTCGTCTAGGTTTTTACTGGCATTTATTTTTTGTTCCATAACACGCAACCGGTCTCTTACCATCGTGATTTTATGGAAAAAACTATCTATTGTTAACTCCTTACCTTGTAAATTGGTATCTCCAGGTTCCATGATGAGTTTTCCACCTTTCCATTTATCTGAAATGTTAACGACTTCACTCGTATCACTCCATTTTTTTAGAATATGAACGAGACTACTTTCAACGTCTGCAAAACTTATGGTATCAACGTCCTCTTCGCAGGCTTCTATAACGTCAAAATCGCTATCAATATTTATGGTTTCTAAACCGTTGTCCACAAAGGTGACCCAATAATCTTTTGAGGTGACGTTTGTAACGACGCCTTTTCCAAATTCATTGTGAATAATCCTTGACCCTATTCCTAATATATTCATAGTTATTATTTTTCTTCTGAAAAACTAAATTAAACATTAAAATAGAAATAAAGTCGTCATAGACTACTATTTATTTATGGTTCATTATTTTAGAAAAAACACTAATCTTTCATTTGTTAATTATTTGTAAAAACCACTGTTCTTAACACGTTTTTAAATAAATTTATGATAATACTATTTAAATTAATTTTAATTATGAAAAAGCTATTTTTTACATTATTATTTTTAGGATTATGCATTAGTGTGAATGCACAAGATCAACCGAAAATTGGAGATAAATTAGAGATTAATGAACCTTATGGTCAACAGTATCAATATATAAAACTACCAAACCTTAATATTTTGAAGAAGCGAGGCGTTGTTAACAACTACAAAAGTATCTATGGAAATAAAGTTGTCATAGAAGACATTAAAACTAAAAAAAATGGAACTACTTATGTAATTCTAAAAAAAGAAGACGGGTCTAAATTTTTCAATTTTTTAAGTCAAATAGAAGCAAGTTATAAAAAGTCTATTGATGCTGGAGAGTTATCTATTTCGAAGTAATACATATATATAAAATGCGCTGATAGTTCAGCGCATTTTTTGTTTAACATAATTTGGCAAATTATACCATCTATAAACTATTACTGACACGTACAACGTGTACATTAAATTAACAACAAAATCTGTACCTTTGCACTTTTGCTATTAAAACACACATTCCAATACATTTATGACCAAATTTGACGATGCAATTGAGGTTCAAGGCGCCAGAGTTCACAACCTAAAAAATATTGATGTTACGATTCCTAGAGAAAAACTTGTAGTGATTACAGGTCTATCTGGTAGTGGAAAGTCATCACTAGCATTTGATACCATTTATGCAGAAGGTCAACGTCGTTATATTGAAACATTCTCTGCCTATGCCAGACAGTTTCTTGGAGGTTTAGAGCGTCCGGATGTTGATAAAATTGATGGCCTTTCTCCAGTCATTGCCATAGAGCAAAAAACAACGAGTAAATCACCACGATCTACCGTTGGGACGATTACCGAAATTTACGATTTTTTAAGATTATTGTACGCTCGCGCCAGTGATGCTTATAGTTACAATACTGGAGATAAAATGGTAAGTTATAATGACAATCAAATTAAAGATTTGATTAAGCAAAGCTACCAAGGCAAGAAAATAAATATCCTCTCCCCTGTTGTGCGATCTCGTAAAGGTCATTATCGTGAATTATTTGAGCAAATTGCAAAACAAGGTTTTGTCAAAGTAAGGGCAGATGGAGAGGTTAGAGATTTAGTTAAAGGCATGAAACTAGATCGTTACAAAATGCATGATATTGAAATTGTTATTGATCGTTTAAAAATTGACGATACCGATGATAATGATAAGCGATTATCAGAAACTATAAATACCGCAATGTATCATGGTGATGATGTACTTATGGTTCTCGATCATGAGACCAATGAAGCACGTTATTTTAGTCGAAATTTAATGTGTCCATCCTCTGGGATTTCTTATCCAAATCCAGAACCTAATAACTTCTCATTTAATTCACCAAAAGGAGCTTGTCAGACGTGTAACGGTATTGGTACTTTGTATCAAGTGAACGAAAACAAGATTGTACCTGATGGCTCATTATCTATAAAAGCTGGAGCATTGGCACCTCATGGTCCACAAAAAAACAGTTGGATTTTCAAACAGTTTGAAACGATAGCACAACGTTTCGATTTTAGCCTAAATGACGCTTTTAAAAGTATTCCCGCAGACGCTAAACAAATGATCATGTATGGTGGCAGCGACAAGTTTTCCGTAGAAAGTAAAACTTTAGGAGTTACAAGAGACTATAATATAGATTTTGAAGGGGTTGCTAATTTTATTGAAAGTCAGTATAAAAACGCAGAAACAACGTCATTAAAACGTTGGGCAAAAGATTACATGGATGAGGTTACCTGTCCAACATGTGAAGGGTCTCGTTTAAGAAAGGAATCCATGTATTTTAAAGTTAATGGATTAAACATTGCTGAATTAGCAAATAAAGACATTGTAGATCTCGCCTATTGGTTTGAACATTTAAATGCCCATTTAAGTAAGAAACAATTACAAATTGGAGAAGAAGTTATTAAAGAAATTAAATCTAGAATTACATTTTTACTAGACGTTGGTTTAGACTACTTATCTCTAAATCGAAGTTCAAAATCACTCTCTGGTGGAGAAGCGCAACGTATTAGATTAGCTACTCAAATTGGATCTCAGCTCGTTGGCGTACTTTACATTTTAGACGAACCTAGTATTGGTTTACACCAACGTGATAATGAAAAACTTATCAATTCACTAGAGTCGCTTAGAGATATAGGCAATTCTGTGATTGTTGTAGAACACGATAAAGACATGATTCAACGTGCCGATTATGTGATTGATATTGGTCCGAAAGCTGGAAAATATGGAGGAGAGATTATTAGTATTGGTACACCTGCAGAATTACTAACCCACGATACATTAACCGCAGATTACATTAATGGGAAGCGAGAAATCCCTGTACCAGAGACAAGACGAAAAGGCAATGGCAAAAAGATTAGTCTTAAAGGGTGTACTGGTAATAATTTAAAGAATGTCTCTATAGATATTCCGTTAGGAAAAATGATTGGAGTTACTGGAGTTTCTGGTAGTGGTAAATCGACGTTAATTAATGAAACGTTATATCCCATTATGAATGCTTACTACTTTAATGGTGTCAAAGAACCGATGCCTTATAAAAGTATTAAAGGTCTAGAGCATTGTGATAAGGTTATTGATATTAATCAAACGCCTATTGGACGGACACCACGAAGTAATCCTGCAACATATACCAAAACGTTTGATGAGATTAGAAGTCTCTTTGCTAAAATCCCTGAAGCACTTATTAGAGGTTACAAGCCTGGACGTTTCAGCTTTAATGTCAAAGGTGGTCGTTGTGAAACCTGTCAAGGTGGAGGTTTGAAAGTGATTGAAATGAATTTTCTCCCAGATGTCTACGTCGAGTGCGAAACTTGTCAAGGTAAACGTTTTAATAGGGAGACTTTAGAAATTCGTTATAAAGGAAAATCTATAAGTGACGTTTTAGACATGACTATGGATGAGGCGGTAGATTTCTTTGAACACATCCCAAAAATTCATAGAAAATTAAAAACCATTGTAGATGTTGGATTAGGCTATGTTACTTTAGGTCAACAAAGCACAACACTATCTGGTGGTGAAGCACAACGTATCAAACTAGCAACAGAATTAAGCAAACGAGATACAGGTAACACCTTTTATATTCTTGATGAACCGACTACGGGTTTACATTTTGAAGATATTAGAGTATTGATGCTTGTATTGAATGCGCTAGTCGATAAAGGAAATACAGTTTTAATTATCGAACACAATCTTGATGTTGTAAAACTATGTGATTATATTGTCGATATTGGTTATGAAGGTGGTCAAGGTGGTGGCGAAGTTGTTGCTAAAGGTACCCCAGAACAGATCATAAAAGATAAAAAGAGTTACACTGCTAAATTTCTTAAAAAAGAATTACATTAGCAAGTTGTCAAATAAAATAAAGGATCATAAATAGTAAAGTATATGAGAAAAGAACAAAACAATAAAGGCTGGAATGAGATAAAAACAAATGATTCATGGGCGATTTTCAAAATCATGGGTGAATTTGTTAATGGTTATGAAAAACTAAGTAAAATTGGACCTTGTGTTTCTATTTTTGGATCTGCTAGAACAAAGCCAGATCACAAATATTACAAGTTAGCAGAAGAAATGGCTACTAAAATTGTAGATCATGGTTATGGTGTGATTACTGGTGGTGGTCCAGGGATTATGGAAGCAGGAAATAAAGGTGCACATATTGCAGGTGGAACGTCTGTAGGTTTAAATATAGATTTACCATTTGAACAGCACAACAATCCATACATTGATAATGACAAGAGTTTAGATTTTGATTATTTCTTCGTGCGTAAAGTTATGTTCGTAAAATACTCACAAGGATTCGTAGTGATGCCTGGAGGGTTTGGAACTTTAGATGAACTTTTTGAAGCGATTACGCTTATACAAACTAATAAAATTGAAAAATTCCCTATCATACTTTTAGGTATAGATTTTTGGGGAGGATTAATGGGGTGGATTAAAACTACTTTACTAGATGCTGGTAATATTAGTGAGAAAGACTTAGATTTAATTCATTTAGTAGATTCTACAGATGAGGTGATCGATATCCTAGATGTATTTTATAAAAAGTATGATTTGAAACCTAATTTCTAATCCACACACCAACAATATTTTACGATTAACGCTATGATTAAGAAATTTATTTTATGCTTCGTTGCATGTATTTTATCCAGTTCCTCGCTCTTTGCGCAAACGGATTTTAAAATCATGTTTTACAACGTACTCAACTTCCCTTTAGAAAACACTATACCCAATAGAATAGATGATTTAGAACTCATTTTAGATGACTATAGACCAGATGTATTTATGGTTTGTGAACTTAATAATGAAACGGGTGCCAATACTATTCTAAGTACCTTACAGGATATTAACCCAGATTATGAGCGTGCTATTTTCGAATTCAATACGTCAGATGACGCTATTGGGAATCAAAATGAATTACAACAACTGATTTATTTTGATAGTACAAAATTCGTTTTAGATAGTCAAGCTATTGTAACGAGTATTTATAGAGACTTCAACCATTATCAATTGATAATAAATTCGGTAGAGCAGACTACTGACCCTATAATTATAGATTTTGTGGTGTGTCACCTCAAAGCGTCTAGTGGAGAGGCTAATGAGGATTTCAGATTACAAATGGTAGATGACGTCTTAGAATACATAGACAATTTTCAAGGTGTTAGAAATATTGTGCTCGCTGGAGACTTTAATATTTATTCAAGTTCAGAGCCTGCATTTCAAAGGCTCATAGATCCTTTTGGTAACCTTATTTTTACGGATCCAGCAGACCGTATTGGAAGCTGGCACAACAATTCTAACTTCGTAGATGTTATGACGCAGTCTACAAGAACAGAAACAGGACTTGGTGGAGCCTCTGGAGGATTTGATGACCGTTTTGACTTTATAATGACTTCAGAAAACATGTCTTCCAACCCAGAGATTTCTTTTATCCCTGGAAGTTATAATGTTTATGGTAATAATGAAAACACAGATTGCTATAACCAATCTATAAAATCTAGCGATTGCGATGGTGCTGAGTTTTCATTTGCTATTAGAGATGCGCTGTACAATTTTAGCGATCACCTTCCCGTTACTCTAGAGTTGCAAACCAATCAATCATTGAGTATTCCAAAGATTAATGCACCACAAATGCTAACCATATCAGGATCAAATCTTATTGATAATATGTTAACGCTCAAAGCACATGCAAGTGTGTTAAACAATTTAGAGTTGTATGTTTTTAATAGTTTAGGTCAAGTCGTAAAAACCATTGACGTTAATAATGCGTTAATATCTATAGATGTATCCCAAATGAATACTGGCATCTATTATATTACAAGTTCAAAATTTCAGTTTAAACCTTTAAAATTTGTAGTGAACCATTGAAATTGACGTCTGTTTTATGTATTACACTCTTTTTTTGGAGCTGCTTTGTTATAGGTCAAGATAAAATTGACCTGGCTGCATCAATTGATGTGGCTACCAAAACCATAAAAATAAATCAGCGTATCGTTTATCAAAATAAAAGTACTGATACTTTATCGACGATTTATCTTAATGACTGGAACAATTCGTACTCCACAAAGAAAACACCACTAGCAAAACGATTTACCGAAGAATTTAATGACAAGTTTCATTTTGCAAAAAGCGAACAACGTGGTTACACTGTAATTACTAAAATTAATGATCAATTAAACAACTCACTAACCTATGAGAACTTAAAAGAATTTCCTGATGTTGTTAAAGTAGAACTTCAAACACCTCTATTACCCAATCAATCCTACGACATCACGTTAGCTTATGATGTTGTTTTACCCGACGATAATTTCACGGGTTATGGCATAAGTCCAGATAAAGATTTTAATTTAAAGTATTGGTACATCACTCCTACTGTGTATAATGGCGAATGGAACTACTACAGTAATAAAAATCTTGATGACTTATATATCGATAAAGCAGACCTGACGATTCAACTAGAATTCCCTCTCAATTATCAACTTATAAGTGAACTTAATACCGCAGATATTAAACAAACTAAGGATAAGCAAACCTTTTTTTTATACGGAAAAGACCGGGTCAACACCCATTTGATACTATCGAAATTTACAGCGTTTAAATTTGTTCAAACAGACGATTTCACCATTTACTCAGATTTATCTAGCAAAGGAATACCTGCGGAAGAGAAAGCACTAATTACAGATAAAATCACCCGGTTTATTACAGAAAATCTTGGAGAGTATCCTCACGAACGACTGTTAATAACCAAAGATGGATACAAGAAAGATCCCTTGTATGGCTTAAATCAGTTACCAGATTTTATTCGTCCGTTTTCCGATAATTTCCAATATGAATTAAAGCTCTTAAAAACGGTACTCAACAATTACTTAGAAAACACATTATTAATTAACCCTAGAAAAGATTATTGGTTAAGAGATGGGATGCAAATCTATTTCCTAATGAAATATGTTGAGACCAATTACCCTGACACCAAACTATTAGGAACTTTAGCCGAATTTTGGGGAATTCGTTCTTTCCATGCTGCAGATTTAGCCTATAACGATCAGTTTACGCTCTTTTTTATGGAAATGGCAAGAACTAATCGTGATCAACCTTTGACCACGTCTAAAGACTCCTTATTAAAATTCAACGCTAACATTGCAGGGAAATACAAGGCAGGAATAGGTTTGCGTTATTTAGATGATTTTGTGAATTCTAATGTGGTAGAACAGACTATTTCAGATTATTTAAAAGATACTAAGCTCCAGATTACGAGTTCTTCAGATTTTGAAAAGCTCATAAAATCTAAAACCTCAAAAAATGTTAATTGGTTTTTTACAGATTATGTAGATTCAAGAAAAAAAATAGATTTTAAAATCAAAAAGGTTAAAAAGCTTGATGATTCCATACAATTTACTGTTGTAAATAAACGAGACAATAGTATGCCTATATCTTTATTTACATTGAGTAATGATTCTATTATTTCTAAAACTTGGATTGAAAATATTGGAAGAGAAAAGCGTATTACTATTCCCAGAGATAGTACCGATAAACTGGCACTAAACTATGATAATACGATTCCTGAATTTAATCTAAGAGATAACTACAAGTCACTAAAAGGCTTTTTATTCAATAATAAACCGTTTCAATTTAGGCTATTTAAAGATGTTGAAGACCCATATTATAATCAAGTATTCTTAATGCCCTTGGTAGAATTTAATAATATTTATGATGGATTAACATTAGGTGCAAAATTTTATAATAAAACGGTTTTAAGAAAACGTTTAAATTATCGTTTTTCACCGCAGTATGCAACAAAGTCAAAATCACTTACAGGAAGTAGCTCTGTGTCCTACACACATCTTATCGAAGATATGGATCTCTATAATGTAAGTTATGGAATGGGTGCTAAATACAACTCTTTCGCAGAAGATTCATTTGTAACGATACTTACGCCAAGTGTGTCCTTAGTCTTTAGAGATAATGAGGACTTTAGATCTGATAAATCTAGCTACCTCAACTTACGTTATATCAGTATTTCAAGAGAAGTTGGTGAGAATGCGACTATTGATGATTTATCAGAACCAGATTATAATGTTCTAAATTTAAGATACGTAACCTCCAACCCAGGTTTAGTCAATTTTTACAAATGGTATTACGATGTCCAATTTGCACAAGATTTTGGAAAAATCGCTATCAATTACGAGTACAGAAAACTTTCTGAAAGCAATAGACAATTTAACCTTCGTTTATTTGCTGGTACATTTTTATATAATAATACAGATTCAAATTCAGATTATTTTAGTTTTGCTTTAGATCGTCCAACAGATTACTTATTTGATTACAATTACTTAGGTCGCTCTGAGGATTCAGGTGTTTTTAGTCAGCAAATTATTATTGCCGAAGGTGGTTTCAAATCTACTTTAGACACTCCTTTTGCTAACCAATGGATGACCACAGCAAATGTAAGTACGACCATTTGGAAATACATTGAGGCCTATGGTGATGTTGGACTGGTTAAAAACAAAGGTCTTAATCCTGTATTTGTTTATGATTCTGGTATAAAGTTAGACCTTGTTACTGATTACTTTGAGTTGTATTTCCCTATCTATTCCAATCTTGGCTGGGAAATTGGCCAACCAGCTTATGACGAACGAATTAGAATTAAATTCACAGTAGACCCTCAAGCGTTGCTGGGACTTTTCCGAAGAAAGTGGTATTAAAAGTATTCATTTTTTTTCATCTATTAAAAAATTCTTAACAAGAATGTTAATTTTTAAAGATAATTGATGATTATACTTAAAATTACTTCATTTTTTAACATATTCTCAATATTATAACAATATCGAACGTTGTGACATTAGCAATTTTTTTCTAAATTTGCAGTAAATAATTCACACCTATGACCACGATAACCAAAGCCACTTCTGATATGACTTTTCAAGATTTCAAAGTTGAAATATTGGAGGATTATAAAACTGCGTTAACTAGCAGAGAATGTAGTCTTTTAGGTCGTCGAGAAGTCCTTACTGGGAAGGCTAAATTTGGAATCTTTGGTGATGGTAAAGAAATACCGCAGCTCGCTTGGGCAAAAGTATTCAAAAATGGAGATTTTAGATCAGGATACTACCGCGATCAAACCTTGATGATGGCTATAGGAGAATTATCTATCCAACAATTTTTTGCTGGTTTATATGGTCATACTTCTATTGAGGCAGATCCAATGAGTGCTGGGCGTCAAATGGGAGGTCATTTTGGAACACATAGCCTCGACGAGAATGGTGCTTGGAAAAACCTTATTGATCAAAAAAACTCGAGTGCAGACATTTCTCCTACTGCGGGACAAATGCCAAGACTATTAGGATTAGCGCAAGCGTCAAAAATTTACAGAAATGTAAAAGGTATTGATACCACAAAGTTCTCTAAAGAAGGTAATGAAATTGCTTGGGGAACAATTGGAAATGCAAGTACAAGTGAAGGTCTATTCTTTGAAACTATAAATGCTGCCGGTGTACTTCAAGTCCCTATGGTTATAAGTGTTTGGGATGATGAGTATGGCATATCTGTTCACGCAAGACACCAAACTACAAAGGAGAACATTTCAGAAATACTTAAAGGTTTTCAAAGAGATGAGAACAATAAAGGTTACGAGATTTTAAAAGTTAAAGGTTGGGATTATACCGCTTTAGTAGAAACCTATCAAAAGGCAGAGCGTATTGCTCGAGAAGAGCATGTCCCTGTAATGATTCATGTCATTGAGTTGACACAACCGCAAGGTCACTCAACATCTGGGAGTCATGAACGTTACAAAAACAAAGAGCGTTTAGATTGGGAAAAGGAATATGACTGTGTTGCCCAAATGAAACTTTGGATGATTGCTAATAATATAGTTACAGAAGAAGAACTGGACGCTCTTCACAAAACTATAAAAAAAGACGTACAAAACGGTAAAAAAGCTGCTTGGGATGCGTTTCTTAAACCTATATTGGTTGAGAGAAAAGAAGCCCTTTCATTAATTAGCGCTGCAGCACAAAAAAGTTCAAATCGTGTTTTTATCAATAAACTTATTAATGATTTAACAGATATCCAAGAGCCCGGAAGAAAAGATGTGTTGTCTGCTTGTAGAAGAGCATTGCGATATCTTGTTGGCGAAGATTCTAGTGAAAAAACAACATTACAAAATTGGATTACTACTTATTTTGAAGATGTACAACCAAAATACAGTTCTCACTTGCATAGCACATCAAAATGGTCTGCTCTAAATGCCCAAGAAGTTAAACCGACGTATAATGATGATGCAGAATTAGTAGATGCCCGATTAATTTTAAGAGATAACTTCGATTCTATATTTGGTCATTATCCTGATGCTTTAATTTTTGGAGAAGATTCTGGAAATATTGGTGATGTTAACCAAGGTTTAGAAGGACTTCAAGAAAAGTACGGAGAACTGCGTGTTGCAGATGTTGGCATAAGAGAAGCTACAATTTTAGGTCAAGGAATTGGTATGGCGATGCGTGGATTAAGACCAATCGCAGAAATTCAATATTTAGATTATATTCTCTATGCGTTGCAGATCATGAGTGATGACTTAGCAACACTTCAATATAGAACTAAAGGCAAGCAAAAAGCACCTTTAATTATTAGAACACGTGGTCACAGATTAGAAGGCATTTGGCATTCTGGCTCTCAATTAGGTGGTATTATTAATCTTATTAGAGGAATTCATGTGCTTGTACCAAGAAACATGACTAAAGCAGCAGGCTTTTACAACACACTATTAGAATGTGACGAACCTGCGCTTATTATAGAGTGTTTAAATGGTTACCGTTTAAAAGAGAAAATGCCTAATAATATTGGTGAGTTTAAAACACCTATTGGTGTTGTAGAAACGATTAAGGAAGGTAGGGACATTACACTTGTCTCTTATGGTTCTACATTGCGAATAGTTGCACAAACTGCAAAAGAATTACTTGAAGTTGGTATTGACGCAGAGGTTATTGATGTACAATCTTTATTGCCTTTTGACCTTAATCATGATATTGTAAAAAGTGTCGCTAAAACGAATCGTTTGATGGTTATTGATGAAGATGTTCCTGGAGGCGCATCTGCCTATATTTTAAACGAAATACTAAACACTCAAAACGGTTTTGAGCATTTAGACAGTCAGCCAAAAACATTAGCAGCAAAACCACATCGCCCTGCTTATGGTACTGATGGTGATTACTTCTCAAAACCATCTTCTGAAGATATTTTTGAAGCGGTATACGAAGTGATGCATGAGGTGAGTCCTAATGACTTTCCAAAGTTAAGATAGTATATTACATTTATAGATATTAAAAAAACCTTCCAGAAAATGGAAGGTTTTTTTAGTTCAAAATGGTACAAAACAACATAAATCATAAAACATCTCTGCTATTCTTCATAACTTTAGTTTGACATTTAAACTATAATTATATGATTACAGAAGATTTGATTAATTCACTTAAAACAAATACAGATCTCATTACCTATTTAAACGCTCATGAAGCCGATACTCCTATGTATCAGTCGGCTCTTGAGAACTATGAATAGGAACAAGAGCTACTGCTACTTCAAGCAGAACTAGTAGATTTCCAAAGATGGGTTCAAAAAGAGAATAAAAAAATAGCAATCATTTTTGAAGGCAGAGATGCGTCTGGAAAAGGTGGCACTATAAAGCGTTTTAAAGAACATCTAAACCCAAGAGCTTTGCGTGTTGTTGCTCTAAATAAACCTACAGAGGTTGAAACAAAGCAATGGTATTTCAATAGATATATTAAAGAGCTCCCTAATGCTGGTGAGTTTGTTTTCTTTGATAGAAGTTGGTATAATAGAGCAGTTGTAGAGCCTGTAATGGGATTTTGTAGCAAACAACAACAACAACAACAACAACAATACAAGCGTTTTATGATTCAGGTTCCTGAGTTTGAAAACATGTTGTATGAATCGGAAACTATCATTATTAAATTTTGGTTTTCTGTATCAAAGGAAGAGCAGCAAAGACGTTTTGAAAAACGGTTAAGACATCCACTTAAAAAATGGAAATTTAGTCCTGTTGATGAAAAAAGACAGGAACTTTGGTACGAATTCACCAACTACAAAGATCAAATGTTCTCAAGAACACACAACTCATTTTCTACTTGGGTTGTTATAAAATTCAACGACAAAAAACGTGCGCGACTGGAAAGTATAAAATACGTTTTAAACCTTTTTGATTATGATAACAAAGGACATAATTATAAAACCATATTACCAGACCCAAATATTGTTCAACGCTATTTTAGAAATACAATTCATCTTGATAAATAATAAAATTTAAAAAAATGATGACTGAAAAAAACGTAGCTATATTAAATTTAAAAAAAGGTCTCGAGGTCTTATTACGCCAAAAACGATTAGACACTAAAAAAGCTATTCGTGATGTGAAATATGAAAAACGTCTTGAAAAGCTCCAAGAAGAAATGTTAATTTTGCAGCAATGGGTTGCCAATAATAACAAAAAAGTGATTATTTTATTTGAAGGTCGCGATGCTGCAGGAAAAGGCGGAGCTATACGACGAATTATTCAGCATTTACCACCAAGAGCAATAAAGGTTGTTGCATTACCTAAACCCAATGAAACAGAAATGGGTCAATGGTATTTCCAACGTTTTATTAATCGTTTACCAAATAATGGAGAGCTCGTATTCTTTGAGAGAAGTTGGTATAATAGAGCAGTTGTGGAGCCTGTAAACAACTTTTTCACCCACAAAGATTATGAGATTTTCATGAATCAAGTAAACGAATTTGAACAGATGATTCAAGAATCAGGAATACACCTTATTAAACTTTACTTTTCTATTACAAAGACTGAGCAAGAAAGGCGGTTTAAAGACATTATAAATTCTCCTATTAAGAAATGGAAATACAGTGATGTAGATAAAAGGCTTTGATACTTTGGGATGAATTCACAACAGATAAAGAGGCGATGTTTGCAAACACTCAAGAATATGCACCATGAAAGATCATTAAAGCGAATAGAAAAACTAGTGCTAGAATAAACGCTTTTGAATACATTCTAAAACAAGTACCTTATGAAGTAAAAGAGAAAGAAACCATTCGTCATAAGTCACTGCGTTCTATTATTAATGACTGATTTTTGTATTAGTACTTGCTAATTACTAAAATAATGACGTCTGAAAATAGTTGATAAGATGAGTTCTATACATTTGACAATCTGCATTAAAAATAGTCTTTAAAAACGATTATTTAATAGTTGAAAAAGTCTACCAATTATTAAATATGTCACACAAGTGGCAGATTTTTATATCTTTAGAGGAAACATACCAACCTATGCTCTCAAAACAAGATAAAGAACAACTAAGAGGCACCATTTTTAGACACTTAGATGGAATAGCAACTGCAGCTTCTGCTTATACTTTGCACAAAAAGGGAGTTCTTGATTATATTCTAGAACACAAAACGGTTTACTTAGAAACGCTAACAAAAAAATTCAATGCTAATGAAGGCTATCTCAATGTAGCTTTACGTGTGCTCTGTTCTCAAGGTTGGTTGATACAGGATGTAAATAATAAGACCGATAAAATTTCATACACCACAAATGAATGGAGTACTAAAGCATTCCAATTGATTCCGTTATACGAGCAAGCTGTCAATTTACTCAAGTATTCTGTTCAGTTTCCAGATGAGCGTATTGGTCCAGATGCGTTTAGTGCTTTAGAAAAAATATTTAAGCAGTATGAACAAAATTTTGGATTAGATATTTCCGAAGAAAACTCCGTAGACTATCAAATCCTAAAACATATTGAAGGTGTTATCGTTGCTCCTATTATAGTTCTTTTGGGCGTCAATGGTTTATTTCATCAATATTTTATGGAAGCCTCATTTACTGCAGAAGAATATCATAAAAACCCTGAAAGCTTCAAAAAAATACTAGATTTCTTTGCACATCTAGGATGGTTTAAGAAAAAGAAGAACACCTATCAGTTCACAGATGAAGGGTTGTTTTTCGCCAAACGCGCTAGTGCTTATGGTGTTACTGTTTCATATTTACCAACCTTTGTTCACTTGGATGATTTGATCTTTGGAAATGTAACTATCTTAAAAACTGCATCGCCAGAAGACACAGAGAAACACGTACATCGAGAAATGAATGTTTGGGGAAGTGGCGGTGCACATTCAACGTATTTCAAAGTCATTGATAAGATCATTATTACATTATTTAATAAACCTATAGATGAGCAGCCCAAGGGTATTTTAGATATGGGTTGTGGTAATGGTGCTTTCATTCAGCATATATTCGATGTTATAGAATATCAAACCCTACGTGGCAAAATACTTGACGAGCATCCTTTATTATTGGTAGGAGCAGATTTTAATCAAGCAGCTCTAAAAGTCACGCGGTCTAATTTAATCAAAGCAGATATTTGGGCCAAAGTGATTTGGGGAGATATTGGAAGACCAGATATTTTGGCCAAAGATTTAAAAGAAGACTATAGCATAGAATTAGGTGACTTACTCAATGTGCGTACATTTTTAGATCACAATCGCATTTGGGAAATACCTAAAACTAACACGTCACGTATTAGTAAATCAACTGGTGCTTACGTGAGTTCAGGAATACGTTTATCAAACAATACGGTTGAAGACTCCTTGTTAGAACATCTTAAAAAATGGAAACCTTACGTAGAGCGTTTTGGTTTATTAATGATAGAATTACATACCGTAAAACCAGAACTCGTTGCCCAAAACATTAGTAAAACAGCAGCTACCGCTTATGATGCCACACATGGTTACAGCGATCAATACATCTTAGAAGTGGATGTTTTTAATGCTATTGCTATAGAAGCAGGCCTACATCCAGATGCGCATTATTTTTCTAAATTCCCTAATAACGAATTGGCAACCGTAAGTGTAAACCTTTTAAAAGGCGATGAAGTAATTAACTAACTCAAGTATCTGATAAAAAAAAACGTTACAGACTTCGCTCTATTCGTGCTCCGGTTGGGATTTGGAGGACTCATGCTCACCCACGGAATTCCTAAAATAGAAAAACTATCAAATGCAGCAGAATTTCCAGATCCGTTAGGAATTGGAGGACTAGCATCGCTTATTCTATGTCTTATTGGCGAGGTCTTGGCTCCTATTTTTGTTATTGTAGGCTTCAAAACAAAATGGGCTGTACTACCAGCAGCAATTACCATGGTTGTCGCAGCCTTTATAATTCACGCTAACGATGATTTAGGCACCAAAGAACATGCCTTATTGTATCTCATTGCATTTTTGCTATCTTCTTAGCAAGACCAGGAAAACACTCTATTGACGGTATGAAACGATAGTTTTTCTTCGGAAATACCCCCTTTTAAAATTATCGCCTAATTATTACATTTTTGCGCGCTGTTTGCCTCCCGTAAATAAACTCAAATTATTATAAAATGAAAAAAATAATCTTTTAGTATTAGCTTTTATCATGATATGTGCCTCTAGTTTTACGCAACGTACAATATCTGATAAAATCAGCTATTTCAATTGAGGACACCAAACAATCCTTTAGATGAATCTATCAAAACCTACAAGGCTAATGTTGAGATCCTTTAAACCTTACCGGTTAAAGAACTCAATGTACAATCACTTACTGAGTTTCAAGATATAAAAGCAGATTACGTTAACGTTTTAATAGACAGCAAAACTGAATTTAATGAGCGTTTAGCTAGTCATGACGACGAGGTTGCAAAGGCAAAAGTACGTTACGATAAAGAAATGAAAGATTTTAAAGACTTGTCATTACTAAAGCGTTTAGCCCTAAAAGACCAAGGTAAAAAGCCTGTACTTAGAATTCCTGTAAAACCAAGATATGTTGAGCCAAGAGAACCTGTATACCAATAACCTAACCTTGACGACCACCTTATTTTTAATAATCAAGTATTAGCAGATAATGTTGTACTTGTAGGTTACGAAAAAGGGAGTGGTTTGTTGTTTATCATTAGTATTACTAAAATGATATTTCAGGATAATGGCGGTCAAACATTCTACGTACAACCAACAACTCTTAAAGTCATGAAGGGTGCTGAGGTTATGGATGAGAAAAAGTTTGACGAAGCGTATCAGTTTTTAACCTCTTCAAATAGTAACCCCATTAATTTAGACCGTTACAAAAAGAATTACGTCAACAAAATCATGACAGATATCGGAACGTATATTAATGAAGAATTTGACTTTATTCCGGTAGCTTCTTTAGTAATCTTAGAATTTCCGAAGAATAAAAAAAGAGACTATGATATTTTAGAAAACGGATTACGTGTATTTTCAAACACTGATAATTACATCACTTTTAGTTCTTTCTTTATAGATAACAATGGGATGTCTTACAGGCCATCTGTGATCCCTTATGATAATTGGACATCTAAGATATACCGTTCATCCTACCACAGACGGTTAAAGCAGCATAAGATTACGCGATGGTCTATTATATCTCGCATTATGGAGATCGCTATTAGTTTAACAAAAGGACTTGGCATATTGCACAAAACCTATCTGTATTAAGTAGTTTTTAAAGCCTATTTAAGAAGACATAAAAAAAGCTAGTTAGATTCGTACTAACTGGCTTTTAAATTTTTAGAATTTTTCTACAGAAATGTGCCTCAATTGATTAATTTTAAAATAAGTTACCATACTATTACACTCAACATAGAATCGTAAGACATCACATGAAACGAGTATGTTCAAAACTTACCCCTTAAGGGAATAATTAATTGAGAACAGCATGTAACCTAAAAAAAAACAATCTATATAAATACATGAAAGCAGTTTCAGTAGTTACCATAAGAAAAGAACTCAAACACAAATCTAATGCAGAATTAGCAGAGCTTTGTTTGCGTCTCTCACGTTTTAAGAAAGAAAACAAGGAGCTCCTCACCTATTTATTATTTGAAGCAGATAGTGAAGCAGGCTATATAGAAACCGTTAAAGCGGAAATTGATGAGCAGTTTGAAAGTATGAATACCGATAGTTATTTCTATATTAAAAAGAGTGTTCGTAAAATTCTACGAAACACTAAAAAATATATCAGGTATTCACTTAATAAAGAAACAGAAGTTGAACTCCTCCTCTACTTTTGTAAAAAACTAAAAGTGATGTCGCCTTCTATAAGTCGCAATACAACATTGACCAATTTATTTGACCGCAATATAGAAGCTGCAACGAAGAAAATCTTGAATTTACATGAGGATCTACAGTATGATTACAATGTACAGTTGGAAGATTTGGAGGCATAACTCATAACCTAAATAGGACTGCTGAAATTTTAAATCGAACTCATGTTATCCAAATAAATAGATTATTATATTTATTTTTAAGAAATTTATTTATGGGTAATCTACTAAAAGTCAATCTATAAAACTTCAAGCATAACGATAAATCACAAATAGCTATCGCATTTGACTATAATCATGACATAAAATCTAAAATAAAAGAAATAGCAACTTTGACGTGGTCTTCTTAACAACGAAATTGGTACTTAGAACATGCTACAAATAACGTAAAACTCTTAAAATTAAAGTTACACTATATTGCTGAAGTTGATTCCAGTAAACTATTAGGAGATGAGCAGAATAGACTAAACAAGGCTAATAGAGACCATATATTAGACGTGAATCAAAAAACGTTAGTCAATGCCTTTTACAAGTATTTAAAAGGGAAACAATATAGTAAAAGCAACATAACCACATACACTAATTACGTTGCCGGTTTTATGGCGTTTCATAACAAAAAGGAAGTGCACGAACTAAGTAACAGAGCTATAGAATTATTTATTGAAAACGTTTTTTTAAAACGGAAGTATCGTATAAGTTGACAACGCCTATTTATTAGCGCAATGAAGTTATTTATTGTTTTGAACCCACAACCAAAATAATAGAATTAAAGTTAGTACATCCAAATAAATCATTGCAACTGCCAATTGTACTGAACCAACAAGAAGTTATTACTCTAATTGCAAAGACTAAAGATTTAATACATCGCGCTGTACTTACCTTGACTTACTCTTGAGGTTTGCTAATAAGTGAAGTTTTAAATTTACGACTTGCAGATATTGACATAGACTGAAGGGAAGTCTATGTACATAATGGCAAAGCAAGAAAAGATCGTTACGTAGGTTTGGTAGACAGTTTCATCACTTTACTTACTAATAATTTAACAACTTACGCGCTCAAAAATTTATTTATAGAAGGTCGTAATTACAGCAAATATAGTGCTCAATCGTTAAGAGTTTTTTTTGAAAAAGAGTTGTGATTTATCAGGCATAAAAATAAAGTCACGCCTCATACATCGCGCCATAGTTAGGCTACACACTTGCTAGAGAACGGAGTCAATTTACGTTATATCCAATCGCTTTTAGGTCATTCAAAACCTGAAACCACAATGATTTAGACTCATGTCATGCAAACCAACCTATTGGAGATTTAAAATCCATTAGACGTTGCTGTTAGAAAATTGAAACCATGTAATAAAGACAACAAAAACATTGTATTATCCCAATATAAGTAACGATAAAACATATATTAGTTGTTATATGCAAGCGGAAAAATCAATAATGAATATACTTATAAATGTTATTATCTATTCTGGAATTACTCTACTAATATTATTAGTTTTGAAATTTAAAATATCACTCCGAACAAATAAGGGGTTAAACTACCTAATACTATTGTTGAATTTCGTAATAATTCTGACCTTTTGTCTTGGAGGCTTTTCTAAGCCTCGCTCTGATGGTTGGACATCCTTCTGAAATCACAGATTCTAAAGAACAAAATTTAGATAATTTAAGCCAATGGATATTTAATGAGGAGTTGAAAATTGGTCTGATTGGATTAGGTCTTATTCTTGTACTTGGACTCTTTAGCTATTTGTATCAACGGAAAATTGAAAAGCTTAATTTAATAAAACCAATAATAAGTCTGACCTTAATTAACTGCTTGATTTTGATAGCATCCCTGCTTCTTGTTTATGGTCATACATATAATGGCTTAGCAATTGAAGTTGGATATCATTTTAAATAAAAGCCAACAATAACACGGTGTATAAAACATAGCTAATAAGCGCTAAACCGAAAGGTTAGTGCTTATTTACAAAGTCCACCAAATTTTTAATTTGGCCTTTAAAATTGATAAGTTAAAAACAAAATTAAAAAATTTGGCTCTGTGTTATACTCAAAAATTATTACGGTTTTACAAGCTACGTTTCATACACCAACCATTAGCAATAATAATTAAACACTCAACCGAATTCAATAATATTAAATTAGAATTGCTACATTTAATTTTTTAAATTCACATTCGGTTCTAAACTCTTAAAAATGAAACAAAAGTATAAACTAACTATTTTAATAATAGTTATGTTATTTTCTCATTTAATAACTCAAGCACAATTTATTACATTCGAACATGATGGTATTGACCGTCAATATTTATATTATGAGCCTTCAAATTTAAATGAGAATATGCCTTTGGTATTTGTTATGCATGGCTTTACTGGCGATGCTAATAGTATGAGAAATTATACTGGTATGAATCAAATTGCAAATCAATATGGTTTTGCAGTTTGTTATCCAAGAGGGACTAACGATTTGGATGGAGATCGGTTTTGGAATGTTGGGTATGACTTTCATCAAACTGAAACAGTAAATGATGTTGGTTTTTTAACTGAATTAGCTGAGCACCTTCAATCAACCCATAATTTGAATCCTGATTATACTTTTGCAACTGGTTTTTCTAATGGTGCAGAAATGTGTTACATGCTTGCTTGTCAAGCATATGACACATTTAAAGCGGTAGCACCTGTCGCTGGAATGATTATGCAAGATATTTTAAATGAATGTGATGATAGTCTACCAATTCCTCTGCTTGAAATACATGGTTCTCAAGATAACGTAACTCCATTATCTGGTGACCCAAATAACAATGATGGTTGGGGAGCTTATCCTAATATACCTTTTACAATCAATTATTTTGTGGAAAAAAATGAATGTACATTGGTCAATACTCAAACATTACCAGACATCGATAACTCTGATGGAAGTTTTATTAATAGTGAAAAGCATTTAAATGGTATTAATAATAATGAGGTCTGGTATTATGAAGTTGTAGGTGGTGGTCATGATTGGCCTGGAGCTTGGGGCAATATGGATATTAATGCTGGTGAAGAAGCTTGGTTATTTTTTCAAAATCATATAGATAATACGCTGTCACTTCCAAATATTGAAGAAATAGAAAACACCATACGTGTTTTTCCAAATCCTACCAGTAATGTAATTAATATACAACCTAATAATTCATTGGAACTTAAAGATATAATTCTTTACAATACTTTAGGAGTAAATTTAAATCTAAAATCGACTAATGGACTTATAGATCTAACTAGCTTAAATTCGGGTATTTATCTATTGAGTATAAAAACTTCAAAAGGCACGATAACAAAAAAAGTTATGAAAAATTAAACTTATTTAAATGCAAAATCATTTTGCTTTCACAAATATATTGTGATTATCCAATATTGATATAGTAAATACTATTGCTAACAAAGTACTGTGTTAAAAAACAAGTAAAATTACATTATTTTTTTACCAATATACTTTTGTATTCATTATCAAATATTAATCCTGATTTAGCAATTGCAAAAGCCTCTTTTAAGAACTTATTACACACTGCCATCAAGGCGAGTTTTTTGCGCTTTCCCTTTGCTACTATTCGTTCATAGATACCTCTAAAAGCTTTGTTGTATTTGCAAGCAGAAAAACTACACATAAATAATAAATTCATAAGTTTCTGATTGTCCATCTTACTAACTCGAGGTCGTCCGTTTACGCTATTTCCAATTTACCTGATTACAGTTGTTAGACCTGCATAACTACATAATTCACTATATTGTATTGTGGGAAATTATTCGCATACTTTTTCGCAACTTATTATACACGTATTCCAAGATCAAATCCTAATAAATATCCTAGTTTATTTTTATGTTGTATGTTGTTGAAGAACCACATAAGGTAATTTAGCCCCTTATAAGTTCGGAGTGATATTTTAAATTTCAAAACTAATATATTTGAGATATGAAATACAAGAAATAGACTTTAGACCAGAAGTCAAAAAGCTCCTGAAATTAACTAGTAGTTTCAGTGATTTGGATTACTCTGTTCCTATGGCAAGGTATTCAGGAAACCCTTTTGAAAGAATAATTGGAGGACTATCTTTCTTAGATATTCAATTTTTAAAAACTACAGATGTAAAAGAATACTCTCCTAACAATCAGTCTTGGCCAGAAAGCTTACAAAAAACAAAAGACACAACAAATACTGATAATACTCAAAAAATTGAAGTATTTACATCCTTGCACAGCGTTTCTTGTGAAAATTTTGAAAGTTTCTTAGCTAAATGCAAACAGAAAACATTACAGTCTTTTTAGTCTATCCTCCTATTTATAAAGATGATTTTAACTCAATTAAGCATGTAAATTAATACAATAATTTAGCTCAAGAATAAAATGCCCATTTTCTTGACTATTCACAAGACTCTATTTTAGAATTTGATAAAAAGTATTTTACAATTCTCAGCACTTAAATCGCAAAGGTGCAAGACTACTTACAAATAAATTACCAGAAGCTATTATAGAAAGAACGAATACCATTTTGGATAACTAATATTTCACCTTTGCAATTACGATTAATAATTTTGGAGAAAAACACACAAAAACACCTGACCGAATTAACAATAGCTAAAAAAAAGGTGTATTATGAACTGTTTTCTTAATGCTTACTAGCAAAATCATAGAGCATTTTCATACACTACTTCCAATCCCCGACACTTCTAAACTGTAATTAGCACTTCAATTCGTTTTCTTTGACTAATTTTATTGCAAGTAAACTTCGAGGACCAAGAGCAAGCATGGTCTTAGAGTTATTTCAAAAACATCATATCAGTACTCATAAATTTGCCCTTTCTTAATATGCCCTATATACTTAAAAACAAAAACCTAGAAATTCATATCGACTTACCTTCGGAAAACTATAATGCTTCAAGATTTGACTGGACAGGGAAAATTGTGAACGTGAAATTTCAAAATGTTCAATTATCAAGTATGGAGAGTCATAATCCTCAAAATGAACATCAACAAGGAAAAGGGTTTTATAATGAATTTGGCATGGATACAGCACTAGGCTTTGACGAGTCAGTTATAGGTGGTTGGTTTCACAAAATTGGCGTGGGATTATTAAAAAAAACAGACTCTAAATACCACTGCGGTAAAAATTATGAGATTGATCCTGCAAAATTTAAAATTAGTACAGAATCTGATACCTTTATAATTAGCTGCCACTCGAAAACCATAAATGGCTACTCATATGTCTTAAAAAAAGAGATTGTATTACAAGAAAATAATTTTACCATTAACTATTCATTAAAAAACACTGGTGAAAAGGACATTATTACAGATGAGTATGTACACAATTTCACTTTAATTAATAAAGAATTAATTGGGTGTAATTACGTATTAAAATTTCCATTTCAATTAAAACCTTTACGCTTCATAGAAACTGTAAATCCAGAAAAAAAAGTAGAAATTGGACAAAACGCAATTAAATTTAATCAGTCGCCTAAAGAAACATTCTTTTTTAGTAACCTCTCAGGCAGTAAAAATGTTGATGCTCAATGGGAACTAATAAACCGTAAAAGTAACATAGGAATCAGTGAAACAGGAAACTTTCAAACAAACAAAGTGAATCTTTGGGGAGGACAACACGTGATTAGCCCTGAGTTATTTTTTAATATCGCTATTCAACCTGGTCAATCCACACAATGGTCTAGATCTTATAACGTTTATAAAGTAATTTAAGGCCTCTAATAGCAAACATTAAAACCCATTACTTACTTTTTGGATACTTCTAAAATACTACAAATTGCCCTATTGTTAATTTTCCATAATAATCTTAACCCTAGCAGACGCGAACAACCCTAAAAGCAACCGTTTGCAAAAACATAAAAACAACGCAGCCTTATTAAACTGCAATTGAGTAAATAAAAGTCTGTAATAATTAATTATTTTTTGACTTTTAAGTCAGCAATCAAATACTTAAACAATGATTAAAGATATAAATCTAAAAAGAATAGTAATATTCCTATTAATAGCAATAACACTATCTAATATTTTTAGGTTTAACATTTTCGAATTCAAATCGGGATTAGAAAAATTTCCAACTTGGATATTCATCTTAACCTCTATCCTTCTTGAAGGCGGTGGTGTCTTTATAGGTGCAATAGTGGCCATATCATTATTAAAAAAAAAAGAACCACAGAAATAACACTTTTCGGTACATCAAAATCAAATAGTCTTATTATGGTAACTATTCCCATCATCATTGTAACATTAATTGGGGTAGAAAATCCATTTCAACTGGACGCACATCTCTACGGTTTCATAGCCATAACAGGAACTTTAGTCTATTGTATAATAGAAGAATATGGCTGGAGAGGTTATTTACAAGAAGAAATAAAAGCAGTACAATCTTGGAAAAAATATTTAATAATTGGTTTTCTCTGGTACTTGTGGCATTTAACGTTCTTAACGAAGGCATCTGTTGGTGATAATCTTTTCTTTTTTGCAATGATGGTTTTTGGAAGCTGGGGCATTGGACAAGTAGCAGAATCAACAAAATCAATATTAGCTAGTGCATGTTTTCATCTAATTATTCAAATTATGATGTTCAATGCATTAATCAAAAACGGAATTGACGTAACCGAAAAATTAATAATCTTAGGTGTTTCAGTCATTCTATGGTTTGCAATAGTCAAAAAACGGGAAAAACAAAACAGTATTAAGAACGAATGATTTTCGAAAAAACGAATAAACTTTAAACGACCACCAAGTTCATAGGTACTCATTAAATTCTAAACGTTTCCGTAATTTGCGATTACAGAATGTTATTTTAGTTTCTAAAACAAAATTAACAAATCACGCACAAGATTTTAAAGAGTTCTATTAATACATCTAACACAATATGGCAAAGAAACAAAAAACAAATATTCAAAATAGTATGTATTATAGCAAGTATATTTTCATTAGCATTCTTCCCATGGATTATAGTAAAAACTTGGGTTTTACCACTACCAAATAAGGTTCAATAATACATAAATTAAGCTATTGACCATGGCTTTGATGGCATAATTGTTTACGTAGACAAAGCCGGTAACCCACCAGCACTTTACTCTGCTGGTTTCCATAATCGAAAAAACAAAACACCTGTCCATCCAAAAACACTATTCAAGATTGCGAGTGTTAGCATGTTATATGTCGCTGTTGCTACCGCCAAATTAGTTAAAGACAATCGTTTATCTTTAGATAAAAAGCTTGTTGATTACTTTCCAGAATTGGACGGACGAATTCAAAACGCCGATAAAATCACCTTGAGATTGCTGGTACAACATCTGAGCTGAATTCCAAATTTTACTGACACTCCTGGCTATTGGGAAAACCCACCTATAGACAATACAAAAACGCTTGATTTCGTATTAGATGAACCTGCTGACTTTGAACCTGATAAAAATTATAGTTATTCAAACACCAATTATTTATTGATAGATGAATTACTTGATAAAACTTTAGGATACAATCATCACAAGTATATCAAGCAGGAGATTTTGATACCACTTGGGCTAAAACATACATATAGCTTACTAACTGATGTGAATTTAGACGATGTTATGAGTGGGTATTACGTTGGTTATGATGACGATATAAAAGTACAATTATTTTAAAAATCCCGCAGGATCAATGGTAGCTACAGCAAAAGATGTGGGAATATTCTTGAGAGCACTAAACTATGGCTCATTATTTAATGAAGGAGAACAAGCTATTTATTCGTCTATTTATGTATATAAACATACAGGGTTATTGCTAGAATATTCGAGTATTGTCAGGTATGACAAAGATATTGATACAGTCGTTATTGCGTTTTCAAATACAAGTGGCGGAAAGACTTGGAACTTAGGAGAAATAGTATATAATCGTACCATGAAAATTTCAAGAAGTAAACACACTGTAACTGACAAATAATCACTGTTAAAACAAATAAACGTTTATTAGCGCTTTCGTTTCTTTTTACTTCGGAAATTTCTAAAACTCCCAAACTATTCCATTTTCTTTCATTATCTTAGTGTTAACTACAAAACCTGTCATAAAACGCTTTAAATATGACGAAGAAAAAGAACCTCGTATCATACCTTTTTGATAAAATACTATCTGAAGGTACTCGCGAGAAAACTGAAAAAATAATTCTCAAAGTCGCGATAGTTAGTTTTTTTATTCACTTAGCGCTTATCTATTTTATGAAATTCGATGTTATAGATTTACCATCCAATTCCGAATTATTACAAAACCCAATTTCCGCTGTTTACACACCATTTTCTTTTATTCTTATTTACGAGGTTTATCTTTTAATTTACTATTTACCTAAGTCGTTTACGACCTACATAACTAAGCAATACGAAATTATAACACTTATCATTATACGTAAATTATTTAAAGATTTATCAGCCTTAGAACTTACTGAGAATTGGTTTGAAATAAAAGGAGACTTGCAATTCACTTATGATTTAGTAGCTTCCCTTCTACTCTTCTATTTAATATTTTTATTTCAGAAACATGGAAAACGAAAAACAATTGAAGGCGAGGCTATTAATCCTATTATTGAACGGTTTGTAGAAAGAAAAAAACTAATTGCTGTTATTTTAGTTCCCCTATTCTTCATTATGGCTCTATATACGCTTATCGATTGGTCTGCAGGAATTTCTATTTTATCCAACACGATACCATCATTTGAAAGCATTAACAATCTGTTTTTTGATCAATTCTTTACAGTACTTATTTTGGTAGATGTTGTCTTGCTTTTAATTTCCTTCTTTTATACTGACAAGTTTCATAAAATAATTAGAAACTCTGGATTTGTCATTTCAACAATTTTAATTCGGATGTCGTTTGGAGTAAGCGGATTAATTAGTACTATTTTAATAGTTGTGGCTGTTCTTTTTGGATTAGCAATACTAACTATACATAACAAATACGAAAATAATATAGCGACTAATTAACCTATATAATTACAAAAGGAACAAATAAAAATTTTGGTTTGGGCGGGGTAATGTGCATAATTAGAATTTACAGTTCTATCAAAAAAGTGTTCAAATTTAATACTCAATCATAAATAATAATTGACAACAAAGAAATTAGAACAACAAAACGAAAGGTTTTAAAAGCTGGTCGAATACAAAGCAAAAAGAAGTCCTGAAAGAAGGCCATGGCAAATCTACCAAATCGTATCTCTTTTACTGGCATGACAACGATACGTATGAGAAAACCAAGATAGATCAATTAAATATTACCTATAGACAACTAGAACATTTGATTAGAACATATAGAATACGACACGATAAAAATAGTCACCAAAAACGATTATAGTAGATTACATTCTTATTACCAAATTAATAATGGATAAAGCAAACTAGTGAGACCAACTTGCAAAATATAGTTCTATCTTATTAAATAAGACTTTAGCTTCTCATCAGAAATACTATCTTTAGAAAAACACACTAAATAATGATTACAAAAATTATTGTCCTATCCATTTATGTCGCTATTTTATTTTTAATAGGAATACTGGCATCTCGGAGAGTCAAAAGTATGAGTGACTATTATTTAGGAGGTAAAAAAATGGGCTTTTGGGCTGTTGCATTCTCTGCTAGAGCTACTGGAGAATCGGGTTGGCTATTAATCGGTCTCACAGGGATGGGCGCTATGGCGGGCTATTCTGGATATTGGGTTGTTGCTGGAGAATTACTCGGTGTTTTTATATCCTGGCAGTTTATGGCTAAAAAATTTAAAAGACGATCTGACGATTATAATTCAATTACAATCCCCGACTATCTCGAAAGTCATTTCAAATCCACTTCAAACAGTCTTAGAATTATATCAGCTTCTGTATTAGTGGTTTTTGTCGTTATATATGTGGCCTCACAAATGGATGTTACAGGAATAGCGTTTGAATCGATGCTCGGTATTGACTATCGCATTGGTGTTTTAATTGGGTTTTGTATTGTACTCATTTACATTTTTATTGGAGGGTTTGTAGCTGCGGTATGGTCTGATATGTTTCAGGGTATTTTAATGTTTTTTGGATTGGTTCTGCTTCCAATTGTGGTGTGGTTCTCAATGGATCATGGTGCAGGAATTACCGAAGGTTTAAATGCTATTGATCCTACGCTAACACAAGTGATGGGAAGAAGCGACGATGGCTGGCTTAACTTATTTACAATTATAGGTTTCTCAATGATTGGATTAGGATTCTTAGGATCTCCCCAAGTGTATGTGAGGTTCATGTCCATTAAAAGTGAACACGAAATTGATAAAGGTAAATGGGTTGCTTTATTATTCACCCTCTTAACAGATGCAGCAGCAGTAACTATTGGTATTCTTGCAAGAATATATTTTACAAGTGAAGGACAAGATCCTGAAACTATATTAGGCACAGGAGGTGAAGATGTATTAAGTATGATTACAAACGAATTCTTACCCACCATTCTAGTAGCTATTTTTATTGCTATTGTGTTGTCAGCAATTATGTCAACTATTGATTCACTTCTAATATTAGCGTCTAGTGCGATTACAAGAGATTTTTATCAAAAAATATTTAGGCCTGACTTAAAAGATAAAGATTTAACTAAGATCTCAAGATTAGTGACTATTGGTATGGCATTAGTAGCACTCGGTATTGCAGTATTGTTGTATAATCTATATCCTGACAGACAGATTTTTTGGATTATGATTTTTGGATGGTCAGGAATTGCAGCTACCTTTTGTCCCGTAATTATTCTATCTCTTTTCTGGAAAGGCTATTCCGAAAAAGGTGCTATTGCATCAATGATTACTGGTTTTGTGTCTGTGATTCTCTGCAAATTTGTGTTCTCAGAAATGGATGGAATAGGCAAATACTTTGTTGAATTAGATGTTTTGGCACCATCTTTTGCCTTTGCTATGATTGTGGGCTTTATTGTTTCGAAACTATTTCCTCCTAAAATCATGAATGAAGGCCTAAAATAATTTAGTTTTAAATACATCATAATCAATGTATCCAATTGAAGAAATTAGAGCTAACTACAAAAACCTTTCTAACTCACAGATTGAAAAAATCGCAATTAATGAATCTAAAAGTTTAAGAAAAGAAATACGCTCTGTTTTAAAACAAGAAATTGAAGTTCGACGACTTGATGAAAACCTAGTCACTTAGATTAATGCAGAAAATTATAGCCTCTCTAATACTGAAAGAAAAACAGAAAACCAATATGATTAAGCTTGAACCCTTCACAACTAAGGATTTTTTACAATTAATACATTGGATCAATTCTGAAAGAGAATTAGTTCAATTTGCTGGACCACTTTTTACATTTCCATTAACAGAAGATCAACTTAAAACCTATATAAATAAAGAAAAAATAGACCCTAAAAAGATAATAGATATTGAGTCTGGCGAGGTCATTGGTCATTGTGAACTTAATTTCTCAAATAAAGTCCCTCGCTTATCAAGAATTTTGATTGGTGATAAAAAGTTTCGAGGTAAAGGATTGGGCACACAAATTATAGAATTAATGATCGCTGAGATTCAAAATATCCAACCAACATACAAAGTTGATTTGAAAGTATTTGGATGGAATGAAAAGGCATTACAACTATATGAAAGAACAGGGTTTATAGTTGAACCAGAATATACCTATGAATACAAATACAAGGATGACGAGTTTTGGACGAGTTTACACATGTCAAAATGCCTAAATAAAAGCTAAAGGAAACAGAAAAGAACCAAAAATATAGCAAGTCGTGCAACAAAAAAAATGGAATGAGTTACCCTTTGTTTTGCAAAAAGCAACATCTGATTATGATAGTTTAGAGCACCAATTATGACCACTTTTAAATTTTTAAAAGCTCAGGTTTGTACATTGTAAAATTTCCGAAGAAAAAAAGTAATCTAAGAAAATATCCTAACCAACAATTCTTTAAGTAAATCGCCTTGAGGCACAGCATTTGAATTCACCCCTTTACTTCTCAAATCAAATTCACGTAAGATTGAAATAACTTGACTCACTTTACGCATAGGGAAATTGCGTGCTGCAGCAACATATTCATTAACAAAATAAGGATTGATTTTCAATGCAGAAGCCACACTTCTTGGGTTTTTATCGTTTAAACCATGATAATGTAACAGCTGTGAAAAGAAACTAAACAGCAAAGAAACCGTCATTATCATTGGATTATCCTTTGGATTATCTGCAAAATATTTAACAATCTTGAATGCTTTTAGCGTGTCACCTGCTCCAACAGCTTTTCGCAATTCAAAGTTGTTATAATCTTTGCTAATCCCGATGTGTTGTTCAATATGTTCTGCGGAAATTTGAGTACCTGCAGGTAGTACAATTTTAAGTTTACCGAGTTCATTATTTATTTTACTTAGGTCTGTGCCCAAAAACTCTACGAGCATTTGAGACGCTTTTGGCGATATGGTATAATTCTGGCCAGACAAAACGCGACGAATCCAATCTGAAACTTGATTTTCATATAGTTTCTTACTTTCATAAACAACGCCTCCTTGTTTATTAATCGCTTTGTAAAGCGCTTTTCGCTTATCTATCTTTTTGTACTTATAATTAACAACCAAAACGGTAGATAGCTGAGGATTGGCTGCATAATCTGATAATTTCTCAATCGTCCGCGATAAATCTTGAGCTTCTTTTACGATGACCACTTGACGGTCTGCCATCATAGGGTAGCGTTTTGCATTACCTACAATATCATCTATAGTGACATCGCGACCGTACAAGACCATCTGGTTAAAGCCTTTTTCTTCTTCGGCAAGCACGTTCTTTTCAATATAATCTGAAATCGCATCAATATAATAAGGCTCCTCTCCCATTAAAAAATAAATGGGCTTGATTGTTCCTTTCTTTATATCTCCTACAATTTGTTTTACGTCGTCCAATAGTTAAAATTCCAAATTATTAAAATCCAAATTCCAAAAAAGCATTTTGCCCTTTGGTTTTTAGCTGTAGTAGAGTAACTTTGAGAAAAACTTAGCTTTTTTATATGCAAGAATTAAATTTCCCGAAGTTTAAATTCCGATTCAAAAGTAACGAAAATAAAGTTTCTATTTTTGATGCTATTCGTAAAAAATTCATCATTCTTCAACCCGAAGAATGGGTGCGTCAACATTGTGTGCAGTATTTAATTGAGTATAAAAACTATCCGAAATCTTTAATCAACGTAGAAAAAGAACTTAAAGTTAACGGATTGACAAAACGCTATGACATTGTCGTCTTTAATCCTGAAGGTAGCATTCATCTCATTGTAGAATGCAAATCACATAAAATTAAGATAGACCAAACGACCTTTGATCAAATTTCGCGCTATAACTTAGTGCTTAATGCGACTTACTTAATGGTTACTAATGGAATAAATCATTATTATTGTATGATGGATTTTGAGAAGGAACGTTATGAGTTTTTGGAGGATGTGCCTTCTTATAGTAATACAAATCAATAAATTGAAACTAGCAATCATCATACTAAACTGGAACGGAGAAAAGCTCTTAGAGCAATTCCTGCCATCCGTCAGGAAATATTCTGAAGGTGTAGACATCTATGTCGCAGATAATGCATCGACTGATAACTCTATAGATTATGTGAAAAGCGAATTTCCGAAGGTGAAAATAATCAAAAATGCTACAAATGGTGGTTACGCCAAAGGCTATAACGACGCCTTAAAACATGTTGATGCTGATGTTTTTTGTTTATTAAATAGTGATATCGAAGTTACTCCAAATTGGCTCTCCCCTATTATTTCAGAATTTGAGACCAACGCGGCTACAGACATTATTCAACCAAAAATTTTAGACTACAAAAACAAATCATATTTTGAATATGCTGGAGCAGCTGGCGGATTTTTAGATAAATACGGTTATGCTTACTGCAGAGGCCGAATCTTTAACACCATAGAAAAAGATAACGGTCAATACAATGATACAATACCTGTTTTCTGGGCTTCAGGTGCCTGCTTTTTCATCAAGAAATCAACTTTTGAGGCACTCAACGGTTTTGACGAAAGCTATTTCGCACACTTTGAAGAAATTGATTTATGCTGGCGCGCTTTTAATGCTGGATTCAACACTAAATATGTTGGTGCATCAACCGTGTATCATGTTGGTGGTGCCACATTAAACGTTGTAAATCCTAAAAAAACCTATCTTAACTTTAGAAATAGCTTATTCACGATTACTAAAAATGCAAATGGTGTTCTCTTCCAAATTATACTCATGCGATTAGTCCTCGACGGAATTGCAGCTCTAAAATTCCTTTTCAGTTTTAAAATTGGCCATTTCACAGCAATTGTCAAAGCACATTTTGCTTTTTATGCGTACTTACCCAGACTTTTAAAAGCGCGTAAGCAACTCCCGATGAAAAAAAACTACTATCATACGACTTCAATTGTTTGGTTATACTTCGTTAAAAAACGTCATAACTTCTAATTGTTAGTAACTGTGTTAAAATTTTAGTTAAAGACAGTCACCTCGTCTATTCTTTTCTCTAATTTTGAAGCGTTCCTAGAAGTGAACAAATAAAAATGAATAACTAATTTTTAAAATATAATTATGAAAAAATTAATGCTATTAAGTGTTGCTGGGATGTTAATTTTGACATCATGTGTATCTAAGAAAGAGTTTATGGCACTCGAGACAAGACAACAAGAAACGCAAGACTTATTAAATTCTGCAACTGTAAAATTAAACAAATGTTTAACTGATGAGGCTGCTGCTAGTGCTCGTGTAGAAACAATGAAAGATCAATTGTCAGATTTACGTAAATCAAATCAAGATTTAATTGATACTAAAGGAAATTTAACTACGTTGACTCAAAAAGGTGCTGAGAACCTTGAAAAATCTTTAGAAAGTTTACAAGAAAGAGATTTAAAGATCACAAGATTACAAGATGCCTTAACTAAAAAGGATAGTGTAACCTTAGCAATTGTTTCTAGTTTAAAGAAAGCAGTAGGGATTAGTGACCCAGATATCGAAGTAAACGTAGAAAAAGGTGTGGTATTTATATCTATTGCAGATAAATTGTTATTCCAATCTGGAAGTTACAATGTAACAACTAGAGCTAAAGAAGTATTGGCTAAAGTAGCTAAAGTGATCAACAGTAAGCCAGACTTTGAAGCTATGGTTGAGTCACATACTGATAATGTTCCTTATTCTAAGGGTGTATTAGTTGATAACTGGGATTTAAGTGTAAAACGTGCAACATCTGTTGTTAGAGTTTTAGAAGAACTTGAAGTAAATCCACAACAATTAATCGCTGCTGGTCGTAGTTCTTATGTGCCTTTAGTTGAAAATGATACTACTGAGAATAAAGCAAAAAACAGACGTACACGTATAATCGTACTTCCTAAAATTGACCAATTCTACAAAATGGTTGAAGATGAAATGAAAGCATTATCAGAAGGTAACTAATTCATAAATTATAATATAAAAAAGCCCAATCTTTCGATTGGGCTTTTTTATATTATATATTTAGTAATGTATTTAGTCAAGCTTAAAAAATCTCCAAACTCCCCTTACCTTCTCTAATAATCAAAGGCTCCTCTTCAGATAAATCAATAATAGTAGACCCTTCATTTCCGCCATAACCTCCATCAATTACAATATCTACAAGGTTGTCCCATTTTTCTAAAATAAGTTCTGGATCTGTTGTATACTCCACAACAACATCTTCATCACGTATTGACGTTGAGACTAAAGGATTGCCCAGTTGCTTTACAATTTCTAAAGTAATCGCGTTATTTGGTACCCGAATCCCAACGGTTTTTCGCTTTTTAAAAGGATGTGGTAAGTTTTTAGAACCCGGTAAAATAAACGTATAAGGACCTGGAAGCGCACGTTTCAATATTTTAAAAGTCGTCGTGTCTATTTGTTTTACGTAATCACTCAGATTACTTAAATCTTCGCAAATAAAAGAGAAATTAGACTTTTCTAACTTTACGCCTTTAAGTCTAGCAATCTTCTCTAAAGCTTTGACATTAGTGATATCACAGCCTAAACCATAAACAGTGTCTGTTGGGTAAATAACCAAACCACCACGTTTTAAAACGTCAACAACTTTCTTAATCTCCTTAGGATTAGGATTCTCTTCATAAATTTTTATCAGTTGAGCCATAATATTGTACCTTACAATTGCGTTTGCAAAGTAATTGATTATTTCAATACAAAACACGCCTATCAAAATTTTTATACAAGCTCACACGGTATTAACAGCAAGCAGCATGTTAGTAGTTAATAAAAACTAAGTATAAACACATGAAAATAACTAAACTCAATCTGCTCACACTTTTTATTGCCTTCGCACTATTCTCATGCTCCGAAGATGATATTATAACAAACAATCCAGGAGATGCCACAATTCTTGAATTCCGTCAAGAACTAAATGTATCTTATGGCAGTGATAGCGATCAAGTCTTTGACATCTATCTACCTGCAAACCGAACCTTAGAAACCAAAGTCATGATTTTAGTCCATGGAGGTGGATGGACTTCTGGCGATAAAGTAGATATGGATCCCTTGAAGGAATTGATTCGTCAAGATTTACCAAACATAGCCATTGTAAACATCAATTACAGATTAGCAGACCCAGACAACCAACCCTATCCAATGCAAATTGATGATATCACAACTGTAATTAACTTACTTAAAGCCAATCAAAATGACTATATAATATCGAGTGATATTGGATTTCTAGGCACAAGTGCTGGCGCCCATTTGTCTTTATTATGGAGTTATTCATTTGACATAGACAATGATGTACAAATGGTAGCAAGTATCGTAGGTCCTACAAATTTCACAGACCCTGCCTATACTGAGAGTGAAAACCCTTTTTTATTAGAAATCATAAACACCTTTGGTTTAGATACTTCTACTGAGTTTTTAGAGGAAATAAGTCCATATCATCAGGCAACATCGGTATCTCCACCAACGATTTTGTTTTATGGTGGTCAAGATCCATTGATTCCTACAAGTCAAGGTGTTGATATGGAAACGAAATTATCAGAGCTTGGAGTCACGCATCAATTCACACTCTATCCAAATGCAGGACACGGCTGGGTTGGACTCGAACTATTAGATACTTGGACAAAATTAAAGGCGTTTACTGAGACGCATTTAGAGTAGAATAAATAGTGTGTGTTTTTCTTCGGAAATTGAACATCAATAAAACTTCTAGTCATCTAAAAATAGATATCACAAAAATAATCTCTGATACCTTTTAATAAATCCTACTATATAAATTTATTTTATGTTTGATAATTGCTGAATACTATCTCTTATATTATATGAATTAAAATTATTCTGAATAACTCTATTTGTTAAATCAATAGGTAGATTTAAGCTCTTTAATATGCAGCATAACAATAAGTATTTTGACTGATAGTATCTTAACTCGAGATTTCCGCCTAAATTAATTTCGTCTAAATCCCCATGAGACAAACTATGTCTAAAATTCTTAGCATCAACGGAGTAATCAATAAAATTAACCTCAAAAGTAACGTCTTCTGTATAAGTTAATAATCTATTTAATCGTTGAACTAGAGTAATATCAATTTTGGCCTTTATCCTTGAACTCAGGAATCTTACCCATTCATTTAAATCAATATGATCTCTAAGATATTTATCAAGTTTATTTAGATATTTACCAGTATTTTTGTTATAATCTTCATTATCAACTTTTTCTTCATTAAAATGCACTTTATGAAAATTCTCTAATGCTTGTATCATATTTAAAAAACGATTATTAAACATCACATTGCTAAGGAATCTACCTGCATTATGAAGCCAATCATTAGAGTCTATATAAAAATAATATGTTGTTCTATATATCTCTTTATTATACCAAGTCTTTAAAATTTTAAAAATATATTTATCATTTAAACCATAATCACTGAAAAAAGCATTATTTGATTTCTTGTCCAGAATTTTATCATCTATTTTACTATTTGATTTAAATCGCCAAGTTTTAGTGTACATGAAAACTTTATTCTCAGCTAAATTATTATGAGGATGTTTCAATTTAAAATCTAACTCACTTACAGCATCATTTTTGCAAATAATTAATTGAGACGGAATTAAACTTACCTCGCTTGAAATATTAAAATCTAGAAACTGTTTGAAAATATTTAGATAATTAAAAACCTCTGTTAATTTCACACCTTCTTGAAATAAAAATTGAAAAGAAGAACTTAAATAATGTTTATATGAAAAATTATTGACATCAGACAGATTTTTGACTAATGAAGATCGATATTTTATCTTAAAATTACTATTGATTTCAATACTCTCTTCATATAAATCATCTAATTTTCTATTATTAAAGTCTGTCTCAAATATTTTCAATAAAGGTCTTGGTATTGAGAATGTATAAGATTTTACTAATAATTGATCTAAAGATACTACATGCCTTCCTTCAAAATAACCTTCAACTTTGTATCTACTTTTAAATCTATTTGATGATTTTCGATTACAGCCATAAAAAGTATATAATCTATCGTGAAAATTAGCATGTACTAATTCATAAGTAGATAAGTAGCTGAATTCATCATTGTAATATTCATTGATATCGATAATCTCGATTTCAATATTATCAGAATCGTCTTCAATTATTTCAATAGCAAATTCTTTACTAGAATTAGCAAGTTTACATGTATTTTTAAATGGTCTTTTGTTCTGTATTATCATCCCAAAACATCCAACTTAGCAAATCTTAGCAACAACTTCTTCACACCACCAACTTCAAAATTAATTTCAGCTTTAACATCTGCAGCTTTACCTTCTATTTTTAGAACTTCACCTTTTCCAAAGCGCGCATGCTCCACAATATTACCAACAGTCAACGTACCATCAAAAAGATTGGTCTTATCTGGAACGCTCGACTTAGATACACGTTTTAAGTTTTTAGGCGCTACAAATTTTGGTGGCTTATGACCTTCAGATTTTCGTCGTATAGGTTTCTTAAACCGAATTTGGTTCGGTTCAATATCACCAAAAATATCTGGACTCAACATTGGATTTTGTCTAGGATTATCAATAGGTGTGATGACATTTACAAATTGATCATCTATTTCTTCTATAAATCGACTAGGCTCTGCATCAATCAATTTTCCCCAGCGATAACGAGACAAGGTATATGTTAAATACGCTTGATTTTCTGCACGAGTCAACGCCACATAAAATAGACGTCGCTCCTCCTCTAGTTCACTTCGCGTATTCATGCTCATGGCACTTGGGAACAAATCTTCTTCCATACCAACCACAAAGACATGAGAAAACTCTAAACCTTTGGCTAAGTGAATCGTCATCATAGCAACATGGTCTGGATCTCCTTTATCACCATCCAAATCTGTGGCGAGTGCTATATCTTCTAAAAATTCTGATAAAGAATCTCCTGCGTCTGCCAATTCTATTTGACCTTCAACAAAGTCTTTAATACCATTTAAGAGTTCCTCAACATTTTCAAGACGCACTTGACCTTCTGGTGTTCCGTCTTTATTAACTTCTCTTATTAATCCGCTAGATTTTGTAACATGCTCTGTAAGCTCAAAAGCATTTGCAGTTTGATTCATCACTTGATAACTCTCAATCAACGTCGTAAAATCTCTCAGTTTATTTTTAGTCCCCTTGTTTATATTGATATCTAATTCATCAATATGTTGAAGAACTTCGAATATCGTCTTTCCGAAGCCATTAGCAGCGACGATCAAACGATCAATAGTAGTTTGTCCAATACCTCTCGCAGGATAATTAATAACACGTTTGAGGGCTTCTTCATCTGCAGGGTTTAATATCAAACGTAAATACGCAGTGACATCTTTAATCTCTTTACGCTGATAAAACGACAAGCCTCCATAAATTTGATACGGAATATCACGTTTACGAAGCGCATCTTCAATAGCTCTAGATTGTGCATTCGTCCTATATAGAACAGCAAAATCACTATTAAGCATTTGATTATTCATTTTATTGTCCATTATGGTACTCGCCACAAAACGACCTTCGTCACCATCTGTTAATGATCTATTTACTTTTACTTTTTCACCTTCAGTATTTGCTGTCCACACAATTTTATCAAGCTTGGTTTGATTGTGCTCAATAACTGAGTTTGCTGCACCTACAATATTTTTGGTCGAGCGATAATTTTGCTCTAATCGATAAACTTTCACATCATCATAATCCTTTTGGAAATTTAAGATGTTGTTGATATTAGCACCACGAAAGGCATAGATACTCTGCGCATCATCACCTACCACACAAATATTTTGAAAACGATCAGACAAGGCTCTCACAATCAAATATTGTGAATGATTCGTATCCTGATACTCATCTACCAATATATATCTAAACTTGTTTTGATACTGCGCCAACACCGCTGGAAAACGGGTCAATAATTCGTTTGTACGCAACAGTAAATCATCAAAATCCATCGCACCAGCTTTAAAACAACGATCTACATAGTTTTTATAAATTTCTCCCATTCTAGGGCGTCTTGCTGCTGTATCTGCTTCAATTAAATCTGGATTTTTAAAATAGGCTTTTACCGTGACCAAGTTGTTTTTATAAGAGGATATGCGACTGTATACTTGCTTGGTTTTATAAATATCTTTCTCCAACCCCATTTCTTTAATAATGGAGCCTAGTAATTTTTGAGAATCCTGAGTATCATAAATTGTAAAATTACTTGGGAAGCCTAAATGATGGCCTTCAAAACGTAATATTTTAGCAAAAACCGAGTGAAATGTTCCCATCCACAAATTTTTAGCTTCGCCATCACCAACGATATCTGCAATTCTGCCTTTCATTTCTTTAGCAGCTTTATTTGTAAATGTCAATGCTAAAATATTAAACGAATCCACACCTTTACTCATCAAATACGCAATACGATACGTCAAGACTCTCGTTTTACCTGATCCTGCGCCTGCTATAATAATCATAGGACCATCTACTTGAACCGTAGGCTCATATTGTGCTTCGTTTAACTGACTTAAATACTTCTCCAATTTGTACAATTTTTAGTAACCGTGAAATTAACCAAAACCCCTGTTTTTATTAAACGTTTTTATAAATAATTATAAACAATTGCCCCATAAATCTGACTTTGCAATTTTTTAAATATCTTTAAGCTCAATCTTAAATTTTCAAACATGCGTAACCTCATTGTTTATTCTTTTTTCTTCGGAAGTTTAGCTGTATTCTCACAAAATGATCTAGAAAAAGACATTATTGATATTGAATCTAAAGTCATTGAATGGCGACGCGATTTTCATCAAAATCCAGAATTATCTAATCAAGAATTTAAAACCGCTAAAAAAATTGCTGCACATCTAAAATCTTTAGGCTTAGAAGTTCAAACAGGAGTGGCAATAACTGGAGTCGTAGGTCTTTTAAAAGGAGATTTACCTGGAAAGGTTGTGGCTTTAAGAGCAGATATTGACGCGCTTCCAGTTACAGAACGTAATGATCTCCCTTTTAAAAGCAAAGTAGAAACCGAATTCTTAGGGACCAAAACAGGCGTTATGCACGCTTGTGGTCACGATACACATACAGCTATTTTAATGGGAGTTGCAGAAGTATTGTCAAAACACAAAGACAAAATAAAAGGAACTGTTAAATTCATTTTCCAACCAGCAGAAGAAGGTCCGCCTCCAGGGGAAGAAGGTGGCGCCAAACTAATGATTAAAGAAGGTGTTTTAGATAACCCAAAGGTCGATGCTATTTTTGGTTTACATATCAATGCAGGAACTCCAGTAGGTGTTTTAAAATACAAAAAAGGAGGCATCATGGCTTCTGTAGAGCGCTTTGTCGTCAATGTAAAAGGAAAACAAACTCATGGATCACAACCTTGGTCTGGGGTTGATCCTATTTATATTTCTTCAAAAATAATCGATGGGTTTCAAAGTATTATTAGTAGAGAAGCGAACTTAACAACTGAAGCTGCAGTGATTACCGTTGGAAAAATGACCGCTGGTACCCGATTTAATATCATTCCCGAAACTGCAGAACTTATTGGTACAGTTAGAACCTTAGACTCAGAAATGCGTTCAATGATTGAACGACGTATGAAAGAAATGACAGAGAATATAGCTAAAGCTTATGGAGGAGAAGCCACCGTAACATTTAGAAATCAAACCTCAATTACTTATAATGATCCCGATTTGACCGATCAAATGCTACCGTCTTTACAAAAAGTAGCTGGTGCAAAAAACGTACAACTTATGAAAGCAACTACTGGAGGTGAAGATTTTTCTTACTTTCAAGAAGTCGTTCCAGGTATTTATTTCTTTTTAGGAGGCATGACACCAAGCGAAGAGAGTAAAGGGGCATTTCCGCATCATACCCCAGATTTTATGATCGACGAATCAAGCATGTTACTCGGCGTAAAAGCATTCATTCAATTGAGCTTAGACTATCTAGGAAGTTAGAGGATCAACACATCTCGTAATTATAAAGCCAGCATTATCAATATTAATGCTGGTTTTTTTTATTTTTGAACAAAACACAAAGTAATGGATACTATTCTTTCGTTTTTAAGCTCAATTTCATGGTGGCTATGGATTATCATAGTCCTAGCTATTGTAGCCATTCGTGATGTATTTCAAAAAAATCATACGATAAGCCACAACTATCCCATTGCTGGACATTTTCGTTATTTACTCGAAAGTATTGGCCCAGAATTGCGCCAATATTTTGTAGCTAACAACAGAGAAGAACTTCCGTTTAATCGCATAGAACGGAGTTGGATTTACGCCTCAGCTAAAAACGAAAATAATTACGAAGGGTTTGGAACAGATAGAGATATTTATGCACACCAACACATGTTTATCAATAATGCAATGTTCCCTTATAAAATAAATGATAACCACCCAAATACCATTGATAATTCATTTTTACCATGCGCCAAAGTAATTGGAGCGCACAACAAACGCAGAAAACCATTTCGCCCAGCATCCATTATAAACGTATCTGCCATGAGTTTTGGTTCTTTATCTGCGAAAGCTGTAGAGTCAATGAATAAAGGTGTAAAAATGGCAAATGCATATCATAATACGGGTGAAGGTGGACTATCGTCTCATCACAGTCATGGAGGAGATGTGGTATTTCACTTCGGAACAGGATATTTTGGCGTTAGAGCCGAAGATGGAGGCTTCTCTATGGAGAAAATGAAGAAACTCGTTGAAGACAATCCATTTATTCGTGCTATAGAATTAAAATTATCACAAGGTGCAAAACCTGGAAAGGGCGGCGTACTTCCTGGATCTAAAATTACTCAAGAAATCGCAGATATTAGAGGTGTTGAAGTTGGCAAAACGGTTTTATCACCACCAAATCATAAAGCCTTTTCTAACATCCCTGAAATGGTTGATTTTATTGAAGCTATCGCTGAAGAAACAGGTTTACCTGTGGGTATCAAAGCTGCCATTGGTAAATTAGACCAATGGGAAGAACTAGCAGACCTGATGTTAAAAACAGGAAAAGGTCCAGATTTCATTACTGTTGATGGTGGTGAAGGAGGTACTGGAGCTGCACCTCCAAGTTTTGCAGATCACGTATCTCTCCCTTGGGTTTACGGGTTTGGAGATTTATATAAGCTATTTCAAACTAAAGGTTTATCTGAGCAAATCGTATTTATTGGAAGTGGCAAATTAGGTTTTCCAGCTAAAGCTGCCATGGCTTTTGCAATGGGAGCAGATGTCATTAACGTTGCTCGTGAAGCAATGATGAGCATTGGATGTATTCAAGCTCAAGTATGTCACACAAACAAATGTCCAACAGGAATTGCGACGCAAAGTAAATGGCTCCAAAACGGCATTGACCCAACGCTTAAATCTGTTAGACTTGCGCAATACTTTAAAAGTTTTAGAAAAGAATTTATTGAAATCACTCATGCAGCAGGCTACGAACATCCTTGCCAATTTACTATGGACGACATAGAAATCAATGTAGATGATCATAATTTATCAAAAGAACTCTCAGGTACTTATGGCTACCTTAAAACAATAGTCCCTTTTAGTTCCATGCAGGATTTGAAAAACTGTAAGCATTTGGGCGGAAACTATTAAACAATAACTAATTTTACAATAAAACTCAACTATGGATCTTAATATTTTAGGACTTTTATTATACTGCATTCCTGCGCTAGTCACAGGAGGAATTGCCTTTTTATTTTTTAAAGAACATATTGAAAACGAAAACAATCGTCGCGAATTTTTAATTAAAAAAGATTTGCAAAAGGACAGCTTACCTATGCGCCTTCAAGCTTATGAAAGATTATCGCTATACCTAGAAAGAATAAAGCCTTCAAAACTACTAGTTAGAGTCATACCAACATCTTCAAATAAAGAAGATTACGAGTCATTACTTATAGCGAACATAGAACAAGAATTTGATCATAATTTAGCACAACAAATCTACGTTACAGACAGCTGTTGGAGTATTTCTTCTACCGCTAAAAACGCGACAATTCAAATGATTAGAAAAGCGACATTATCAGATAAAGTGGATAGCGCAGACAAACTACGAGAAGTTATACTAACAGAGATGATGGATAAAAGAGCTCCTAGTGATGCAGCGTTGTCTTTTATAAAGGAAGAGGTTTCTGAAATTTGGTAATCCATAAAGCACAAGTAATATGACTAATGATTTAAAACAGATGACTACCGAAAAACTAGTTTCTAACATCCAAGCTATAAAAATTATCATGACAGCTTTAGCCATCGTTGTTACTTTACTTATATCTATTTCTATTTTGGGTTATTTCTTTAAAGAGAATAACGCAGTTTTTATCCCTTTAATATTTGTAGGTATTTCTTGTGGCGCCATGATTCCAATGCAATTGAGTACTATAAAAAAAATGAAGTTAGAACTTGAAGAACGACAAAAAGAATAATCACAATACTACTCGCATACAACAAGATCTTCATAGACTACCTGCTTTGATTTTTCTAAAGCTAAATATCAACTTTAGTACCAAGCAACGAATCTCCTTCATGTTTTTCTTTAGCATACGTATGGCCTTGCTCCCACCAAGCAGTCATTAAGCGCTTACTAAAAATCAAAGAGTTCTCAGTTAAACTTACAGGTGTATAATACAAGTTCAACTTCACACCTCTATTTTTAGCAGCAAGTTTACCAATAACGATATCATTCTTCTCTACCTGATCCAATAAGTGACCGAACAAGTTAAGCATTAGAGAAAATGGGTTTTTCCCTAATACTTTTGAACGCTCCATTTGCTCCGCCTCCAATACAATGGCATCAATCTCTGTAGCACCTCTCAAAATAGCTTCACGTATAGGAATAACACAACCTAATCCACCATCAGCATACTCATAACCATTAACCGTTGCCAAAGACATAAATGGTATATAATTACAAGAAATCCATACCCAATTACAGTATTCCTCATAGGTACAATCTTTAATAGACTTATACTCTACGCGATTCATTGACAAGTTGGAGACCGTCACTACGACATCTTCTTTTGTTTCTTTGATTCTATTGTATTCTTCTATTGTGAAATTGCGCTTAATATGACGTTTAAGCGCTTTACTTTCTCCAAACGTACGTTTACGTCTAATAAATTGCCAAAGCGAATTTACGAAATCAATAGATACATATTCTCGATCTCCTTTTTGACGTTGCACAAACGGACTTATACTAAAAATATCATGTTGTTGCACATTCGTAAATACATCATACAATTTACCGATATCCCCTAAAGCTAAGTGATTAATTAATAAACTCCCAGTTGATGTTCCCAAAAACATATCGTACTCTCGCCCTTGATCTTCCATCAAATACTGCGCGACACCACCTGCAAATGCACCTTTACTTCCTCCTCCAGATATAACTAATGCTCTCAAATCTGGTTATTTTTAAGTTCCTGTATCAATTGCTTATATGTGTTTTCTTTTTCCAATTCTACAATTAAATTCTTGGCGTATTTTGAAAATCGCCAGTTATGATGTTTTGTAGCATCTAAAAGACTTGTTATCGATGCGGTTTCAAACCCACCAATGAGTTTCAAATAATTAAACGCTTTCATGCGCATTTCAAAATGATGCTGAGACAAACTATAGCCAATTAATTCATTTAGAATAACTTGCTTTTTCTCAGGCTCATATTCAATTGTGTTTAAATGTAGTACTAACCACAGTAATCGCACATTATAATCGTTAAAACCTTTGATATCTTTGGTTTCCTGTAAGTATTTGATGCGTTCTTCGGGAAAATTCACCCATAAATTATATAACGCAGCCTCAATAGTCACATAGGATTTATCATTTAAAAGCGATTCGTACTCTGTTTTAATTAACTCAGGAATAGTACTAATATACAGAGCAATCGCCTGTCTCACTTCTAAACTATTATTAAACGCTTCAGCTTCTAAATGTTCAGAAATCTTACTCACCACTTTTATTTTTCCCTTATCGGAAATATTAGAAACCAAATAATCCTTGCATTTTTGAGAATACGTTTCGCAATGAACCGCTAAGTATTCGCGCATAAAAGCGGAATTTTTAAGGCTATTCACCATGGCATCTTCTGGAAGTTTCTCAGCAGTCAACCATTCGTTCACAAAGACAGATACATCTTGTTCGCTCGATTTTGCAACTTCAGACATAAAATCACTAGTGGTTACATTTCCGAATTGATGTGTATTCAAATAAGCGCTAACAGCTGATTTAAAAGCGCTATCACCAACCTTCTCTCTCAAAACATGCAATGCCCAAGCCCCTTTTTTATAAAAGGTTGTACTGCTAGATTTAGGATTTAATAACGATGTACTTTGACCTGCCCCTTCTTGCGCAATCAATTCTTGTGCATTCTCAAATAATTGCCAATAATAGTGATCCTCTCCAAACACATCACGCTCAGCCAACAACGCATAATACGTAGCGAAACCTTCCTGCAACCAATGATGCTCACCAGAAGTCGCTGTCACTAAATTCCCAAACCATTGGTGTGCCAACTCGTGCGCATTAACCGTAATGTAATTTCTATCATTAAATCCAATAGAATCCACCACAAAACTATCTGAGAAAATCGTGAGACTCGTGTTCTCCATCCCTGAGTATAAAAAGTCTTTTACAGGCACTTGTTTATAGTTTTGCCACGGATATGGAAACCCTATTTCTTCTTCCAAGAAATCAAACATCTGCTTTGAATAACGATAGGTCGGCTCAACTTTTAAAGAATCTTCTGGATAATAGTAGTATTCTAAAGGGATTCCACTTTTTGAGATTTCTGTTCTTTTATTATAGTTACCTATTGCTAGAGCGACCAAGTAGCTGGATATTGGTTTTTGCATACTATAATTCCATTCATTAGAATAAGACATAACAACCTCATTATCAATAAATTTACCATTAACTAGAACCAAAGCGTTTTTATCATAAACAACCTTGAACGCAAATTGAATTTTGTCATTCACATCGTCTATGCTTGGAAGCCAATTACTCGTGTATTTACCTTGACCTTGAGTCCATATTTGCCAATCCTCATTTTTATTTACAAAATACAATGCTTTCTTTGGTTGAGCTTTATAGTTAAATAACACAACATACTCCTTATCAGACTTAAAGTCCGATATTAACCATAACTTCTTATTATCATAACTGAATTTAATCCCTTCATTAGCATCTCCATAAAAATCAAATTTCATATCAATAGCATCGATAAAAATCGAATCTACGTCTTTCAATATCTCAAACTTAACCACCACACCTCCATAAACCATTAAGGAATCGGTATCTACAGAAAGAGTAGCATGCAAAGATTTAAAATCTACATAACCTGTCTGTTGCGCAGTTATAGTTCCGTAGAAAAACAATAAGAATACAAATTGAAATAGTTGTTTCATGTGTTTTATTTTAGTAATTATCAACGGTCACATGTTGTTCGCTATTAATCATTCTTTAGGTGATACAATTATGAACATGCTCGATTCATACCTAGGCTTTATCAAAGATGAGACCAAAATAAGGTTTTTGTAGACATTAATACAACACAAAATTATGAGATTCTTCGCCTTTCTCTAAATGACATTAGTTATTACTAACAAAAAGACTATTATTTATTCTTTACTTAAAATCATTTCAATTGCCAATGAAATTACTTTTTTCAAAGGAATTGGGTAAATTCGCATACATGAGTAAAAACCTTCAAACTCCTATTGACTACCTTAAAGGTGTTGGACCTAGTCGCGCAGATTTACTGCGAAGCGAGTTAGGAATACAGACGTATCAGGATTTGATCAACCTCTTTCCAAATCGCTATTTAGATCGCACTAAGTATTATAACATCAATGAATTACAGCGAAATAGTGCAGAAGTTCAAATTATTGGAAAAATCACAGGTTTTAAAGAAATTGCTCAAAAACGAGGTAAACGCTTAGTTGGTAACTTTCAAGACGAGACTGGACGTATAGAATTGGTTTGGTTTCGTGGTCAAAAATGGATTAGAGATAGCATACAAACTAATGTGCCTTATGTGATTTTCGGAAAAGTAAATTGGTTCAATGGTGTCTTTAGTATGCCACATCCCGAGCTAGAACTTTTAAAGGTTCATGAACAGAATTTGAGCTCCACCATGCAAGCTGTTTATCCGTCCACAGAAAAATTATCGAATAAAGGCGTCACGAATAAAGTGATGAATAAAATTATGCAAAGTTTGTTTTTAGAAACCAACGGATGCTTTGCTGAAACACTTCCAGATAGCATACTTTCTGAACTCAAATTACTACCTAAAAGCGAAGCGCTTTTTAACGTTCATTTTCCAAAAAATAATACCCTATTAGCACGTGCAGAATTTCGATTAAAATTTGAAGAATTATTCTATCTTCAGTTGCAGTTAATTTTAAAAAACCTAATCCATAAATCAAAAATAAAAGGGGTTCCATTTAACTCAGTTGGTCCCTATTTCAATTCGTTCTATACTAATCATTTACCGTTTGAATTAACAGGCGCTCAAAAACGAGTGCTTAAAGAAATTAGACAAGATTTAGGTAGCAATGCACAGATGAATCGCTTATTGCAAGGTGATGTTGGTTCTGGAAAAACAATAGTTGCATTCATGTCAATGCTCATGGCGCTTGATAATGGATTTCAAGCATGCCTAATGGCTCCGACTGCTATTTTGTCAGTCCAACACTACCAAGGATTAAGTGAGCTAGCTAACAATCTAAACATCAGCATAAAACTACTAACTGGCTCAAGTAATACTTCACAACGTCGTGAAATTCACAAATCTTTAGAAAATGGAGAATTACAGATATTAATTGGAACGCATGCGCTACTGGAAGATAAGGTTAAATTCAAGAATTTAGGGCTTGCAATTATTGATGAGCAGCATCGATTTGGAGTTGCGCAACGCTCAAAATTATGGAAAAAAGGCCCATCCTCTACCCTATCAAATAAGACCGAAACACAGATCATTCCACCTCACGTTTTGGTGATGACTGCGACGCCAATTCCGCGCACTTTAGCTATGTCTGTTTATGGTGATTTAGACATCTCTGTTATTGATGAATTGCCACCTGGAAGACAAGCTATAAAAACGGTTCATCGATACGATTCAAACCGACTAAAAGTGATGCGATTTATGCGTGATGAAATTGAAAAAGGGCGACAGATTTATATCGTATATCCGTTGATTCAAGAAAGTGAACACATGGATTATAAAGATTTAATGGATGGCTATGAAAGTGTAGTTAGAGAATTTCCGCAGCCAAAATACCAGATTTCGATCGTTCACGGAAAGATGAAACCTGTTGATAAAGAATTTGAGATGCAACGGTTTGTCAAAGGCGAAACACAAATTATGGTCGCAACAACCGTAATTGAAGTTGGCGTTAACGTTCCCAATGCATCCGTCATGATTATTGAAAGTTCAGAGCGTTTTGGATTATCGCAGTTACATCAATTGAGAGGTCGCGTTGGTCGCGGGGCTGAGCAAAGTTTTTGTATTTTGATGACAAGCTTCAAATTGAGTCAGGATAGTAAAATAAGATTAGAAACAATGACTAAAACTAGTGACGGATTTGAAATAGCGGAAGTAGATTTAAAACTTAGAGGACCTGGAGATATTATGGGAACGCAACAAAGTGGTATTTTGAATTTAAAAATAGCAGATGTGATAAAAGATAGAGACATTCTAGAGAGTGCTCGCTTTTACGCTAAAAAAATTCTTAGCAGCGATCCAACTTTGGTGCAACCAGAACATAAGGCAGTTTTAAATGCTTATTATGAGATTGGTAAGTATAAGAACATTTGGAATTATATAAGTTGAGTGCGAAAAAAAAAGACAGAATACAGACATTAAAGAACACGACTAAAACAGTTTTAAAGAAGGTATAATAAGAGTAATGCAAAAGCAATCTACAGATATTTTAATCATTGGCGCTGGCCTAACAGGACTTACACTTGCTTACTATTTGAAACAACTTAATGTTTCTGTGACAATTGTAGAGGCCAGGAGTCGTCTTGGTGGTCGTGTTTACACAAAAGAAAACACCAATCAAGCTCCCATAGAACTTGGCGCAACTTGGCTTGTTAATGAACATTCTGAGCTCTTAGGACTTTTAAAAACACTAAACCTTGAGGTTTTTGAGCAGTTCTATGGCACAACCGCTATTTACGAACCTAGCAAAGCACATCCGCCACAACTTGTAAATTCACCAAATAACAACCAAACTAGTTACCGCATAAAAAACGGAACACAAACCATTATTAATGCACTATCAACACAATTAGAAGAAAACCAAATTATTACTGATTGCGCGATTTCCTCGATAAAAAGATATCATGATTTTATTTCAGCTACATCTGAAGCTTATGAATTTAAGTGTAAACATATTATATCAACCTTACCGCCCTACTTATTTGACAAAACAATAACTATTGAACCTGAATTACCTAGAGAGATCAAAGAAATAATGCAAAACACACATACTTGGATGCAGGACTCTATCAAAGTTGGATTCACGTTTGAAGCACCGTTCTGGAAAGGCGAACGTACGAGCGGAACAATTTACAGCACTGTCAGCGTGCTTCAAGAATTCTACGACCATTCTAGCTCTGATAACACTTCACATGCTTTAGTTGGTTTTATGAATAAAGAATTTCACAGTCATACCAAAGAAGAAAGACAGGAATTAGCGCTTGAACAATTAGAGCAGTACTACGGAAATCAAGTACGACGCTTTTTATCTTACGAGGAATTAGATTGGCGAAACGAACGATTTACCACTGCAAGTCATGATGGTTTTCTAATGTCACAACAAAATAATGGTCACCCGTTATTTCAGAACTCTTTTTTAAATAATAGTTTATTTGTAGCAGGTACAGAAACGAGCCCCTATGCCTCCGGAAAAATGGAAGGCGCAATCAGAAGCGCGCGGCATATCTTTAAACATATAGAATCACTTTTATAAGTATCTTTATCAAAAAAAAATTGAATTATGAGCATGCTCCATTTAAAACTAGAAACGGATCCTCGTTGGGCAAAACTTGCAGAAGACAATATTGAAGAGATTCTTACAGATCACGCTTGGTGCGAACAAAAAGCATGCACTAATGCTATTACCATTATCACACACAACTCTCAATATCCAGATTTGGTTACCGACTTATTGGAGCTCGCAAAAGAAGAATTAGAGCATTTCCAAATGGTACACGAGATTATCAAAAAACGAGGCTACACTTTAGGCAGAGAAAGAAAAGACAGCTATGTCAACGAATTATATAAGTTTATGAATAAAGGTGGAAGCCACCTGCAAAGCATGGTAGATCGTTTATTATTCTCCGCAATGATTGAAGCTCGCAGCTGTGAACGTTTTAAATTATTATCTCAACGTATTAAAGATGAGGAGTTATCTAAGTTCTATTATGATTTAATGGTTAGCGAAGCTGGACATTACGTAACATTTATTGGCTTTGCTAGAAAATACGGAAAGGATATTGACGTTGATAAGAGATGGCAAGAACTCGTTGAATTTGAAGGTGAGGTTATAAAAAGCTACGGAAAGTCTGAATCGATACATGGGTAGATTATGAGACTAAAATTACTCATTGCAGTATTTACTTTAATAGTATCGCTACCACTTTGCTTCAGCCAGAATGGAGAAAAGAAAGCAGTTTCTGAACAAGAACAGCTAACAGCCGATTATAAAGCTAAAAAAAACAAAAGATAAAGTTGAGAGAAAAGAATTAGAGGGCACAACGTTGACTGAACTCATTTTAGAAGATATTGAAGGAAATAGTCACACACTAGAGAGCCTGAAAGGTAAGGTAGTAGTAATGAATTTTTGGTTTATTAACTGCAAACCATGTGTAGCAGAAATACCTGATCTAAATAAACTAAAGGCTAAATTTAATAATAAAGACGCTGTGTTTGTCGCTATTGCTTTAGACAGCAAGCCATCCCTAGATAAATTTTTAGAAACTCACGAGTTTAATTTCACAGTTATACCAAAAGGCAGAGAGTTAGCTGAGCGTTTTAAAATACCACATTACCCTTATAATGTGGTTCTTGATAAAACTAGCAAAATGCATTATATGAGTGATGTATTGAGTTTAAGTATACTGAATCGCTTAAAGCGTAAGATTAATGGATTGTTAAAATAACAATACCTACTCCTCGCTCATCAAATCCTCAACAAACCCAGTAAACTCAGTCTTAAACTCTGTAAACTTCTCACCAGTAGCTGGGCCATTAAATCCTGTATGAATCTTTCTAACTTTCCCTTTTTTATCAATAAAAATCGATGTTGGATAAGATAACACATGATTTAGCATTGGTAATTTTTCTTGAGCTTTAAATTTACTCGAAGTCCCATACTGCGCTAATAGAATTGGATATTCAATACCTACATTATCTTTTAAACGCTCTATACTTGAGAATGCTTTCTCTTCGGTTTTTGCATATTCAAACGCTAAAGCAACAAATTCAATATCTTTTTCTTTATTATTATTGTAATATTCTGAATAGTACCTACTCTCATCGAGACAATTAGGACACCATGTTCCCATAATTTGCACAACAACGATTTTGTTTTTAAATCGATCATCAGATAAGGACACTTGGTTTCCATCCGAGTCAGGAAATGTAAATGCCAAAGTATCATACCCTTCGTTTAAAAATGTAAGTTCATTAGCGCTTGGTAATTCATAATTCTCGTTGCGTTTTGCTGTAAATGGCTCTTTCCAATGATTTCCAGAATAAAACATTCCGTTCATTGTACTGTCATTAACTTCTGCAGTGAATAAAAAAGCATGCGCACCATCAAAGGTTGATAGTTTCATCGTATTACCGTCCATGACACCTTCTAAATGCCTGTAATCTCCAGTTGTGGTTCTAAAAGTTCCTATCACATTATTGCCTTTTTGTATAAAAGTACCTTTTGCCATATAGATATCTTCTTCTGAATTTGGACTAAACACAGTCTCCCAGTTTCCTGAGACTTGCTGCTTAACTGTTTCCGTTTTAAGATCAAAACGGGTTTTCTTTCCTATTTCTGCAGAAAAAGGAACCACACGGTCTAAATTTTCTTCTATGAAGTTACCTTTTAATGATCCTTGGTTTACGGCAGCTTCAATATACCCTTGAAAAACAGGCATTTTTATAACAATCGTGTCATTTGAATACGTAATATCTGTAACCATAATAACCTCCTCTCCGTTAAAAATTTTTAACGCATTACGTGATGTTACTTCAAAATTAAAAGGTAATACTTTTGTATCTGTAACTTGCAATTCTGCTCTCCAAACACCTTCTAACAAAGCATCTGGACTATTAAGGTTACAACTTAAAAATAAAAGCAGGAGAGGTAAAATAAGTAATTTGCGCATATTGAGTTATACTATTAAAAAACATTTAGTCTCAACAAAGATAAACTTCTTACAAATATTCCCCAACGAAGTGTTCAATATAACCACCGATTTTGGATTTTTAAATTTTCCGAAGAAAAAAAAAGAGATTATGGCTATTTTTTAGCAAAATAACACCTCTAAACTATTAGTATTATTATCTTTGACCATTGACAAAATAAGACAATGAAAATATCATATAACTGGCTAAAACAATTTTTAAAAACCGATTGGTCTGCTGAGAAAACTGGCGAATTACTAACAGATTTAGGCTTAGAAATTGAAGGCATAGAATCCTATCAATCTATAAAAGGTGGATTAAAAGGTATTGTTGTGGGCGAAGTTTTAACTTGTATCCAACATCCTAATGCCGATAGATTAAAAATCACAACTGTAAATATTGGTGCTGAAGTAGCGCTTCAAATCGTTTGTGGAGCACCTAACGTTGCTGCTGGTCAAAAAGTACCTATCGCAACCATTGGAACCACATTGTACACTGAAACTGGTGAAGCTTGGACCATCAAGAAAGGAAAAATTAGAGGAGAAGAAAGCCATGGAATGATTTGTGCTGAGGACGAATTAGGTCTTGGAAAATCTCATAATGGCATAATGGTTCTTGATAATAAATTACAAGTTGGAGCACTCGCTGCAACTATTTTTGATATTGAAAATGATGACGTTTTTGAAATAGGCTTGACACCAAACAGAGCGGATGCGATGAGTCATTATGGTGTTGCACGCGATTTAAAAGCTGGGATCTTACAAAAAGACGATATTAATACTGAAATGATCACACCATCTGTAAGTTCATTCCATGTAGATAGTAGGACTTTAAAAATTATAACTGATGTTGAAGATTACAATCTAGCACCTCGATATTGCGGAATTAGTATTACCGGAATAAAAGTTGCAGAATCTCCAGCTTGGATTCAAAACAGACTAAAAGCTATTGGCTTAACACCTAAAAACAACATTGTAGATGTAACTAATTATGTGTTACATGAATTAGGCCAGCCCTTACACGCATTTGATGCAGCAAAAATATCTGGAAATAAAGTCATTGTCAAAACTCTACCAGAAGGCACAAAATTCACCACTCTTGACGGTGTAGAGCGTGAGTTGAGTGCAGATGACCTTATGATTTGTGATTCAGAAAAACCGATGTGTATTGCTGGTGTTTTTGGAGGCGCTTACTCTGCAGTTTCAGAAATCACAAATAGCATCTTTTTAGAGAGCGCATATTTCAATCCTATTAGCATTAGAAAAACTGCTAAACGCCATGCCTTGAATACAGATGCCTCTTTTAGATTTGAAAGAGGAATTGATCCTAACATTACAGATTATGCTTTAAAACGGGCTGCTTTATTAATCGTTGAGATTGCTGGTGGTGAAATTTCAAGTGACTTAATAGATTCTTATCCAAAAAAAATAGAAGATTTCCAAGTACGTTTAAGTTTTGAAAATGCGGCTAAGTTGATTGGTCAGGAAATACCTAAAGAAACTATAAAACGTATTTTGTCTTCATTAGACATCAAAGTTAATAATGTCACTGAAACTGGTTTAGGCCTTACTGTTCCTGCATATAGAAATGACGTGCAACGTGAAGCGGATGTTATTGAAGAAATTTTACGTGTTTATGGTTATAATAATATTGCGACTACAGAAAAGTTAAATGCATCGATTTCTAATACTTCTAAATTTGAAGACTATAAGCTTCAAAACGTCGTTGGTAATCAATTGACATCTCAAGGTTTTTTTGAAATTTTATCAAACTCACTAACAAGTCCAAAATATATTTCACTTAGTGACCAATTAAAAGAAGAACATAATGTAGAAATGCTTAACCCATTGAGTAATGATTTAAGCGTGATGCGTCAAAGCTTATTGTTTTCAGGGTTAGAGGCTGTAAGTTACAATATCAATAGAAAACGAGATGACTTAAAACTTTATGAGTTTGGAAAGACTTACCATAGTTATACAGAAGGTCGTGAAGAATATAAGCATTTATCTGTTTTTTTAACAGGTAGCAAAGCTAACTTACGTTGGAATGCGCCTACTCAAAAAAGTGATTTCTTTTATCTGAAAGGAATTGTAAATAGTACATTAGAACGTTTAGGTTTATCAAGACATAAAGTCTCACCGGTTAAAAATGATGTGTTTAGCGAGGGTGTTAGTTTATCTATTGGAAAAAAGAAGCTCGTAGATTTTGGAATCATAAATAAAACCATTTTGAAGCACTTCGGGATTTCACAAGAAGTCCTTTATGCTGATTTCAATTGGGACAATGTTGTTGATATGGCCAAACACAATACCGTCACATTTAAAGACATCCCGAAATACCCTGAAGTGCGTCGTGATTTCGCACTCTTATTAGATAACGACGTCACGTTTGAAGCCATTGACAAAATTGCTAAACAAACTGAAAATAAATTACTTAAAGATGTAGATTTGTTTGATGTGTATGCGGGTAAAAATCTTCCGAAGGGAAAGAAAAGTTATGCAGTTAGTTTCATCATACAAGATGAACATAAAACACTAACAGATAAGCAGATTGATAAGATAATGAATAAGCTACAAGCTAATTTTGAAAAGCAGCTTGGTGCGCAATTAAGATAGACCTATTGAAAAGCAAGATCCTAATAGTAGTAATGTGTTTATTAAGCCTAACAACTTCTCTTGTTGCGCAGACCTTAGATACAACCAAAACAAAAGACTCCTCCTCTATTTGGAGCTTAATGAAGTATGATGCAAAGTACACTGTAAAAGGTGTTGCACATTCTCTAACTCGACCTTTGCATTGGAAAGGAAATGATTTTGCCAAGTTTGGGGTACTTGTCGCTGGTACTGCCGCTATGAGCTTAGCAGATCAACCTATTAGAGATTGGTCACAACGAAATCAAGCAGATTACCCTAAAGTACTTAGAGATTTTGGCTGGTATTTTGGGAGTCCTCAAAACTACTTTGCAGCAAATGCCGGTTTATATGCGTTTGGTTTAATTACCAAAAATGAGAAAGTTAGAAAAACGAGTGTTCTTATTATATCGTCTTCTATAACGACTGGATTATTGCAGTCAATTACTAAAGCTGCAGTTGGTAGAGCACGTCCAAGTTCTGGATTTGATAATTATACATTTAAGCCTTTTTCTGGAGAATCCAGCTATCGTTCGTTTCCGTCAGGTCATACTATTTTATCTGTGACTATGGCACATTCAATAGCCAAACAATTTGACAATACATGGGTAAAAATAGGCATTTACACCATTGGTGCTTTACCACCAATCTCTAGAATCATTGAAGATGCTCACTGGGCTACAGATATTGCATTTAGTGCTGCTTTAAGCATTATCGTTGTAGACTGCATTGATAACTATTTATTTAAAGAGAAAGCTTACGATTACCCAACAAAGAAAAAACTCATCTCTTGGAATTTAAGACTGGGTGGCAACCAAATTGGTGTAATAGGCACGTTTTAATAGACAAGGTTTTACGATATATTACATCTGTTAAACTATTGCAAAATATCATCTATACTTGGATTTAACATTCAAATAATTCTTAATTTTAACATTCATTAAAACTAAAAAATATGGCAAAAGTAACATTAGGTGGAAACCCAGTACATACATCAGGAACATTACCTGAAATAGGATCAAAAGCTCCTGATTTTAAATTAACAACAACAGATTTAGCTTCTAAATCATTAAGCGATTATACAGCATATAATTTAGTGTTAAACGTTTTTCCTAGTGTTGATACAGGAACTTGTGCAACGTCAATTAGAGAATTTAACAAAGCTGCTAGCACATTAGAAAACACCAAAGTATTATGTATTTCTAAAGATTTACCTTTTGCTATGGCTCGTTTTTGTGGTGCAGAAGGTTTGGATAATGTAGAGAGTTTATCAGATTTTAGAGATGGTAACTTCGGGAAAACTTACGGATTAGACTTTACAGACGGAGCATTTGAAGCATTGCTATCTAGATGTGTAATCGTGGTTGATACAGAAGGCAACGTAATTCATACAGAACAAGTTTCAGAAATTGCAGATGAGCCTAATTATGAGGCTGCACTTAACGCTCTAAAGTAATTTTAAAGTAGCCTTAGAAACTTTAAAATCAAAATAATATATTGTTAGATTTTAAAGTTTCTAAAGTATACAGCATATAATGGGTACGATTAAATTAAAAATTAATGTCAAAAAAAGAATCGTTTCTAGTTAACAGAATTAAAAGTGTGGGTTATGCTTTTAAAGGCGCTATCTATTTAATTAGAACAGAGGCGAGTGTGAAAATCCAAGTGTTTTGCGCTATAGCAATTACCATTGCTGGATTCTACTTTAATATTTCTAAAACAGAATGGACATTTCAGGTTATATGTATTGGATTAGTCATGAGCTTAGAAGGGATGAATACAGCTATAGAGGGAATTGCAGATTTCATACATCCAGAAAGACATGACGCTATTGGAAAAATAAAGGACATTGCAGCAGGCGCAGTTTTTATTGCTGCTATCTGCGCTGCAATTGTTGCTTTAGTAATTTATGTACCAAAAATCTTCTAATCACCTAAATCACTACAATACTAACTAAAATCAATTCACCTTCTTCCAACTTAGGGACTAAAACATGATAGGATACATTTGGAGCTATTGCAGTTGCATTACGTACCAATGTTACGGTTAAGTTTAACTGACCGTTTTCACAGTTGTTTGCCAATCCATCATAATCAATTGTTTCAAATCCATTAGTCAGTCCTTTTTTACCGATAAGCAGATCAAAAGCTTCAAAATCTATTTGAGGTAAACAAGATCCTGTAACTAACTCTTCAAAAACAGCTTGAGATCTAATAATAATAAAATCTTCAGATAAATCAATATCCATTTGATAAGGCGTATTTATGCAGCCATATTCATCTTCCAAACTTGTAATAGCAAGAATTGTAGGTGTACAATCATCATCATTTGAACACGATTGTATCGTAAACACTAGAAAAATAGCGGTAATACTATTTATAATTGTTCTCATAATTAAGTGTCTTTAATATAGAGATGCAAAAAACGCCAAAAGGTTGCGTCAAATTTAAAACATCTCTCTAGGAATAACGTTAGTTATTTGTATTTTTGTTGAGATACTCAAGTATCTCCATTTTGAAACTTAAACTATTTCCGTTGTCACGGAACGTGAACATGGCTAAGAAAAAAACCAGTACTAAAACTAAAGCTAAACCCACTGTAAAAGCTAAAAAAATATCCCGAAAATTTGGGATGAAGCTATCTAGTCAGCAAAAACTAATTTTTGGGAGCTTATTAATAATACTTGGAATTTTAATGTTTGTCTCTTTCTTGTCTTTTTTCTTCACTGGACAAGCAGATCAAAGCACGCTTACCGAAATGGGATCTAGAGCTATAAAAACTCAAAATTGGCTAAATAAATTAGGCGCTTGGACGAGTGACTTTTTTATTAATAAAGGATTTGGTATTGCATCGTTTATATTTTCTGGTTTACTGTTTTTATCTGGCATTTACATCACGCTAGACATCAATAAAGAACGCTTGCGTCGTCATTGGATCTGGGGAACATTAATCACGATTTGGTTGTCTGTTCTTTTTGGCTTCTTCTCCCATTATAATGATAAACTTGGCGGCACTATAGGTTTTGAAATAAATTCCTTTTTTCAGGATTATATTGGAAAAATAGGCACTATACTCCTACTTGTTTTCGTTTTAATCACGTATTTAGCGATTAGGTTTAGCGTTAATGGCGCGACCTTTATAAACTTATTTAAACGCGCTAAAAAAGGCATTCAAAGCGACCTTAACTCAACTGACAAAGACGATTTATTTGTAGTTGATAATGACTTATCTTCAGAAGCTGATGATATAAAATCTGCATTCAATCTTAAAGTTGAAGATTCAAAACCAAAAAAAGTTATCAAAAAATCAGAACCTATTTTAACGACCACTTTAGAACCAGAATTAAAAGTAGACACAAAAATTGAAGCCGTTAATAAAGATACCGAACTTAGTATAGAAATAGAAACTGTAGAAGAAGAGATTTCTGAAACTGATAATTTATCTAATAAACTTGTAGAAGATTTTGGACAATTTGACCCTACTCTAGATTTGAGTAAGTTTCAGTTTCCACCTTTAGATTTGCTCAAAAAATACGATACTGAGGGCATAACTATCAACCAAGAAGAACTTGAAAACAATAAAAACCGAATTGTAGAAACGCTCAACAATTACAAAATTGGTATCGCAAGCATTAAAGCTACGATTGGACCAACAGTAACTTTATATGAAATCGTACCTGAAGCAGGTGTTCGTATCTCAAAAATCAAAAACTTAGAAGATGATATTGCGCTATCATTATCTGCTTTAGGAATTCGAATTATTGCGCCTATTCCTGGAAAAGGGACGATTGGTATTGAAGTACCTAACAAAAACGCGACGATTGTTTCTATGCGATCTGTTATTGCCTCTCAAAAATTTCAAAAATCTGAAATGGAACTCCCTATTGCTTTTGGAAAAACCATTAGTAACGAAACTTTTGTTGTTGATTTAGCGAGAATGCCTCACATGTTGATGGCTGGTGCTACAGGACAAGGTAAGTCGGTTGGATTGAACGCAGTTTTAACCTCTTTGCTTTACAAAAAACATCCTGCAGAAGTCAAGTTCGTACTTGTAGATCCTAAAAAGGTAGAATTAACATTATTCAATAAAATTGAGCGTCATTACTTGGCAAAACTTCCAGATAGTGAAGAAGCTATAATTACAGACAATACTAAGGTTATTAATACATTAAATTCATTGTGTATTGAAATGGATAACCGTTACGAAATGCTTAAAAACGCATTATGTCGTAATATTAAAGAATATAATACCAAATTTAAAGCCCGTAAATTAAATCCAAACGACGGTCACCATTTCTTACCTTATATTGTGTTGGTAGTCGATGAATTCGCTGATTTAATTATGACTGCGGGTAAAGAAGTAGAAACGCCTATTGCGCGTTTAGCCCAATTGGCACGTGCTATTGGGATCCACTTGATTGTCGCAACTCAGCGTCCATCGGTTAACGTTATTACGGGTATAATTAAAGCCAATTTCCCTGCACGTATTGCGTTTAGAGTGACTTCTAAAATTGATTCACGTACTATTTTAGATGGTGGAGGCGCAGATCAATTGATTGGTCGTGGTGATATGTTGTATACCTCCGGAAATGAGATAACTCGTATACAATGTGCTTTTGTAGACACACCAGAAGTGGAACGAATTACTGAATTTATTGGTGGACAAAAAGCCTATCCTGAAGCTTATTTATTACCAGAGTATGTTGGTGAAGAAAGTGGCACAGGTCTTGATAATAACATAGCAGACAGAGATAAATTATTTAGAGAAGCTGCAGAAATCATTGTCACTGCACAACAAGGTTCTGCTTCACTATTGCAGCGTAAACTAAAATTAGGTTACAATAGAGCTGGACGATTGATAGATCAATTAGAAGCTGCAGGAATTGTTGGTGGATTTGAAGGTAGTAAAGCGCGACAAGTATTAGTGCCAGATTTTGTGGCCCTAGATGCATTATTAGCAAACGAAAATTAATTATAACGTTACATTTCCGAAGGAAATAAAAGATAATATGATGAAACAAATAGTAATAGTATTAGTAGTATTAATTGGTAACATAGGATTTTCTCAAGATTCTAAAAAAGCTGAAACATTACTTAACGAAGTTTATAATAAAGCTCAGGCTTATGATAATATTTCGGTAGATTTTAAATACGTTTTAGAAAACACCAGTGAGGATATCAAACAAGAAACTCGTGGTGATGTCGTTATGAAAGATGATAAATATTTACTCAACATTCTTGGAGTGACTCGTTTATTTGATGGTGTAAAATTATACACTATTAGCCCTGAGGACGAAGAAGTGACGGTATCATCTGATAATTCTGAAGACGAAAACAGTATCACACCTAGTAAAATGATGTCTTTTTATAAAGAGGGATATATGTATGAAATGGATATTATCCAAGATGTTCGCGGTAGAAAAATTCAGTTTGTAAAACTGAATCCTATTGATACAAATTCTGAAATAAAGGAAATATTTTTAGGTATTGATGCCAAAACAAAACATATTTATAGATTGATTGAAGTTGGTAAAAACGGAACAAAAACTATATTGACTGTTAATTCTTTTAAAACAAATGAGCCCATATCGAAAACCTTATTTACTTTTGACGAGAATAAGTACAAGGAATATTATATCAATAAGCTAGATTAAGTTAAGCCAACCTTTACATGAAAATACTAGATAGGTATATACTTACGACCTACCTAAAGACATTTTTGACCGTGTTTATTATACTCATGTTCATTTTTGTTTTACAGGCGGTATGGCTGTACATTGGAGATTTAGCTGGTAAAGATTTAGACAGTTTTATAATATTAAAATTACTTCTTTATATCACCCCAACTTTAATACCATTAATACTTCCACTTACAATTTTGTTAGTTTCTATAATGGTTTTTGGCCAATTTGCAGAGAACTATGAATTTGCTGCAATGAAGTCTACCGGGATATCACTGCAACGCGCTATGAAAAGTCTCAGCGTTTTTATTGTATTACTTGGTGTCGTAACTTTTATATTCTCTAACAATGTCATCCCTTGGGCCAATTATAATGTTTATAATCTTCGTAAAAATATTGCACAAGTAAAACCAGCACTTGCGATTACCAAAGGCCAATTTAACGATATAGGAAGCTATAATATTAAGGTTGCAGATAAAAGCGGTGAGAATGGCGAATTTTTAGATAATGTAGTCATTCATAAAAAGGCAGCTACCAATGCTAAGAATAGAACAGTTATTATTGCTGAAAGTGGCCTACTCGAGGGCAATGGCAATTCAAACATGTTACAGTTAATTCTTTATAAAGGTAATTATTACGAAGAAATTGTAGATAAAGATCCAAAGCAAAACAGGAAAAAACCATATGCTAGGAGTTATTTTGAAGAATATACAATAAATGTTGATATTGAAGGCTTTAATAATGTCGACATGGATGACCAGAGTTATGATAATCGGTATAACATGCTAAATGTTAATGAGTTGAACCTTAAGATAGATAGTTTATATGAGAAAAGATCCGAAGCACTCCAAAACTTCTCTACCACACTTTATAATAGAACATCAATAGGATTATTAAATAAGAACATCACACCAAAAAGAGATTCCATTTTTAAAGGTGATGTTTTAAGTTTATTTACTAATAAAACTAAAATACAGCTTCTTAACCTGGCTAAAAACACCATTACAAGTACCAAACAAATTATTAGCTCAAATAAGCAAAATTTTTCAGCACAAACCAAATGGAGAAATAAGCATGTGATTTCTCTTCATGAAAAATATGTTTTAAGTTTCGCTTGTATTATTCTCTTTTTTGTTGGCGCCCCTTTAGGTGCTTTAATTAGAAAAGGAGGTATTGGTTTACCCCTAGTAATCGCTATACTATTATTTTTAACGTATCATTTTATTGGAATTTTTGCAAAGAACAGTTCACTTGATAACTCTATAAATCCTATTGTAGCCACTTGGCTTTCTACAGCTATTATGTTTCCTCTAAGTATTTACTTAACAGGACGCGCTACAAAAGATAGACCGCTATTTGAATCTGAAGGACTTTTTAGTCCTCTTAAAAAACTATTTGGCATTACGAGTAAAACCCTCGTTTTTGATACTAATGTATTAGATGTAAATTCTGAAGCATACAAAACGTTAACTGGTTATGACAATAACAAACTCATTGATGTTGTTAAACATTACAGACAATATGATTATAATATTGCGTACAAAAATTCATCTGTTGCTATTCTAGAATCTAGAGGGATTACCAAACAAGAATTAAAATTTGGTGGTAATCTTACAGATTATAACTATGAGGAATCTTTAAGACTCAAATATCTTTTTGAAGAGAACTCTAAACTAGCCTTCGTACTATATGTAATTACTGTGATTTTTGCGCTTCCTGGTGCTGTTTTAAGAAATAATGGATTCCCAACATTTGGAAGTGCTTTACTATATATTGGTATTGCGATTGGCGTGTTCTACTTATTTGCATTGATCAAATCGTATTCTGATTACATTAACCTCTACAAACAACTAGGAAAGAAAAGTGTTTCTAATTATATAGTGTTCTTTATATTAGGACTACCTCTTAACGCGCTTTCATACATTTTTGTAGTGAAACAAATTAACAAAGACTTAAAAATAAGTGCTCTTAAAAGATCTGAGACAAAAGCAGAAACACAGTCTGTTATATTAGATTTAGAAGGATTTAAAGCTAAATATGATGCTTATAAAATCTATAATAAATACGCCTTAATCTTTTTCGGTTTTGCGGTTGTTCTGTTTGTTTTACACTTTGTATTTAAAAATAATAAGCTACCAGCTGCTACTTCTGCTTCAATTGAATTATCAGCTATTTCAGCTTTTATTTTCTCAGTGTATTCTATTGTTTCGGCTATCACATTTAAAAAGCTTTATAGTTTTATAGATCGCAAGGAAGGCAATAACAGTATACTTATGACAATTGTGGGCTTTGTAATTTATCCTGTGGTATACATTTTAAGACATAAGAAAATTGCTGAAGAGTTTTCAGTAGAGCAAGTCCCTCAAAAAACGCAGTCAATTATTTTAGATTTAGAAGGGTTCAACTCTAAACTTGTTGATTATAAAACCTATGCTAAATATGCATTAATCTTTTTTTGTTTGACAGTTGTTCTATTTGTCTCTCATTTTATTTTTAAAAACAATAAACTTCCTGCTGCAAGTTCTGCATCAATTGAGTTATCGGCTATTTCAGGATTTATTTTCTTAGTGTATTCTATTATTTCTGCTATGACATTTAAAACGCTTTACAAGTTTATTAATTATTCTAAAAGCGCTAACACCATACCATTAACAATTATAAGTTTTATTACCTATCCTATGGTTTATATTTTAAGACAGAAGAAAATTGCTGAAGACTTTTCAGCAGAGAAAAAATAAGCCATATCTTTGCATTTCTAAACAAACAACAATGACTACCAATACAGCACAAAGCACATCAAAAACTCAGTTAAATACTATTGAAGACGCTATTCAAGATATAAAACAGGGTAAAGTTATTATTGTTGTAGACGATGAGAATAGAGAAAATGAAGGCGACTTTCTAGCAGCTTCGAGTAAAATCACACCAGAAACCATAAACTTCATGGCTACTCATGGTAGAGGTCTAATTTGTGCGCCTTTAACGGAAAGCAGATGTAAAGAATTAGATTTACATATGATGGTAACGAACAACACAGATCCTATGGAAACTGCATTTACGGTTTCTGTAGATTTAAAAGGAAATGGAGTCACCACAGGTATATCTGCAGGAGATAGATCAAGAACTGTACAAGCACTTATTGACCCTAATATGAAGCCTTTTGAATTGGCAAGACCAGGTCATATTTTCCCTCTTGTAGCTAAAGATGGTGGCGTTTTACGACGAACTGGTCATACTGAAGCTGCAATAGATTTTGCAAGACTTGCTGGATTGGAACCTGCTGGGGTTATTGTGGAAATCATGAATGAAGATGGTACAATGGCGAGATTGCCTCAACTTATGAAGGTCGCAAAAAAGTTTGATTTAAAAATTGTGTCTATAGAGGACTTGGTTGCTTATCGCATGGAACATGACTCGTTAATTGAAAAGAAAGAAGATTTTGATATAGAAACACGCTTTGGAAAATTCAGATTACGTGCATACCAACAAACAACTAATAATCAAATTCATATTGCACTAACTAAAGGTTCTTGGTCTAAAAATGAGCATGTATTAACTCGCATCAATGCAACGTTAGTAAATAATGATATTTTAGGCACGCTTACTAATAATGCAGATGAGAAACTGGATGATATGTTTAAGGTGATCAATACCGCCGAAAAAGGTGCGATTGTGTTCATCAACCAGCAATCACAATCTATGAATCTTCTGAAACGTTTAAGCATCTTAAAAGAAACACAGGTTAAAGACAAAATTGTAAAAGCTCCACGTATTGGAATGGATTCAAAAGATTTTGGAATAGGAGCACAAATTTTACACGATTTAAATATCCATAAATTAAAACTCATCACTAATACTCAACAGACGAAACGTGTTGGTATGATTGGTTATGGATTAGAAATTGTTGAATACGTTAACTATTAAAGTGACGATTTTATAGCGTCTAACATTTTAGATGCACGTTCATTAACTTCTGCTTCGGTCCAGGATAACTTTATTAAACAGGATATATTTCTGCCTATAAAATGATCAGACTGTATAAATTCTGTGTTTTTAATAGCTTCTAAACCTTGTCTAATTTCCGAAGATAAAGGAAACAAAGATTTTGCATCTTTAAGGTGATTCCATTTTCTAACATAGTGCCAATTATTATCGAAATAATTCCAGCATACGTCGATATCATTTTCTTTAAAAGAAGTAGCTACTTTTCTAGAAGTTTCTAAATCTGGTAAAAAGAAATTCAAAAACGCATAACTTTCTTCACCACCTTCAGGCACACGTCTAAACGTCACCTCTGGTATTGAAGAAATAGCATCTCGAAGTATCGTATAATTCTTTTTTTGAATAGCTATAAACTCTGGCAAACGTTTTACCTGAGCTAATCCTACAGCTGCATTTAATTCTGAAATTCTAAAATTATAACCTAAAAACGGGTGTGTCTCGGCACCTCTATCAGTTCCCATATGGTCATGACCGTGATCCGTATAATGATCTGCATTCGTATAATACTCTTTATTATTTGTGATAACTGCACCACCTTCACCACAGGTAATAGTTTTCACGAAATCAAATGAAAAACAACCTAAATCACCAATACTACCCAATGGTTTACCTTTATAGGTTCCTCCAATAGCTTGACACGCGTCCTCAACAAATAAAAGATTATGTTTAGTACATATATTTTGAAGTGCGTCTAAATCACCCATACTACCACACATTTGAACAATCATAACTGCCTTTGTCTTTGCAGTAATAGCTTTTTCTACAGCTTTAGGATCTAATGTTAAAGTATCATCTATGTCAACTAAAATAGGAATAGCGCCTAACATTAAAATAGCCTCAAAACTAGCTACAAACGTAAATGTGGGCATAATTACTTCATCCCCTGCTCCAACACCTGCAGATCCCAGTGCTACAGATACTGCTGCAGTACCACTAGATACGAGTTGTACATGATTTGTTTTAAAAGTACTAGTGAGTTCACTCTCCAATTCTTTTGCTTTCCAATGGCCATTTCGCATGCCATCAAAACCATAACGCATTAAGACACCATTATCTAAAACATCATTAACTTGTTTGCGTTCTTGATCACCAAATAATTCAAATCCAGGCATGTGTAATTTATAATTTTGAGTTTAAAAGTGTAATAAATGAAGCAATATTATCCGCAGTAATATCGGTTAAAGGATCACCTATCTTATCATTGTATTCATTTATTAGAGCCAACCCAATGACAGAAGGATTATTCATGTAATGAATACCTAAACGTGCGTTATAGGAGTTCTTATCAGAAATATCTAAATTTAAAAGTATCACTTTTGATGACATCGTTTTAAAATCTTCCGAAGAAAAAAACGTTGTCTTTAAAACCGCTGAAGCTTCTGTTTTATGGTTATCAGTAACATACGCCAATATGACTTTATCCTGAGCTTTAGATTGTTCTAAAGCAACCTTGTAATCAGTCAACCAATTAAAGTTATCTTGAGCCGATAATTGCAGTGTAAATGCTAATGTTAAAATGAATAGTAGTTTTTTCATGGTAAAATTTATTTGAACGCGAAAAACTCCGCAATTACATTTAAAACAAAGATAATTAAATCAAAAGCACATTAAAAGGTTTTACCTAGATTTCTATAACAGCATTATTAAGTTGTTTCCTAACTTTCTTCATACTTGAAAACATATCATCTTCAGCTCTAAATCCAACTGGAAGTAACAAAACAGATTTAAGATTTTTTTCATTTAGTTTTAAAACATCATCGTAAGCTTGAGGACTAAACCCTTCCATTGGACAGGAATCTATATGTTCCATAGCGCAGACCGTCATTAAATTACCCAAAGCAATATAAGCTTGCTTAATGGACCACTCTTGACGTTCTTCTACAGTTTTACCTTCCATTGTTGACTTAAGATTCTTTTTAAAAGGCTCTAAAACAGTTTCGGGTGTTTCCCTGATAACTTTAACATTATCAAAATGAGTATCTACATCAGCATCAGTAATATTATCCTGAATACAAATAACAAGTAAATGTGACGCATCAACAACTTGTTTCTGATTATAGGAAAGAGGCACTAGCGCTTCTCTAATCTCTTTGTTTTTTATAACCAAAAGACTAATAGTCTGTAAACCAAAAGACGTTGCTGTGAGATTAAACGCTTGTTTAAGGATATTTATTTTTTCTTCGGAAAGCACTCTCGACGTATCAAACTTTTTAGTTGCATACCTCCATTTCAACTGATCTATAGTATTCATAACCCTTTTAATATTTCTGCAAAAATACGCTTTGATCCTTAAAAATTTATGATGTTGTATTAAATAATTCTATAGGTCTATTAAATACTTCAAAAAAAGGAGCCTTTTATTTGAAAGAATTAAAAAAGGGTGCTATATTTGCACTCGCAATTGGGGATTTCTCAATGACACACTTTGGAGAGTTGGCAGAGTGGTCGAATGCGGCAGTCTTGAAAACTGTTGAGGGTCACACCTCCAGGGGTTCGAATCCCTTACTCTCCGCAAAAAAAACTCATAACGAAAGTTATGAGTTTTTTGCTTTTAATACAAAAGCGAAATTTGTTTTAGCTTTTATATGAAAAAGTATAGTAGTCTTAAAATAAATTTGAGAATTCATATAACATTCTATAATTAAAACAAACTTCCTCTGTAATAATCCAATATGCATACACGCAATAAATAGTCATACTTAGCATTGGCAAGATTAACTTCTGCATTATCCAAGTTATTTTTACTTGTGATATAATTCAAGAAATTAGACATACCATTTTTAAATCTAATATCATTAATTCGATACGATTCTTGATAGGCTTCAATCTGCTTTATAAAACTAAGATGACGCTCATAAACTGCTTTCATATCAAAATATACTTGTGCTATGGTGTTTTTAATATCTAAATGTGTGCGTTCTAATTCCAAAATAAATTCTTCAACTCTAATTTTTTTCTAAAGACACATTGTTTTTAGCTCTAAACCCATTACAAAGAGGAATATTGACTGTTACACCGCCAACTGTATTTAAATTATTATCTAACTAATCTCTAAAACTAATATTATCAGCAGAAAACGATGTTTGTTCAGTCATAACTAGTAAATCTAGTTCGTCTACAGTCACAAAATCACCCGTCTCAATAATACTAATTCCTGTGGAATTAAATAATTGGGCTGCGCTAGAGTAATTAGTGTTTACGCCTCCAAAAAAAAGAGATTTCTGGAGTAAACTGTGACTTAGCAATGCTAACTCCCTTTTTAGCTGATTCAATGCGTAATTCTCTCGCTTTGAAAGTTACCAAGTTTTGTATTGCTTCAGTGTACAACTCATCAGCTGATGAATTATAACTTTCAATAATATTCAGTTGTTAATGGAACCTTCTATAAAAGCTAAGAATATCAGTATAAAATTCAACATAACGTCTCCAAAATTAGAATTAGACATCGATACACATCTTATAGAACAAGTTCTAATTAACCTTATTCTAAATGCTGTTGACGTATGTAAAAATCAAGATAATTCAGAAATTAAAGTACTCGCATCACAAAATTCAAATAGAGATATTGTGTTAAAAGTCATAGATAATAGTTCTGGTATTCCACAAGATATTTTAGAAAACATCTTTGTCCCCTTCTTTACTAGTAAAACAACAGGAAGTGGAATTGGACTAAGTCTTTGTAAACAAATAATACTGCTTCATAAAGGTAGAATCATTGTAAAAAGTATTGAAGGAGAGGGTTCTGTATTTAGTTTAGTATTTTAAAATAAACAAAAACTTCAAACTTAAAGGACAATAACAGGGAATACTGGACACGAACCAATAGGCTTCTAGCTATTGGCCTAAATACTTTTCTTATAATTACTAAAACTCTAGGACATTTAAATATTTTAGTGTTTTCTTCACTTTACTAATCAATACTATGAGCAATATCATTTCTTTCCTTCATAATTATATATAGATTCGTACTATAAAATACTAGAAATCCATTATGAAGGTCCTTGTATACAGTGCAAAAGATTTTGAAATTCCATATTTGGAACAAGCCAACAATAAAAAACACAAACTCACCTTTATTAAAGATGCTTTATCATCAGAAACAACTATGAAAGTCATAGGCTATGATGCCATATCTATGTTTTCAGCAGATACAGCCGATTTCATGACTATTGAAAAGCTTAAAGATCTTGGTGTCAAGTATATCACACTTCGATCTGTAGGTCATGATAATGTCAACTTAAGATCTGCTTCAAGATTAAAATTAAGAGTAGCAAATGTGCCTGCATACTCACCTTACGCAATTGCAGAGCATGCAGTAGCATTATTATTAGCGCTAAACAGGAAATTGATTGAATCTAATTTTAGGGTCAATCATTATAACTTTAACCTAGATAATCTCGTTGGTTTTGATCTCAATAAAAAAACTGTTGGTATTATAGGCACAGGAAAAATAGGAACTGTAATGAGTAAAATAATGCATGGCTTTGGCTGCAAACTATTGGGTTATGATATTGAAGAAAATAGCGACTTGATTGATAAATACGATATGCAGTATACATCTCTAATAAGTCTATGTAATCAAGCAGATATTATTTCTATCCATGTCCCATTAAATACTGAAACTTACCAGCTGATAAATGAAGATTTGATTTATGAAATGAAAGATGGTGTTATTATTATTAATACCGCAAGAGGTTCTGTTATTAATACTGAAGATATCATTGAAGGCTTAAAAAGAGGTAAAATTGGAGCGTTAGGTATAGACGTTTACGAAAATGAAAAAAAAATCTTCTTTAAAGACCATTCACAAGACGTACAAGATGACGATTTTTTATTAAAATTAAATGCGATGCCAAATGTTCTGATAACTGGTCATCACGCTTTTCTAACTGATGAAGCTCTAACAAACATTGCAGATACAACTATATATAATTTAGATTGTTGGGAATCTGGAAAGGAAACCGAAAACGAATTAACAGAATTGGTCGAAACAACATAATTACTACTAATTCTTGCATTACATAACACTACTATCTTATTAGTCGGGTGACTGATATATATCATTTCATTTCAAGTATGATGTTTGCATCTTTAGACTTTGCAATTAAATTATTTAAACGATTCTATTATGAAAACAAATGTGTCTTATTACCAAAATAAAAAAGAGTTCCGCCTTTTCGTTACCAATACATTTCAAAAAATTGTTCAATTAAAAAAAGAAGGCAATCAAGCATCATTTAATGAATTGGTGTTGAAAATAATGCCGGAAATGAGAAAGTATATCAACGGAAGGCTAAATACAGCACTAAAAAAAGGTCACTTTTCCAAAGGAAGGTACAAAGCTGATGATGTTATCGATCAGCTATTTATTGAGATTTATGATACTATTGAAGATGTAAAGAGTGAAAACGATTTCTACCTTTGGTTATTTAAAAAAACGAATACATTATTAGACGACATTATTGTAGAGGAAGAGTTTAATAATTTTTTCTTTAAGAATATTGATGATTACTCTAAACCAGAATGGGATGAAATGCAAGAGAGTTTTAGCACAGATGGTGATGGCGACTTACTAATGATTGAAGAATTGGATGATATGTCTTACAATCATAATGCCTATACATTAAACCAAGTATTTATAGAGAATAATGAAAAAGAATTGGTCAAAAAATTAGATAAGAATCTCGGTGAAGAAAAAGTTCAAAAGCATATTGCAATGGTACTACACAATTTACCTGAAAGCATACGTAATACTTTTGAGTTGTTTACAAATCAACACCTAGGATTAGAAGAAATTGCTCAATTAAGAAATAATACACTTGAAGAAGTTGAACAGTTTTTAAAAGACGCTAGAAAGACATTGCGTGTCAGTTTATTTAATAGGTATACTGATTAGTGTTGTGAATACAGCATATAGACAGCAGTCATTAAAACCTAAATATGCTTCATCTTTTACCGAGGCACTATACTCTTTTAGGTACCTAGTCCCTAATGTAGTATCCATAGATATCTTTTAAAACTACTGTAGCACCTTCATTATTAACGACGTCTAAATCATACCTTATATTTATTTTGGTTCCTATGGGTGCAAAATAATAAACCGTCCAAGCATCCCCTTCTCTAGTTCCAATACAGCCATTAGAATATGCTTTGCCTAAAGTTATAGGGTTTGTCGTGGGATGAATTAGTTGCCCATAACGAAGTCCGTTAATCTCTGTTTCTAGAAAAGGAATTTGAGGTAACTTCGTCACTTTTTTATCGTCTCTATTAGTCACAAAATATTCATGATTGTTTACTGGGTTGACATATCGTGGATTCTTTTCATAACGCACTATAAAACCATTACCCGTTTTAGTTTTTAAATCCTGCTCTCTTCCTGACATTTCAAGATATTTCTTTTCATTTCTGCCCACTCTAATTGAAAATTCATGAAGAAGTATTGCGTCTTCAAATATTCTAAGTTTGAATTCAGGGATATTAATATCTATTGTTGTTTTCTGAAATGTGCTAACTAATTTTTTAGCGAGGATTGAATCTGGAATTACTATTGAATTTCCTTTTGGTAAGGCAATCATTTTTTTCTGATTGTAAACGAAAGAATCTTTAGCTTTCATTATATAGTAATCTGTATTATTTAGAGTATCTATAATCCATGGATTAGCTCGTACTAATAAGTGTTCAGAAAGTTTATATGGTGTTATAGAATCGTAACTTTTAACGATAGAATCCATGAACTGAAAGTAATTCTCAATAGTTATAGGTCTATTAATTGAAACCAAATTTACAACCTCTTGTTGATTGTAAATTTGGCTTAACTCTCTATCTACAGCTAATTCTATGATATCAGTATTAGTGCTAGATACATTTATAGAAATAACATATGTAATAAAAACAACAGCATGTATAATTAATACCAATTTTTTCACTTATTTAGCAGTTTAGTTTTCTTTAGGATTTTATCTAAAATCTCGTCCTTGTCTAATGGTTTGGTACAGAAAAACCAATCTTCACAATTTAATTCATCTGTTGACGCCATTCTTTCTTCAGCAACACCACAAGATTCTGCTGGAGACACAATAACATCATCTCCAGGATTCCAATCGGCAGGCGTCGCTACTGAGAACTTATCTGAAGTTTGCATTGCTATTAAAGCCCTATAGATTTCGTCAAAATTTCGTCCTAGACTTAAAGGGTAATAAATTATGGCCCTTATCATTCCTTTTGGATCAATAAAGAAAACAGCTCTAACCGCTTGAGTTTTGCTTTCACCAGGTTGAATCATACCATATTTTTTGGCCACTTCCATGGTTATATCTTCAATCAAAGGAAATTTGACTTCAACATTTTTCATACCGTTGAATTTGATTTTCTCCTTAATTGTACGCAACCATGCAATATGACTGTATAAACCATCTATTGAGAGTCCTACTAATTTACAATTGGCTTTATCAAACTTATCTTCGAGGTGACCGAATGTCATGAACTCACTTGTACAAACTGGTGTAAAATCTGCTGGATGACTAAATAGAATCACCCATTCTCCAGAATAATCTGAAGGAAAGTTTATGTCGCCTTGCGTAGTCACTGCTTTAAATGCTGGTGCTGTATCGCCTATTCTAGGCATTGACACACCATTTTCTTGTGCTTGTATTGTTTCCATTATATTACTTTTTAATTTTACTAATAGCACAACTATTATAGGATTGCGCTTTTGTTTTTAATTTATTTTCTTTACCAACTATGGGATATCCTATTCTAGATAGAACATGCTTTGCAGTCTCAAAATCGTGATTGGTGTGATAGTCGAAAGCTACAGATTGCTCTTCCTGATTAACTTCTACATCAAAAATATTTTTTAGTTCTGTTAACCTGTTTACAATTGTGTTTTCACAACCACTACATTTTAGGTTTTGTACATGGACTGAAATTCTCATAAGCTCTGTTTTAATAGCTTAAAATTATATCTAATAGAAAGCTTACGAAATGATATTCATCAGTTTTAAGCAGAACCTTAAGTGATTTTCTATTTGGTTATCGCGTTATTGTTGAGCGCTTCTTTAGTCGTATAATAGCCTAAACGGAATATCTTTTGGAGTTGTTTTTTTTCAAATGTGCCATAACTATCTAATTGCTTAGGTAAGACCACTAAATCACAATCTTTAAATTTCTCATAATCTTCTTGAACAGATTTCAATTTAAAAACGAGCTCAATAATATTATAAGAACATTTCAAGTCTTTGATTGTTAAATAATTATAACCACTAATATGAAAACCTATAATGATATCACATTTAGATATTAGGTTTTCTACAGGGAAATTATTAAGAGCTTCACCATCTATATAATAAGAATCTCCAATTTTCACTGGAGCAAATACAACTGAAAAAGCTGCTGATGCCAATATTGGCTTAATCAGTTCTACTAAATTGAATGTTTTAAGATTTCCATTTAGAATATCTGTCGCAGTAATAGAGAATGATTTTTTCAAGGTATTAAAATCATCTTCCTTTATAAAACTTTGAAAATCAGAATAAAATTTTTCTGTATCTATAAAACCTGGTTTACCAAACGCATATTTTTTAATATCAAAAATTTGAATGTTTAAAAAAAAAGAGCATATCATTCCATTTATAATGATAGGCATATAAAGAACCTGCAATTGCGCCTAAACTAGTTCCAGAAATATGAGTTGAAAAAATCCCTCGCTCTTCTAACGCTTTTATAGCACCTATATGTGCCACACCTCTCATGTATCCTCCAGATAACACTAGACCTATCTTCATATTAATTCAACTAATTTTTGTTAAGACAAAAATAAATGGACCTCACATATTTGAAAATGACCTATATTAGATGGCGACATGATTAATATCATTTTTACCACTACCCAATTCTCATATATTTGATAAGATGATTATAATAAAGTATGTCAGGTATTCATAATTTAAAAGTGCAGTTTGATTCCTTTTTAATCGAAATAGGAGATATTTCATATTTTACCGCTCGCTTTTTTAAAGAATTATTTAAGCGCCCATTTGAGTTTAAAGAATTATTAAACCAATGCTACAATATGGGAAATAAGTCCTTGTTGTTAGTCGGTATTACAGGTTTCATTATAGGTCTAGTTCTAACGCTACAAACAAGACCAACACTTATGGAGTTTGGTGCTGTATCATGGATGCCATCTATGGTGAGTATTTCAATTGTAAGGGAGATTGGACCTATTCTTACAGCCTTGGTTTGTGCTGGACGAATTGGTTCAGGTATTGGAGCAGAAATTGGCTCTATGAAAGTCACTGAGCAAATTGATGCTATGGAGGTTTCTGGCACTAATCCTTTTAAATATTTGGTTGTTACTCGCATTTTAGCCATTACACTAATGCTCCCTATTTTAGTAATTATGGGAGATGCAATTGCATTGTTTGGCTCCTTTTTAGTAGAAAACGCAAAAGGAAATGTATCATTCACACTTTACTTTAGTCAGGTATTTGATTCATTAGAATTTGGTGATATCATTCCTGCAACAATAAAATCTTTCTTTTTTGGATTGGCCATTGGAATTGTAGGTTGTTATAAAGGTTATTACTGCGAAAAAGGAACTGCAGGTGTTGGTAGAGCTGCAAACACTGCAGTAGTTCTTACCTCCTTATTACTATTTATTATAGACTTTATAGCTGTATTTGTAACCGATATTTTTTACGATTTATGATAGAATCCAACAACATATCAAACCAAAACATTGTTTTGGAAATTAAAAACCTACACAAGAGTTTTGGAGACAATCATGTATTAAATGGTTTTAACATGCAGCTTCAACAAGGAGAGAGCTTAGTAATCATGGGAAAATCAGGTTCTGGGAAATCGGTAATGATTAAATGCTTGGTAGGTTTAATGGAGGCAGATAATGGCTCGATTTCAGTAATGCAAAAAGACATTACTAAATTAACTCAAGAGGCTTTAGATATTTTAAGAGCAGATATTGGATTTCTATTTCAAGGTAGTGCTCTATATGACTCCATGACTGTACGAGAAAATTTAGAATTCCCATTGAGAAGACACTGTAAAAAGTTTGAATCCAATTTTAATACTGAAAAACTCGTCATAGAGGCATTAGAAAGCGTGGGTTTGGTTAGTGCTATAGATTTGATGCCTTCTGAATTATCTGGTGGTATGAAACGACGTGTTGCATTGGCACGAACTTTAATTCTACAACCTAAAATTATCTTATACGATGAACCAACGAGTGGCCTAGATCCTATTACTGCTAAAGAAATCATAATTCTAATGCAAGAGATTCAGAAAAAATACAATACCTCATCAATCATTATTACCCATGATGTGGATTGCGCAAGAGTCATTTCAGATCGAATGATATTACTTATTAATGGTATCGATTATGTTGTTGGAACTTATCAAGAATTATCAAATCATAAAGACCCAAAAATTAAAGTCTTTTTTAAACATTAATGATTATGAAACGAACATAACACATGCATTATCACAAGAAAATGATTAATTGCGAACAGCATGTGATAGTTTTTAAAAAAAAATACATAGAAGCACATGAAAAAAACAAACTCACAAAAACTACGATTAGGAGTTTTCGTTCTCATAGGAACTATTCTTTTTATTGTTGGTGTTTACCTCATTGGTCAACGCCAAAACATGTTTAAAAAAATATTTACCATAAGTGCCTTTTTTCAGAATGTTAATGGTTTACAAAAAGGGAATAACGTAAGATATTCTGGAATTGAAATTGGAACTGTTAAAGACATTACAATGATTAATGATTCTACCATAAAAATTGATATGAATATTGATGAAAAAATCATCACTCATATCAAGAAAGATGCAATTGCTACAATTGGGTCAGATGGATTAGTTGGTAATATGATTGTAAACATTGTTCCAGGAAAGGGAATTTCCGAAGTTATAAGTAATGGAGATATCATTGAATCTTACAGTAAAATTGGTACTGATGACATTTTAAGCACACTAAACACTAGTACTGAAAACGCAGCAATTCTAACTTCAGATCTCTTAAAAATCACTAATAATATTACTAAAGGTAAGGGGACTATTGGTATGCTACTCAATGACACTATAATGGCAAAAGACCTAAAACAATCTATTACTAATCTTAAAAACGCTAGTTATGGTGCTTCTAGTACTATTAATGAATTGAAGGCTATTATGTCGTCAATTAAAACAAATGATCATACAGTTCTTGGTATGTTAATCAATGATACAATTTCTGGAGGAAAGCTAAAAACTATTGTAGATAATCTTGAGACATCTAGCACAGAAATTGAAAGTGTGTTACAAAACATCAATGCTGCTGTTGAAGATTTCAATTCTAGCGAAGGGACTTATAATTATATTGTTAGAGATACTTTGCTCGTAAAAAGTTTAAAATCTACTTTAGAGAATATAAATGAAGGTACAGATAAATTTAACCAGAATATGGAGGCTCTTAAGCACAACTTTCTAACGAGAAGTTATTTTAGAAAACTAGAAAAAAAAGAGACTAAAACTAAAGACTGATAACAAATTGAAATACTATTTAATTATGAATAAGCTTGGAAATTAAAATAGTGAATTATTATTTAATATTACAAAGCCTATTACTCCTGCTAAAAAAATCAACCCATAACCAACTAACACATATTTTTTTAACTGTTTAGACCCAAACCAAAGTGATAAGCTAATTTTAATAATAGTGTTTGTTAAAATAGCTAATAGTATAGCATTTTGAGCAGTAAGATAGTTAATGTTGCTTCCTCCTAATTTAGACATTGATATCGTAATTGCATCAATATCTGTAAGTGCACTTATAGCACTTGAAATATAAATTCCTTTGTCTCCATATTCGGTACTTGCATAACTTACCAATATTAAAATTCCAGTATATAATATTCCAAAAAAAACAGCATCTCTAATATTTAATGGTTCACCTAAAGGAATTTTTTCAGAATCAGATGGTTTACTATGTTGTTTTTTATAAAAGTAAAGCGTTACACTTAAAGCAGCCAAAATCATAATTACAATTGGTAGTAATAAACCTTTGACCATTGATTTATTAAATATATAAACCCAGACCAATACTCGAACTATCATAACTGTTGCTGCTGCAAAAATTGCAATAGCATAGCTACTAGACAATATAGGGTTTTCTTTACTCCTTTTAGAAAACACCCAAGAAACAACTGTACTAGATACCATTCCTCCTAAAATGCCCGTTAAAAGCAATCCTCTTTTTGAATTTAAAAACTTCATCAAAAAATAACCAACAAACCCAATACCAGAAGTTAATACTACAACCCATCCAATTTCTCTTGGGTTTATTACATTATATGGACCATATTTTTCATTTGGAAGAAAAGGTAAAATCAACAAAGCAATAATAACAAACCTAATAAAAGCAGATAACTCATCTTCCGTAATTTGCCCTATTATATTTTGAAATTTAAGTTTTAGAGATAGTAATACAACTATTATTACTGTTAATGCCAAACTATATTCAATATGACCTAATAAGGTTAAACCTCCCAAAATGTAGGTGATTATGGTAGCAAACTCTGAAGTACTTCCAATATCACCTTTTTTTGAGGTTACCCAATAGGAAATAGCGACAATAAGTACAATACTAAAAAAACCTGCAAGAAACATCCAAGGAAAAAATGTAAAACTTAAAAAGGCACAGACAAAACCAGTTAACGACACAATAGACATCGTACGTAAACCCGCAAAAATTTCATTTTTATTATTACTTGAAAACTCACGCTCTAAACCAATTACAAGACCGATGCCTAAAGAAACTACCAATCTGACTAAAAAATCAAATTGTGTGAGTTCCAATTTATCTGTTAACGTTAAAAAGTCTCCCATTAGTATTGCTGATTAATTAGGGTAAAATTAATTATCAAGTCCCATCATTAAAATGATTTTTATCACATCTAGAAAAAGATTAAAAAATAATATTCAAACAGACTCGCCTGTTTATCTTATTTAACAAAATATCGATTGCTCTTTGCATTCATTCATCCCAATTAGTTTTGAGTTGAAATTCAAAAACTTTCTACTAATTGATATATATCATAGAATTTTACAAGGATTGTGTTGATATTTATATTGAATATAAAATCTAATTATTATGGAAACAGCGCAAAACACTCACTTTATAGACAAGATTGTTGAAGCTCTAAAAAAAACAACTATTGAGATAGAGGAGTTTCAAGTAAAAGCAGCACTAGGCAAAGCCGAAGCGCAAGACAAGTATGAAGAATTAAAAAAGAAACTCAACTTATTTATTCATGATAGCAAATTTAAAGCTAAAACTGGTAAAGAAAAGGCAGATAATCTACATACTAAATTTGACGAACTTCGAGTACAATTAGCACTTGGTAAAGCACAATCATTAGAAACATTTAAAGAACAAAAAAAACAATTACTGCTAAAATTGCATGAAATTGAAGTAGAGATTAAAACCAATGAAACATTTAAACGCATGTATGCAATTGTTTTAATTGAAATTGAACAATTTAAAATTAGTCTTGAAATTTTAGAAGAAAAATTAAATCAAGGTAAAACAGATACTAAAGCATCTTTTGAAAAAGGAAAACAAGAGTTTAAAAAATTCGTTGATGACTTTAAATCAAATTACACTAAAAAAGAAGAGACGAAATTGGAGCATTTTCAAAGTGAAATTTCTGAGGCATTTACGCATTTAAAACAAGCATTTGTGAGCAAAGCTTGATTTATATAGAAAACACAATATTAAAAAGCATTTCCTACTAGAGATGCTTTTTAATTGTTAGTTATCATAATCCCCTTTTTTAAAGTTCATTAACAATCCAAAAATAATTATACCTGCTAGTAGAATACCAAAAATACCAAAAACAGACGTTTCGCTCCATAACGGTTTTACATCATTAATAATAAATAGTGATGAACCAACGACTAAAGCCACAGCTATGAAAGCACTAACCAATTGTTTTGCTATCCTTTGTAACGTATGCACCATTGGATCAATACCCTTGTGGGTTAAGTCTACTTTTACTTGTCCACTATTTATTTTGCGAATAGCATTTTTTAAATCTCCTGGGAAATCTTCCATATAATTACTCAACTCATACATAGAGTTAAGCACTTTTTCACCCATCTTTAATGGGTTATAATTTTTAGACACACTTTTAATTAAATATGGACGAACCATATTAAACTGTTGCAAATCTGGGTTTAGTTTTTCTATCACGCCCTCTATAGTCACCAATGATCTAGCAAAAAGATAAAAATAAGTTGGTACTTTTAAACCATGTGCCACTATTATATCCTTTAGTTCGAGTAGCACTGTACTCATTTCATTTTTATGAATAGTCCTTACATAGTTTTTCTCTACAAATTCATTGAGATCAAATTCTAAATCTCTCATATTAGTAATGGCAGAATTACTGGATAGTTTTTGCAGTACTTTGATGATTTTATAGACGTCCTTCTTTATAATTGACATGAATAATTGTCCGAATACTTCAATATCCCTAGGCAGAATACTACCCATCATTCCAAAATCTAAATAACAAATAGAACCATTTGGCATGACCAATAAATTACCTGGATGTGGATCTGCATGAAAAAATCCATACTCAAAAATTTGTTTAAAATAAGTAGTAGTTAATCGCTTACCAATAATCTTAGTATCAACTCCAGAATCTTCTAACTCTTTTATTTTATTTATTTTAATACCAGACATAAATTCTAATGCCAGTATTTTATCTGTAGTATAATCCTGATAAACTTTGGGTGCACAGGCAAATTGATCTTTACCGGTATCATTATTTATATTATTATAAAATCGTTGAACATTTATAGATTCATTAATAAAATCGAGCTCCTTTAAAATTGATTCTTCAAAGTTTTTAACTAATCCAACAGGATCAAAACTTTTTAAAGAAGGGATTCGATTTTCTAGAACAGCAGCTATAGTATACATCACTTTTATGTCTTCAAAAATAATTTCGCGAATACCTGGTCGTTGAATTTTTAGAATAATTCGCTCCCCAGTCTTCATTATTACTTTATGTACTTGCGCCATTGAAGCAGATGCATAAGGTGTAGGATCAAACCAAGCAAATAAATTTTCTACCTTATCTTTAAGTTGAGACTCTACAATTTCTTTAGCTTGATTTTCAGGTATTGGCGGAACGTTATTTTGTAATTTCTCTAACTCAAAAACTAAATCAAACGGAATCAAATCAGGTCGATTACTCATTATTTGTCCGAACTTCACAAATGTTGGCCCAAGCTCTTCACAAACCAAACGCATTTTTTCCCATTTTGTATGCAGCATAGCGCGCTTCTTTGAAGATCTGGGAATGAATTTTTGAAAAAACTGATATCGTTTTTCCTTTCTCATATAAAAGACCAAGTCATCAAAGCCATATTTAACCAAGACCTTTATAATTTGATTATATCTAGCAACCGAATTGTATCTATTACTGATTATCCTAAAAACTCCCATCTTATTCCTTTGCTTCTAAACGAATTAAACGTGCTTCTAATAGCGCATTTTCCTTATCTATTTTATTAACCTTTTCATTGAGCGCTGTTATGTCATCTAAATGCGCAATATTCATTTTTTTGTAAATTTGAATAACCTGCTCTTCAATTTTTTGCTCAAGTTCTTCCTTTACTTGATTTGCTTTAAGAATAAACTTATCAATAAATTCAAGTTCATTACCATCTTCACCTAATTGTGAATCTGAAGCTACTTTGTTAATACCATCTTTACCCTTATCAGATAACTCATTAATTCTATCCATAAGTTGTGCTTCTTTTGCAAAATGGTAGATACTCGTTGATAACGTGAGCAGCTCCAACATGGTTCTAGTTTTCATATGTATTTATTTATTATGTTTTAAAAATTACATGCTGTTGCTATTAATCATTCCTTTGGAATAATAAAACTTTTTGCATGCTCGTTTCATATTCTAAAAATGGTTTTAATTTAGAACTAAATATATTACTTAAGCATGTGCTTAAAAATGATATTAATCATGAGTTTTTAGTAGACTTTAATTTAATTTGGCTTTAGTTTTAATACTTATATATTATGAAATCTACACCTGTATCTTCAATCATGACAAAAAATGTCGTTTGTGTTTCTCCAAAACAAGAAATCATAGATGTTAAGCACATTTATGAGAAAAAAAAATTTCACCATCACATTCCTGTTACCGAAAATGGCAAGCTGGTTGGAATGGTAAGTTTAATTGATTTTATGTACAGAATTAAAGGTGCTGGTCTTGATGATAATAATTCTATATACACCGAACTCTTGGTTAAGGATATTATGACCTCCAACCCCTATTCATCAAGACCTGATACCACGATTAAAGAAATAGCCTCCGTACTTTCAAAAGGAAAATTTCGTGCAGTCCCAATAGTTGAGGGTAAAAATATTGTAGGCATTGTATCTACAGAAGACCTCATGAAATATTTTCTTGAAAAACTATAATTGTAATTGAGAGAAAAATTTAGCTCAAAAAGTAGATTTTTAACATCAGGTTATTTTGAAAAGTTATGGATGTCAATTAATAGGAATACTACTTGTCAAGGCAAGTACAATTGGTTTTTTTTTTCTAATAGCTATGATTTTGAGTCAATTTTGACAAGATATAGAAGCGAATCTATTTTTAGTGATTTTCTGGTTTATTCTCGCTGTAATTGGCTCGATTCTGACCTTTTTATGTTTAAATAACTTAACAATAACATCATAACTATTTATTATGAAAATAGAACATTTACAAGAACGCATTAATGATTACAAGGTATCTATTAAAACCGTTGTAGATAAAAAGACGATTTGGCAAACTAAAACCAAAAGTATAATTATTAACACTTTAAACGCAATTTGCAAACAATATGATATTGGTTGGAAAGTTCAAGAACTCAATTGGATTGGCACAAATGAAGCCATAAATATTACATTTGATTCGTTTCCAAAAGAGCTTATAGAATCTACCAATCAAATTCCGGCCTATCAGTTTATGCAAGGAGGAGCTTTAGTGTTTTCAGAGTCGTATACTGGAGATGTGCATACATTCATTCTATTTCCATATGTAGAGCAAATATCTTTAGAGAATAGTAGTATCGAGCTAGAAATTTACAGTCCAGATGATATTACAAAAAAACTGATAATAGAAAAAGTAGATGACTTTTTAAAGGAAATGATAAAATGGGAAGTACCGACATTAAAGAATAAGTTAGGCTATTAACATAAAATACGAATAAAATCTTCATACTTAATACACTTCCAGTTTTATTAGTCGGACTTTAAAACCGTCATCTAGCATAAGTTCGTTTAGTAAGCAGTCGATAACATATTGTAGTTTTTCAGCTTCAACTTTGAAATAAATCATATAATTAAAAGCCATGCCATTTAAACAAACATCACGTTTTTTTTGCATTAGGAAGAATACCACCATCTTTAGATTTACAGGTAGTCAAAATGATATCTATAGATTCTTTTATCAGAAAAACATCAGGTGTGACATACAAAGATTTCTTAAGGCCATTAGCGTATAGTGGATGATGTCCATTTGGGTTTATAAAATGCTTTTCCCTAATGCCCTTTTTCTTGACGCCTAGATAAAAATTGAGCACCAAAAACTTTTTTTCTATTCTTTGTTGAAGGTCATCGCGATTTCTAGAAAGCAAATCACGATGCACTTGGTATTGTATCTATACATCACCTTCTAATAGCCAATCTATAATTTCAGTATACCTCATCTCATTTTCCGTCATTTTGACTAAAATTAATACTATCTAATAATATATGATAACCATCATATCCGTTTTTACTGATATAAATCATTTATTTACTAAGGTTATCCTTGTAAATTTATGACGACTTAAAAAATTATTTGGAAACAATACATCATAAAAAACATCTATCATGAAAACAAATGATGCATATCAAAATGCAAAACAACGCGTTGAAGCAAAAATTGCGTTTAGAAATCATGTATACGTGTATATATTTATAAATACATTACTCATTATCATTAATTTATTCTGGTCACCAGATTATTTCTGGGCAAAATGGCCAATGATGGGCTGGGGAATTGCACTAATACTTCATGCATTAAAAGTTTATGTTTTTCTTCGGGAAAATTTTCGATTACTTAAGAAATGATTAAGAAGGAAATGCATAAAGATACCTGAAAGAATAAATTGTTTGTGATTTGTTACATCTATTAACTCGTTGTTCATTTTAATAAAATTTATCAATTCGAGTGAATTTCGATATTGATAAATAGTGAAATTTGTATCGAGAATAAGATCTTCTACTTGAAAATAGTTCTCGTTAGGTTTTTTTACACCTCAAATTCACTAGAAACATACACCTTAACACATACCATCCTTAAAACACCCAACGCTTGCTATGAAACTTTTAGGATCAGTTTACCTAAATTTTATCCCGAAAACAACCTAAGAAATGCTTCATTAAAATTTCATATTCCATTAACAATGAATTTTTTGCACTTTAATTTTCCCTCCATAAACCATTTACCCATTTCCATGTACGCGGTCGAATAGTCCTTGGCGTAATCTATAATAATTAGAAGGGCCTTTAAAATTCTTGCTGTTTTACTGTAAAATTGCACCACAAATTACTTCACCATTTATTTCAATATTTCCGGTAACATAAATAAGGCCTCCTTGTATTATGGCATTTTCTGTAAGTATAGCTTCCCCACCAAAAGCAACTAAATCGTCACCTATTTATGAGTCAATAATAGCCCTTCCTGCGGCTATACGAAAATCATCTGCTATATAACTGTTGAGAAAATATTCTACTCCAACTGCAGTCAAGTTTTCGTTAATACTATCATTAATAATAAGATTTCCAACAGCGATGACCAAGTATCTCTGCACCACAGTATTTACTGTGAAGGTTTCTCCAGCATAATAGGTATGATCCCGCTGAGTCTTATTAATTAGTATATCACCTTCATTCTCTGTTTGACTAAAAGAGACTATTGAACAGAGTGTAATAAGTAAAATAGTTATAGTCTTCATGAGTATTACATTTTTAAATTAGACATTAAAAATACTCATTATCAGCTGCTTATAAAATAACATAAGTCATAAACACTTTTTTAAAAAATTGATTAGAGAAATTGAATATCAAATTTTATTCTCATCTATTTTATTGTGTTACTTCCAAGGTTTTTGTTGCTGCCCTTTTCAGAATATATAATTAATACTATCTCTCACTTTGAGATTCACACCCTATAAATTTATTACTGAGAACCTCTGTTATATAGTGAGATATGTCATTGTCTACTTTTATTACAAGCAGTATCTTAAGAATAAATTTAATACCGAATACAATGAAAACATCTATAAAAAACATAAATGACGCAAAAGACGTTTTTAAAAAATATCAAACCTGTTCTAGAACTTTTGCTTATATATTAAATCGTGAATTTGAATACCCTATGAAAGATGAAGAACGTGCTTTGAATCCTTTAGCTGGTGGCATTTTGAATCAAGGTTATCAATGCGGTATGCTTTGGGGAGCATCTTTAGCAATTGGAGCAGAATCCTTTAGAAAGCATAAAGACCTTGACAAAGCGATCTCTGTTGCAGTTAATGCGACGAAAAACATTATCAGCTCTTTCGCAAAAGCATCAGAAGCTACAGATTGCAAAGACATTATTGGTTATAATCTCACTACCATTTTAGGAATGACAAAATTTATGTTAAAACCACACTACGAGGCATGAATAATACGCGTTGCTTTAATCTCACTGAACAATGGGCTCCAGAAGCATTAGATACTGCTACTAAAAGCCTGTCTGCAGATATTGATATCGCAAAACAACCATTAAGTTGTACGTCTGAAGTTTTGAAACAAATGAACGCTAGTGATCACGAAATTTTGATGGTTTCTGGATTTGCTGGCGGACTTGGTTTGAGTGGTAATGCTTGTGGAGCTTTAAGTGCAACTATATGGAAGCGTATGTTAGATTGGTGCCGAGAGAACCCTGACAAAAACCCACCATTCTTCAATAATAAAACAGCGAAAAGAATACTGAAAGCTTTTAATAAGACAACTGATAACAACATGTTGTGCAGTGATATTTGTGGTAAAAAATTCAAGAATTTAGAGGATCACACGGAATATATAAAACAAGGTGGTTGTAAAAAACTTATTGAGGTATTAGCTAGTGCATGAGTAAATTATTACTTTTTCCAGCGTTGAAGTCTAGGAATACCTCTTGTAAATAACCACGCTATAAATTTAGAAAACCCATCTTCTCTCATTTTTTGTTTACAAAAAATTTGCATCTCTTTCATTGTGCCTTTAAAAGTAAACTCACCATTTTGATAACAGTAACTGCAGTATAAATTACTTTTTGTTCCATCTAAATTTGTCGCCCCCTTTTCTGGGTCTTTGCTTATTGGCATACCACAACTTTGACAATTTTTATAAGCTTTTGTTTTCATTAGATTTTCATTTCATTCTAGGTTATTCAATTTTTACTAAAAAACTAAAGGGTTTGCATCAAATTTTTTCAAAACTGATAATAATTCTATTAACGGGAGTTCTATAGAATAAGTACCTGTGTAAGAAGGACACATGACGCAATCATCAAAATAAAACTCTACATAGTTATCATTAAGCACGAAATTATTTTTACTCTCAAAAAAATCATCTGAGGACAATTCCCAACAATCGTAATACAAGTCTCCTTTTCCTATTTCCTCATTTATTTTTTCATTTATTAATAGTACTAATTCTTCTTCAGACCCTAAATTAAAAAAGTCCTCATAATTCATAAAAACACCTCTATTCAAATCAAAATTAAAACCATCAAAAGAATAACTGGGATGCATTGCTCCCGAATAAAAATTCTCTTTATAAAAAAGCACACTTACTAGTTGATCGTTAACATTATAGATTTTGTAATCTATAAACCGTTCTTCTCTGAATTTTAAAGCCTCTATACTATCACACAATAACTTGTTTTCTAATATATCTGACTCTGTTTTAGTCACATTCACATAATACTCATTAATAAAATCATTAAAATTTCTGTTAGTTGGTTTAAGAGACTCATTAAGTATCGGATATTTAAAATTAATTGTATACTCCTCCTTCTCTATGAGATACCTTTTATCAATGATCAATTTTTGCAAATCTTTCCTTTCATCTACTTTTTCAATGAACTGTTTTTGTTTTAATTCAATTGTAATAGATTTGTCTGGAGCCTTAATGTCTAAATCAATGCGTTGCAAAGAATCTTCTATTACTGGTTTAGTCTCAGTAATTTCTTCAACGCCATTATTGCTCTCCTCTCTTTTATCATTTTTACAGTTTGTAAACACTACTAATAGTATGATGATATATATGTATTTCATTTATGATAATTTTAATTAATTACGTCTCATTTTGCCTGTAATTTCTTCAATTTTAATTTGAAAAACAACAGGGAGATCATCTTTATAGATTTTACTTGAAAATTCACTTATAAAGTCTAGCTTTCTATGTTCTTTATTAATAATTAAATCTTTCACACCAAGAGAAAATATATGTAACTGTGATTTTGCCTCACTTCCAGAAAGCTCTAAAAAAGCACCTTGAGCTAAAACAGATTCCCAAGAATTCACAGAATTAACGTTTGAAACGCCAAGAGACACATTGTTATTTTTACGCATGGCGTTTACTTTATGTCCTTCGGCAGAATAACCAATAATCACATTATTAGCTTTGTCAAAAAAATAAGTGATTGGCGCTATAAAAGGTCTATTTTGGTAGATATAAGATAAGTTACCAATGTAATTTATTTCTAAAACTTTAATGCTCTCTTTTTCTTTTAGTGTTCTAATCATTGTTTGAAATTTTCACATTTTAATTTAATATTGGCTCAATTTTATAAATAGCTTTCTGGGTAAAAGGCAAAATATTTTCAATTTTTGATTCACCCGTAATAGCATCTATATCTAACATTTTATAAGACCCTTCTCCCGAAGTTGTTATAACTACTATTCTATCTTTGTAATCTTTAGTTCTATTAATAAAAACGTCAACATCAATTGGTGGCTTCCAGTTTTCCCATGTATGAATCAACAAAAGCGCATCATATTCTTCTGGTTTGACTACTTTTAAAGCGGAAATATCTATGACACTAATAAATATAGAATCATCTTTAAAGTGATTAATCACATTGAGAGTAACCTCATCCTTAAATTCACTTCCTTGAGTTGCAATTAGGAGCTTTTGCGGATATTTTACTGAATTCACTTCAAATGCTTCCGCTTTATCCATAGCATATGAATATTTATACCAAACTGCTAACAAAAACAGTAACCCTAATACGGATAATACTAGAACTAATACTTTCTTTGTTCTTGACATAATATAACTATATATAATCTTGACAAGTTAGATATGGGCCTAGTTTCAAACTATGATAAAAATCAGTAATGAACTATTAAGTACAGATTAATTCTAAACAAGTTATCTCTGGTCGCATCCCTAAACGCCCAGGAAAACCTAACCATCCTAAACCTCTGTTTACGTAAAGATATTGTTGGTTATGTCTATATAGACCTGCCCAATGCTTAAACTTATATTTTATGGGACTCCACTGAAAGTTCTTGCGCTCAAAACCTGCTTGCATACCATGAGTATGGCCAGATAAAGTGAGGTCAATATCAGTATGTTTAAGAATTTCTTCAGTCCAGTGTGTTGGGTCATGAGACAAAATAATTTTAAAAGACACCTCCTTGACAGGATCTAATGCTTTCTCTAAATCTCCATATTGCTTAAAAGGTGGTTTTCCCCAATTCTCTACTCCTATCAAAGCGATCTCTTGATCTTTCTGTGATACGGTTAATGATTCATTTAACAAGAGTTTAAAATCAATAGATTCATAAAACTGTTTAATCTCATCAAAGTTATGTTGTTTAGCTTCATCACTGGCCCATTCACTGTAATCTCCATAATCATGATTACCTAATATGGCATACTTTCCATACGTTGCTTTCAGGTTTTTAAACACGTTATCCCATCCACGTAATTCCCATGAATAGTTGTTTACAAGATCGCCAGTAACAAATATATAATCAGGTTTAAGGTGATTAATCTGTTCTATGACCGGATCTAAAATATGATACCTATAATTAAAACTACCTATATGAATATCAGATAGCTGTACAATTTTTAATCCGTTAAATGCTTTCGGTAAGTTTTGAAATTTCACTTTATGATGATGAACCTTAAAACGATATGCTAATTTAAAGATCCCATTCACAATGATGAAAAACGGAATAAATCCAGATAATAATCCAATAACGGGCACAATGATTAATGATTCGGTTTCAGAAAACATATAATTGGCTACATAAAAAATCGAAATGATGACAACAAAAAGAAGTTTTGGAATGAACGACGATACTGCAAGACCGTAAATTGACGATATGAGAATATGTTTTCGCTTTGGATCCATATTATCTAATTGCATCTTTAATAAGATAATGCCAGTTACCAAACCAAATGTAAATAGCAAAAAAAGCACATTGATAGTGGTTTTTAAAAAAGAAGAGACTATAAGTGTTGTAATAGATTGCAACCAATAAAAAGCCAATATATCTATACAAACAATAGCACTGCATAATAGTAGTATTGTAAAAAGTGAATAGCTTCTCATGACTTTCCTTTTTTTAAACGTCTTTTATCTTTATAAGCCCAATAAGTTCCTTTTACGTCTGAAGCCCAGTTATCATACATAAAGATGAGTGTGATTTCTTCAAAGGTTTCTAGTAAACCAATACCGATCATAATGTAAAATAGAGAATAATTAGGAGAGAAAAATAGTGACCATAAAATAAAAGCGCTTTGTATTACGGCAGATAATTTTGCTAAATAAGTATGGAACGCTGTAGCTTTTCCATATTTTGAATAGGCAATAATCATTTGAATAATATAAGGTATAAACACAACACCTATTAAAACAAGATTGGTTTTAATAAATTCAGTTTCAAAATAATATAAACCAATGAGACCAACAATTAAGGTTATTTGATCTCCAAAAGAATCGAGCTGTGAACCTCTAGGACTCGTGATTTTAAATTTACGTGCTAAAAAGCCGTCTATAGCATCTGTAGAATAGCTCATTAAAAGTAACCATGTAAAAATTAATCGTTGGTCATACCAAATAAGCGCCAACAGAAAAGGTGCTGCTGCTATTCTATAAAATGAAAACCAATCTGCAATATTGAAGTTTTTGAATGTGAGCATCCTATAATTTTCAATAAATATAAATTATGCCTGTTTTATAAACTATGAGAGATATCAGTTTGATTATTACAGTATCTAGTAATCCATTTTAAAACGAAGTAATCGCAGTGCATTTAAAACAACTACAATAGTAGATCCTTCATGAAAAGCGACCGCTAAACCAATATTTGTTAGTCCTAAAACAGTTACTGGTACTAATAAAACGACGACACCTAGACTGATAAAAATATTCTGTGTGATGATGCGCTTCGATTCTCTACTCAAACCAATCACAAATGGTAAATTTTCGATTTTATCAGACATTAAAGCCACATCTGCTGTCTCTAGAGCCACATCACTTCCCGCGGCACCCATAGCAATACTTACAGTGCTTAATGCCATAGCTGGCGCATCATTAACACCATCTCCTACCATGGCTATTTTTTTATCTCTTTCAATTAAAGTTTTTATAGCTTCTACTTTATCCTCTGGTAATAAATTCCCTTTGGCTTCTGTGAGCCCAATTTGTTTAGCAATAGCATCACCAACATTTTGGTGATCTCCAGTGAGCATGATCATATGCTTAATACCTATTTCTTTCAATCTCAACAATGTACTTGCAGCTGTTTTTCTTGGAAGATCCATGACACTTACTAATCCTATAATTTCTGATTTAAAAGCTACAAGCATTACTGTATGTCCATTTTTTAAAAGATTATCGATGTTGTAAATAATACTTGAATCTACTTTTATAGCTGAATTTTCCATCAATTTTATATTTCCGATGAAAACAGTATTTCCATTATAAGTTGCTTGTATTCCTTGGCCTTGAATAGCATTAACGTTTGACGCTCTATTTTGACATTCAACCTTATACTGTTCTTTTAAATCCTTCGCTATCGCCTTTGCCAATGGGTGATTGCTTAAACTTTCTACTTCAAGCACTAATTGAACAAATTCATACTCATCAAAATTATTTAATGAAATGATATTAGTGAGTTTTGGCTTCCCTTCGGTTAAAGTTCCTGTCTTATCAAATGCAATCGTTGTAATTTCTCCCAAATCTTCTAAAGCCTTTCCGCCTTTAATTAAAACACCTTTTTGGGCTGCTCTTGCAATGCCACTTAACACAGCACTTGGTGTTGAAATTGCCAAAGCACAAGGACTTGCTGCTACTAAAACAGTTATTGCTCGATATAAACTATCATTAAAATTTTCGTCAATTAACACAAACGCAAAACATAATAAAATGACTAATATAATCACCAAAGGCACGTACTTTTTCTCGAATTTTTTGGTAAGTCGTTGTGTTGGCGATTTTTGAGTTTCAACCTCACTAACCATTTTAATCAATCTAGAAACGGTTGAATCTTCGCTTATCTTAAGTACCAATACATTTAGAAGTTGATTTCCATTTATCGTCCCTGTAAAAACAATATATTTTCTATCAATCTGGTCAAACTGTGGTAAGTTGGTAGTGTCGTCTATAAATGTTTTATCAACTGGAATACTTTCTCCAGTTATTGGTGCTTGATTAATACTACTGCTACCACTAATAATAACGCCATCGGCTGCTATCTTAGTGTTGGGTTTAACAACAATAACATCATTTATTTGTAAATCTATTATAGGTATTTCTTCTCGCTTATCACCTCTTTTTACCAAGGCTGTTTTTGGTGATAATTCACCCAACGCCTCAATAGATTTTTTTGCTTTATTCATGGCATAATGCTCTAAGGCATGCCCTAAACTAAAAAGAAACAAAAGCAGAGCGCCTTCTGCCCAACTGCCAATATAAGCAGCTCCTACAGCTGCAGCAATCATTAAAAAATCAATATCAAAACCTCCCTTTGTAATTTTCTTAAAAGCTTCAATAGTGATAAAATAGCCTCCAAAAAAATAGGATATGATATAACTTGAGTGAGACACCCAATGCGGTAAGTCAAATAATTTTTCAATTAAAAAACCTGTGAACAGAAAGATGCCACATAAAATAGCATAATACAGTTCAGTTTTCTTTCCAAAAATTTGATTGTGGCTATAGTGCTCTTTCTTATGTTCTTTCATTAAAAATTACTTTCAGCTAAATTTAAAAAAATCAATCTTACTACCATAAAAAATTGCATTCATAAATTAACAAGACGAGTAAGAAACACTTTCATTTTAACACACCATTTTACTAGAATGGTTTCTAATAAACACCATTTTGTAAATGCCGATTGAATTAAATTTACACCTATAAAAACCGTAAACTACATCCAATATAGACTAACATAAACACTTAGCACAACGCTCAATAATACCATTAATTTCAATGCGGTCTCCAGGATTATAAACTTTTAAAAGAAAAATATAAATAGAGCCTGCTATACTTAATATTAATTCCTGTAATGTAAAGGCCAATCCTGCTGCAAATAAACCTATGATAATAGTGAAATCTTTTATTGCACCAGAAAAATAAGTGATCATCAAGAAGACAAGTAGTACATAACCTAAAATTTCAATACCTTTTTGTGCATTATAGCGTATAACCGTATTTGATATCTTCTTTTTCAAATAACCTCTCAGCAACTCAAACTCGCCTAAAATTATAATAAGTATGACTAAAATCATACCATACTCCAAACAAATGAAATAACGTTAATCCAATCTTTCATGTTTTCTATTACTGCTAGAGTAAAGAATTTATAAGTCCTCATAAGAATTTAACTTATTTTTTAATGTTCTAATTTCTAATTGTAGAAGCTCAACTTGCTTTAATAAATTATAAATAGCGTCAATGCCTTCAATATTAATATGAAGTTCATAATGCAAGCGCATCATTTTTTCGATAGCGTTTAGTTGATTGGTTTTTAAAAAGTTGTCATTATCTGTTATGGTAATTTCAACCAAATCGTATTCATGAAGTGTATTTATAAAATCTTCAGGAACTTTGTAATGTATACAAAACTGTTGGATTGATATAAGATGTGATGTGTCCATGTTATCGTAGTTTTGAAAGTTCGGTAAATAGTTCCTTTTCTTTAGCTGTCAGGTTTTTGGGTGTTGTTATGTTATAGGTTATAAATAAGTCGCCAAATTGTCCTTCTTTTTTATACTTCGGAAACCCCTTTTCTTTGAGTTTTACTTTTGTCCCATTTTCAGTTTCTGGCTTTATTTTTAATTTTACTTTTCCGTCGAAAGTATTAACCATAATTTCACCACCTAAAAGTGCTTTATATAACTCTAAATTGACTAAAGCATATAAGTTTTGACCGTCTCTTTTAAATTGGGATTGATTCACAATAGAAAACTCAATTAGCAAATCACCGTTGGGACCTCCATTAATACCTTTCCCACCATAACCTTTTATTTTTATAATTTGACCATTTACTACTCCAGCAGGAATAGTGATTCGAATGTTTTTTTTGTTTACCGTTAATGTTTGTTTATGCTCAGTGTATACATCTTTAAGATTAAGTTGTAGCTGTGCATTAAAATCTTGGCCTCTAAACTTGACATCTCTGCCACCGCCTCTCGGTGAACCACCACCAAACATAGATCCAAAGAAATCTGAAAAATCGTCTTCTGAATAACCTCCTTGAGGACCTTGAGAACTCCTTTGATACTGGTTTTTCTGTTTTGCTTTTTCGAATTCATCTGCATGTTGCCAATGCTCTCCATGATCATCATACTTTTTACGATTTTCTGGATTGCTTAAGACTTCATTAGCTTCATTAATTTCTTTGAACTTCTTTTCTGCTTCCTTATCATTTGGATTTAAATCTGGATGGTATTTACGAGCTTGTTTGCGATAGGCTTTCTTGATATCGGCTTTAGTCGCACCTTTTGAAATGTCTAGTATTTTATAATAGTCTATATACGACATTACTTCTTGTTATGAGTTTTAGTGTATTGCCTCAATATCTGTTTGAGACTTTCTAAATAGTCTTCCATGATAGTGATATTCATATCTGGATGAGTCTTTGATGGAATAGTAATTGGATTTTCATCTAAAGTCACATAGAGTTCTGGGTAGTTAACTTCTATACTAGTCGTTAACCTAATAATCTGAATTTCTATATCTTGCAGTGTTTTCATGGGTATTAATCTTAAAATTACTGATTATAAAGTAAACTAAAAACAGTATAACCTAAAATGATTAATATCATTAAAAAAAGACATCTCACCCAAGTATTCTACCATCTTCTATTTGAATAATGATATCTATTTTTACTTAATATTTTAGGTAGTTATCCTATAACTCCAAATTGCTAATCTGTTCATAACAATAGCATACAGTACTATTTTTAATAATTGTGGAAGAAAAGCCCTAAAGCCAGAACCTTTAAGCATGACCATTCGCATGATTTCTACAAAATATTTTATTGGATTAAATTCTGTTACTGTTTGAGCCCATTCTGGCATACTTTCAATTGGTATAAATAAACCACTCATTAAAGTAAAAAATAACAGTAAAAAACCAAGCAATAAGCATGGCTTGCTGCTGTGTGTCTGTAAAATTTGAGATAAATAATCCAATACCTAAAATTACAAAAATATAAATCGATGTATAGAAATACATGAGTGGCAAACTACCAATTATAGGGACATTAAAAATAAGTCTTGCCAAAATTAACCCAACGGTTAATAAACCCATTCCAATAACCCAAAACGAAAAAGTTTACCAATGACAAACTGACTTTTCTTAATAGCTGTGGCGTTTAGTTGCTCTAAAGTTCCTATTTCTTTTCCTGCACTATATTCATTCCCGATAATAATAATAATAATAATAATAATAATGAAGCATGGCTTTGTTAATTTCAGCTTTATCTGCAATTTCTTACATACACGAGCCATCCATTCCCTTAGCTTGAAATACATTTTTAGCTGCATCTAATATTTGTTCCTCTGTATTTTCGTTTTTCGTTTTTTTTCATTCAACTACATAGCTACTAAACACTTGATTAACAACGATACAAAACATTTTCAAATGAGTAAATGATGAATATCAATAACTGGTTTAATCAATTATTCTCCCATCTCCCATTTGGATAATTCTATCTGTCTTATTTGCGAAATCTTGGTCATGTGTTACAATGAGTAAGGATAACCCCTTTTCATCACTCAACTGCTTGAAAATATTGAATACGTTTTCTGCATTGTGGCTATCTAAATTCCCAGTAGGCTCATCTCCCATAATTATTGAAGGATTGTTTATTAGAGCACGAGCAATAGCAACACGTTGTTTCTCACCTCCAGAAACTTGTGATGCTCTTTTTTTCGATAAATGATCTATATTGAGCATCTTAAGTTTTTCTATGGCATCATGCTCAATTTCTTGATATGATTTCTCACCCAATTTCTTAGCAGGAAGCATCACATTTTCTAATACCGAAAATTCTGAGAGTAAATAATGAAACTGAAACACAAAACCTATATGTTTATTGCGCAGATACGACAAGTGTGTACCGTCTTGTTCTGTAATTAACTGATTCTCCAAATGCAATTCACCTTCATAATCTGTATCCATAGTGGACAGAATATAGAGCAACGTAGATTTCCCACAACCAGATTTCCCCATTATAGAAGCGAACTCTCCTTTTTTAATTTGAAAATTGATATCTTTTAAAACATGAAACAATACAGGCTTTTTGAAATATTTATTGACATGTTTTACTTCTAATACAAAACTCATATTACTGTCCTCTTATAATTTTAACTGGATCTATTTTTTTGGCTTTCTTAGCTGGCAAATAACCTGCAAGACATGTGGAAACCATAGCAAATGAAAAACCAATGACAAAAAACTTAGGATCCATATTTATGGGATAGGTCTCTACCGTGGGTAACGCTTCTGTTTCAAAAGGGATCGTACTAATAAAACTTGTCAATCCAAAGCCGACAATCAAACCTAAAACTCCGCCTACAAAACCAATGATAATTGCTTGACTCATAAAAATAAGCTGTACATCTTTACCAGAGAATCCAGTTGCTTTTAAAATGGCGATATCATTCATTTTCTCATAAATGAGCATATTTAAAATGTTATATATACCAAATCCTGCAACGATGAGCAATGTTATAGATACTGCGTATGTTATAAGATTTCTAATGGTAGTTCCAGTATCAAACTGTGCATTCGCACTCTTAATATCAACTGCTTTTAGATTAAATTGCTTTTCAATTTTTTTAGCTAATGGAATAGCGTATTCAATATCATATAGCTTGACATTAATATCTGTAATGTAATTTTTGGCCTCTCCCAAGATGCGTTGTACTGTTTTAATCGCAGTAAAACTTTGAATGGCATCTAAATCTGCAACGCCACTTTGATAAAACCCCACGATTTTTAATGGAAAAACACCACCATTAATTGGACTAATTTGCACCCGATCTCCAACTTTTAGAGACATTTTATTAGCAACCCCAATACCTAACAAAATTCCGTTATCTGTAGTTTGCAATGCTTCCGCAGACCCCTCAACAATATAATCTCCCATGTTAAAAAGTTTTGCTTCGTCTATTGGGTTAACACCAGTTAGATTTCCACCAATTTCTATCGATCCAGCTACGTAGAATATTTGTGTTTTTACCTGCGGAAGAGCGCCTCGTACATCCTTATTAGTCTCTAAATATTTAATAATAGGTAATGCGTTGTGGATTTTTTTCTGACTTAATTTTGGCTTAATAGACCGAACCACATTAAAACTTTCAGTAAACTTATCATATAAAGACACAGGTTGTTTTTTTGAAGGTTCAATTTCATTATAGACATGAATATGTGGTGTTTGATTCAACATTAAATCATCTAACATCGTATTTAAACCTGTCATAAAACACACTAATGTGATATAGGAACCAATACCAAAAGTGACACCAAGCGCTGCAATAGACGTTTGCTTTATTTTAGTGAGCAAATGTGTTTTGGCAATGCTTAATATGACATTCCAGTTCGTCATTATTCTGGTTTATAGATATAAGTGTCTTTAGTAATTCCAGAAAGAATTTCAATAAACTCCATATTTTGTAATCCAGTTTTAATTGTAATCAATCCGTCACCGGTTTTCACTTTATTATTTTGAATCAAATATGATTTAGGTATGGTTAATACATTTTCTTTTTCACCAATAATAATATTTGCCTCACCAGAAAGACCTGGATACATAACTTTTGGAGTATCTTTAAAAATAGCTTCTACCGTAAATGTTTGGTTTCTTTCGTCTTTTTTAGGATATATTTTGAACACTTCTCCTTTAAAAACCACGTCTTCATAGGCATCTAAATGGATTAAAACGGCTTGTTTTTTAGCGATTTGCACAATATCTACTTCATCAACTAATAGTTCAATCACAAAGTCTTCCGCACTTCCAATAGACGCCAATGGCTCCATACTTGTAACAATTTCTCCAGGCTCTTTATATAATGCATATACCTTTCCATTAATTTTACTTTTAATTGTAAAATCTTTTGTGGCTATAGATGATGTTTGGTAATTATTCTGTGCTTGTTTAACAGCTGTATGCAATTGGTTTGTAGTCCTATTCAATCTATTTTTTAGAAGTGTTAATTGATTTAAAGCTAGCTCATAATTAAGTTTTTTAGTATCATATTGTACTTTGGAACCAATATTCTGATCCCAAAGATTTTTTTGTCTGAAATAATTAATAGAATCATTTTTGAATTTCAATCTTGCTGCCACTATTTCATCCTTAATACTGGTCAAAACAGTAGCACTTCCATTATAATTTTCTTTGGCTAAATCTAATACATACTTTGCATTTTGAGTATTCAGTTTGGGAGTGTTATTTGTAATTTGAAATAGCTTTTTATGCTTCGGAATGACATCACCTTCTTCTACGAAATTAAATTCTAAAATCCCTGAAACACTAGAAAATACTTGATATAAACTATCTGGCTGTATGGTTACTGAAGAATAGACAGACTCTGTCAAAGGGCCTTCTGTTGGTAAGATACCTTTCTTCTTACCAGAACAAGAGAGCAGCAAAAAAAAGGCAATAATATAACTCCAAACTTTCATTTCAAATAAGCTAATTTTGATTGTAATAATATATATTCATTTAAATTTATAGCATCAATAGCTCCAACTAGTTTGCCTTGGTTTACAACTGGAAGAAATCTTTGTTTTTCAAAATAAATAAGATGATATATTGATTTGAGATCATCTGTATTCTTTACAGTTTTAAAGTTTGTATCCATCACATCTTCTATTAAAATATTCTTATTAGAATTCTCAATAATTTGTCTGTGATATAAAATCCCTTTAACTTTGCCTTCTTCAACTACAGCAAAGTTAATTTCAGTTCCAGAAATTAATTTATTAACGATAAGATCTATAGAATCTTTAGGATTAAATGTTGAAATATTGAGAAGCATTGCTTCTTCAACAGTATGACCTTTTAGCAATGCCATATGTTGTACCATTTGATTTTCACCGTAAGCTCCCAAAAAGACAAACAAGGCTATAAAGATTAGAAACGGGTTGTATAATAGCCCAACTAATAAAAACAAAACTGCGATAAATTGACCTAGACTTGCTGCTATCTGTGTGGCTTTAGCACGATTCATTTTGAGAGCTAATAGGGCTCTTAATAGTCGTCCACCATCCATTGGAAAAGCAGGAATCATATTAAACAACGCTAAACCAACATTCACAATAAATAAAAAGAATAAAAAATTCTGAAATGTGAAACTTACAAATATTTCATACGTATCTGTAAAACTGTGATTAAATAGCTCATGAACTGGAACAATAAAATAAAGTAAAATCGCTATAGCAACATTAACCAAAGGTCCTGCAATGACTATGAGAATTTCTTGCTTTGGAGACTCTGGAATTTTATCAAAACGTGCCATTCCTCCTATTGGAAGCAGTGTTATTTTTTCAGTTTTAACGCCAAAACGGTTGGCTGTTAAGGCATGACCGAATTCATGTAATACGACGCATAGAAAAACTGCTAATACAAAAGCTATATTGAACAAAATACTGCCTGTGCTACCACCTCGTTTTAGCTCGCCAAAAACAATCCAAGCAAATAAAAAGAAAAACGTCCAGTGTACTTTTATTTTGATTCCAAAAACACTTCCTAAATTTAAATTCGCTTTCATTCTAAATTCTTGGATATGATATTATTCATTAATTGTGATGATTGTCCATTTATTATTTTTATACTTAACAGCAAATAGATTATCTGAAATATGTTTGGAAATAATTTGAGGTGGCTTTCGCGTGAATTCCTTATCTAAAACGATATTAATAGCCTTTTGAGTTAGATAATTTTTAATCTCGCCATTGGTATCTATAGTCGCTTCATAATACTTGTGGTAAACTACATTTTTACCTAAGGCTTTATTTTCACCAACTAGTTCTTTAACTAGTTCTAGCACTATTGCTTTACCGTTGCTAAAATTGGCTGCATTTAAAAATTGAGGCTCTATAATAGTTTTCCCAGAAGTATCTATATAACCAAAGTAGGAAATACCATCTTTGATTTGCTTAATTAAGCATCTTTCATCACTAAATATTGGATAGTTTGCATCAGCAAATTTTGTAGTGACTAAATCATCTCTAAAATCGACTATAATATCACCTTTATTGTTAATAAAAGCCCATTGATTTTCCTTTTTGACAACAGCAATGTCATCATGAAATGGCGATATGTAATCAAGATTCTCAATAGATTGTGAGAATCCAAAAAGTGGAATTATTATAATGACAAAAAATAAAATTATTGCTTTTTTCATGATTTAAAAATTTAAAAGTGATACCACAAAATTAGTAGTGTAAACATTTATACAAAATGATATTCATCATACACAGCGAAAACTATGTATTACCAAACATGCCTCTAACATCATTATATCATTCATAGTTTTCTAAAAGTGTTTCAGCAATTTACTTGACACACATAGAATCCCCTAGTAGCAAAATCATCTCTACAATATCTCCTTTTTTACTTGTATATGTATGCTCATCTATCTAGTAATTTGATTTTATAACTTTTATAATCTCATTTTTTTGAAGCACTCCAGATTCACGCCATACTTGTTTACCATTTTTAAACAATAACATGGTTGGCACACCGCGTACTTGGTACTTCGCTGCTAACGGTTGGTTTTTATCCACATCAATCTTTATGATTTTTACTGCATCTCCAAGTTCTTCTTTTACTTGTTCTAAAACTGGCGTCAAAGTTTTACACGGTCCGCACCGATCAGCAAAAAAATCTATTAAAACTGGTATTTCAGAATTTAATAACTCATTAAATTTACTTTTCATCTTCTAAATTATTTATAACATTTTCGAGCTTAGAACTTACCTCTTGAGCTACTTTTTTAAGTCTATCATTATTTACAGCTTGCATTGACACTAAAGGATTTATTGCTGAAACTTCAATAGTATTGAGTTCATGTTCTTGAATAATAATATTGCAAGGCAATATCGTACCAATTTTATCCTCTGCCTCCAAGGCCTTTAATGCAAATGGTGGATTGCAGGCACCAAGAATTTTATATTTTTTAAATTCTACATTAAGCTTTTCTTTTAAAGTTCTTTGCATATCAATATATGTAAGCACCCCAAACCCTTCATTTTTTAATAACGCTACTATTTTATTTTCTATAACTTCAAAACCCCCATTTACAATCTTAGTAAAATAATATCTCATAGTTATGCTTTTCTAAGTTCTAAATCCAGTTTTGCAATCATGATCAATTCTGACTTATTAATGCCAGAAAATGCATATGCAATAGACGACGCTGTTTTTAAGATCAGTTTTTTAACCTCATCTGTAAACAGATGACTTTGTTCTTTTTTATAGCTTATAAAATCGTTAAAACAAGAATTTACGTAGAGTTCTTCATTCTCATATAACCAGTCAAAAACAACCTCTATTTGATATGCCCCATCAGTACCAAAGGCGTCATTGACCTCATCAACATCCAACCACTCTTTATTCACAAAAGCCTTTAACTTATCAATCTCTGTGCTTCTAACACTGCCATCAGAGGCAGCAATAGCATAAAAAAGTTTTCCAAGGTTTTGATAAAATCTAAGCGTCATTTTATTTTTAGTTGACATGTTTTGTGTTTTTATTTACGTGGTAAAATTAGATGTAACCTTAGACTTAAAGAATGATATAAATCAGTTATAACAACAGACTCAAACTAAAAAATAATCATTTTTATAATTTAATAGTTTTAGTTATCTTTATATTTATTTTCTTAAAATGCAGCTTTCAAAACATGTTTAAACAAGATCAAGATATTTTCAATATCCTTTTAAACTCTATTTCAGAAGGTGTTGTTGTAGTTGATGAGCATCAAAATATTGTTGAAGCTAATGAAGCTGCAACGATGATGTTTGGATATAATGGTAAAGAACTACTCAAACAGCCTCTTAACATTCTAATCCCTAAAAATTATCATGCAAAACATGGTGACCATTTTAAAGGCTTTATCAAAAATAACGAACAACGTCAAATGGGACATGGTCGTGATATTTTTGGCACTAAAAAGGATGGTAATGTTTTCCCCATAGAAGCGAGTCTAAATCCTTTTACCATTTATGGTAAAAACTATGTAATGGCTTTAGTTATAGATATTACAGAGAGAAAAGAAATTGAAAAAAATCTAATGCTTAAAAGCCAAGCATTAGAATCAGCAAGCAATGGTATCATTATTACAGATGCTTCTCTAGAAGACAACCCTATTATTTATTTTAACTCTGCATTCGAAAAATTAACAGGTTACTCTTCCGAAGAAATATTGCATAAAAATTGTAGGTTTTTACAAGCAGATGATAAAGATCAGGAAGGCACCGTAATACTTCGTAATGCAATTAAAAAAGGAGAAAGTTGTCATGCAATAATTCGGAACTATAACAAGGATGGACGTTTATTTTGGAACGATTTGTACGTTACACCCATAAAAGATAAAAAAGGAAATGTGACCCATTTTATAGGGATTCAAAATGACATCACCGCACGTAAAAGAGCTGATCAAGAAAGCAATCATTTATCTGCAATGTTTGACGAGTCTTTAAATGAAATATTTGTATTTGAAGAAGATACATTGCATTTTATAAATGCAAATTATGGAGCTCAAAAAAACATAGGCTACAGTTTAGATGAGCTTAAAACTATGAGACCCGATGACATTAAACCTAATCTTAACGAACAACAATTTAAAGAAATAATTGCCCCATTAACTAACAAACTCGTTAATAAAATTGAATTTGAAACGGTACATCAAAGAAAAGATGGTTCGACATATCCTGTAGAAGTACATTTGCAAATGTCTCAATTAATGGATAAAAGAGTATACTTTGCTATTATTTTAGACATCACAGAACAAAAAAACTATACAGAAAAATTAGAAAACACCGTCGCTCTAAGAACTAAAGAGTTACAAACCGCTTTAACCGCAGAAAAAGAACTCAACGACCTAAAAACCAAGTTCCTATCTATGGTGTCTCATGAATTCAAAACACCGCTTAGTGGTATTTTAACCTCAACAATATTATTGAGTAAATACAAATTAACCGAGCAACAAGAGAAACGTGAGAAACATATAAAAACAATCACAGATAAAGTTCAATATCTCAATAAAATTTTGAATGATTTCCTTTCTGTAGAAAAATTAGAGAAAGGTAAAATCAATTATAATTTTACAACATTTAAATTGAGTAAGGTTTTAAATGAAGTTATTTATAACGCTAATATGTTATTAAAAGATGGCCAACAAATTAATTATCCAGATAATATTGACGAAGTTTCATTATACCAAGATGAAAAAATTATAGAATTGGTGTTATCAAATTTAATCTATAATGCTATTAAATATTCTTCAGAAAACACAATTATAGATGTTAGTATTTCGCAAAATGAAGGCAACACCATCTTCAAAATCAAAGATAACGGAATTGGGATTCCAAAAAAAGATCAAAAAAATATATTTAACCGCTATTTTAGAGCAGAAAACGCATTGCTTTTGCAAGGCACAGGTATCGGTTTAAATATCGTGAAAGATCACTTAGGACATTTAAATGGAACTATTACTTTTGAAAGTAAAGAACATGAAGGATCAATCTTTACGATAGAACTTCCAAACAAAGCGCAATTATGACAAAAGTACTTTTGATTGAAGATGATACAGTATTGAGAGAAAATACTGCTGAGCTCTTAGAGCTTTCTAACTATGAAGTACTAACAGCTAGCAATGGGCAAATAGGACTTGAAATAGCTACAAAACATAAACCTGATATTGTGGTTTGTGATATTATGATGCCTATTATTGATGGCTATGGTGTACTTGAAGGCTTATCTAAACATAAAGAAACAAAGTTTATTCCTTTTATATTTTTGTCTGCAAAAACGGAACGTCGAGATATAAGAAAAGGTATGGATCTAGGCGCAGATGATTACATTACTAAGCCTTTTAGCGAAGATGAAATCATTAGTGCGATTGAAAGTAGAATTGCCAAAGCTTCTATCTTAAAAGATGAGCGGGAAACCTTTACTAATTCTACTTCTAATGACGAAGAACAACTAAGAACTTTAAATGATTTAAAAAACTTCTTTGATGATAATGGCACCATTTTCAACTACAAAAAGAATGATACTATTTATAAAGAAGGGCATAATTCTAATTTCATCTATTTAATAACCAAAGGTGCTGTAAAGTGCTATAAATTTGATGAAAAAGGCAAGGAACTTACTACAGCACTACATAAGGAAGATGACCTTTTTGGCTACACGTCCTTTATACAAAACATCCCTTATCGTGAAACAGCTGCAGCTATTAAAGATTTAGAAATGGTTGGTGTTTCTAAAACAGAACTTAAAGAGATACTAAATAATAATCATAAAGTGACTTTAGAGGTTATTCAATTATTAACTGATGATCTCACCGGCGTAAAAGATCAACTCCTACAAATGGCATACAGCTCGGTACAAAAGAAAACCGCTTCTACTATTTTAAGATTTGCTGAAAAAATAAATTCAAATCCAAACGATCCTATCAGAATTTCACGAAATGATCTGGCTAGTGTTGCTGGTATAGCTACTGAAACATTAATTAGAACCATATCTGATTTTAAAAAACAGGGTCTTATTGAAATGGAAGGAAGAAATATTAAAGTTTTAGATCTCCAGAAATTACAAGAGATTTCGTAAGCAGTCGGTATTGTTTCCCAATATGACGAATATCATTTATTTTTATTGCTTTTACATTTAGATTTGTTTAGAACAAGAAATTTAAATGATGAATATTTTATTACCAACAGATTTTTCTGATAACTCCTGGAATGCCATCACTTATGCTATTAATTTTCATGAACATACAACTTGTAATTTCTATTTACTTCATGTCAATAAAATAGAAAACTTAATAGTAAGTGACTCAACTTATATACCGAGTCAAGAGGCTATAGAAAATATATATATAAAACCATCAAAGAAGAAATTAAGAGATGTATTAAGAAAGATTAGTCTTCATGTTGAACCTAATGAAAAGCATAAATTTTACACTTTAAATGATTACAGTTTCTTTGTAGAATCTATTAGAAAACATATCGATGAAAAAAAAATTGATATGATAATAATGGGCACTAAAGGAACATCAGGTCTTAAAGAATATATTATTGGTAGTAATGCTGGCGATGTGATTACCAAAGTAAAATGCACCACTTTAATTGTTCCAGAACATGCTCAATATTCTAAACTAAAAGAAATAGCATTTCCTACAGATTACAATTTGTCCTACGACTTAAAAACTCTTCAACCACTCACGAGTATTCTAAACAACATAAAAACTGGTTTACGAATTATTCATATTCATAAAAAAGACACACAACTGAATGCCGAGCAACTTACAAACAAAGATATATTAAATGATTATTTTGAAGATTTTAATCATAGTTATCATTTTCTAACGAACAAAAATGTAGAAGATGCCATACAATGTTTTGTAGAGAGTAAAGATATTGATATGATTGTAATGGTTGCAAAAAATCTAAATTATTTTCAAAATATGCTATTTCATACTAGAGTAGAGAAAATAACATATCACACACACATTCCTTTTTTAGTATTGCACGAATAAATAACAATCACTTATGGATAATTCAATTTTTTTAGCAAAGTTTTGGGGCTGGTATCTTATTATTTTCTTTTTTATATTAAGTCTTAACCCCAAACGTATTAAACAAATATTTAATGATCTCAATGATGAAAAATTCTTAATTCTATTTTCTTTTTTAGCTATTATTATTGGACTACTAAATATTTTGTTTCACAATATTTGGGAACCAAACTTTAAAGCTATCATTACCTCAATAGGTTGGTTATCTCTGTTTATAGGTTTAGCCTTATTTATATTCCCAAAGCAAACTGTCTCTTGGTTAAAATTTATTAACGTCAAGTTGGTTCAGGTAATTTATACACTATTGTTTCTCGTCGGTATTTTTTTGCTAAATGAAGTTTATAATATCATTTACATATGATGTTATAAAAACTGATATATATCATATTTTAATACTATTAACTAACATATCTTAGTACTATAATTAAAAAACGCTCTTTGAATTACTAATAAACTTTAAAATAAAGGTTTGCAAATCGTAAGACTTTGTTGACCATATATAGAGCTTGAAATTATAACTTAGTTTAATTGACTTGATGATTTTTAAAAGTAAAATCATCTTAGAGATCAAATACACTAGGTAATTAATTTAAACTCTATTCAGGAAACAGGAAGTTTAGGCTTCCTGTTTCTTTAAAAATAAAGCCTTAATTACCAATTGAGGTGGTTAAGGAGGTTATGAAGTCTTTAAAATATTATTAAGCCATTGGTTTTCTAACAATTTTAAACACTTCTGCAACGGGAAGTTTACGCTTCCCGTTTTTTGTTTTATAATAACCTGAGTTAAAAACCTAAAAGAGGTTACTCAATTTTAGGTTTTTTAAAATAACTAAAACTTTTTTAATTCTAAAAAGAGTCCATTAAGATCACTTATTCTAATAGGTCATTATCCATAATCACTCTAACCATAGAACGTTAATAACATGTCGCTAAATAAAAGTAGTTCAATGATAAATATCATTTATCATCATTTTCATATTAAATACATTTGACAGTATAACCAAAGTAAATAGTTATGAAAATAGATATCCAATTTGTAAACATAGACACAAGTGAGAGTTTAAAAACATACACCACAGAAAAATTAAATAAATTAAACGAAAAACATGGTATGCTCATTCACGCAGATGTGTTTTTCAAAAAAGAAAATGATCCAAAAAGACACGGTAAAATTTGTGAAATTGAACTTAGTCTTTCTGGACCAAGAGTTTTTGCTTCTACTAATGAGAAGAATTATGAAGTAGCAGTAAAACACGTTATTAATGATTTAGACAGGCAGCTCAAAAAACGAAAAAGTGTTCTAAAGCCTTATCTCTAAATAGTAAAATCAAACATAAATAAATATGCTTTTCTTCGGGAAATAAAAAATTCAAATCAAACAGTCCATAATCATCATATCTATAAATCTATTTTCCAAAATATTCCGAAGCATACATAAATGCGAAACTTTGGGTCTGTAAAAATGTTTATTCATCTGATATATATCATAGTTAATCTATCATTAGCAGCCTAAATTTACTACTAAACATTAAATACAATCACTATGTTATCTATACTTCTTCCAATAGATTTTTCAGAAAACTCAATGAATGCAATTAAATACGCTTTAGAGTTTTTTAAATATCAAAAGACAACCTTCTATTTTATGAATGCCTATCAAAATGAATTTTATGATCATGATGAGTTGGTTTCTCGTGAAGTTTTTGAAGATGTATTAAATAGTGTTAGAAATGATTCTCAAACTAAATTAGAGAACTTACTTAAAACTGTTAAAAATATTTCTCCTAACCCTCGTTACACATATCACATCATTTCTGCTTACAACTCTCTAGTTGATGAGGCAAATCTCATCGCAGAAGCTAAAAATATAGATCTCATCATAATGGGGACAAAAGGCAAATCTGATGAGCGCCATATCGTATTTGGTAGTCAAACATTTCAAGTTTTGAAATATGTGCAGTGCCCCGTTTTAGCTATACCATCAAATTATACCAATACGCAGCCCAAACATATTGTATTTCCTACGAATTATCTAATCCCTTATAAACGTCGTGAACTAAAGCTATTATCTAATTTGGCAAAGTCATACAGGAGCACTATAGATGTCTTATATATATCAAAAATCAAGAAGTTGTCTCTACGACAAGAAGACAATCAATCCTTTATAAAAGAAACACTGAGTGATAACGACGTGAATTTTCGCCAAGAAGACAGTAAAAAAGTAGCAAATTCTATAAAAACCTATATAACAGATAATAATATTGACATCATAGTAATGATAAATACTCAACACTCCTTTTTAGAGGATATGCTATTTCCATCAACAATTGACGAAGTTAGTCTTGGACTAGACATACCAATATTAGCAATGCAAAACACTGCACGTTTTTAATAAAAAAATAGGATTATGAAATATATACTTTTACCAACAGATTTTTCAGACAATTCCTGGAATGCTATAAAATACGCTTTACAACTATTTCAAAATGACACCTGTACATTTCATTTATTTAACACGTATACACCTGTCGTTTATCATGTTGAGTATGTACTTGGATACCCTGCACAATTTGGCTTGGGAGATGCCATTAGATCTACATCACAAGAGAATCTAGAAAAATTAGTATCTAAGATTTCTAAACATTTTGAAAACAACCCAAAACATAAATTTGTAACTCAAGCAAGATTTGACACGATTATATCTGGCGTTAAAGATTATGTCAATGACAATTCTATAGATATAATTGTAATGGGAACTAAAGGAGCTACCGGAGCAAAAGAAATTTTATTTGGTTCAAATACAGTACACCTATTTAAAGAAGTAAAATGTCCAATATTAGCAATTCCATCTGGTTTTTCTTACGAATCTCCAATGGAAGTATTATTTCCAACAGATTTTGAAGTAGTGTATAAAAATTCAAAGCTAAGCATCTTAAAAGAAATAGCTAAATCACATCATTCTAGGATTAATGCCATGCATATTTCTTTAGGTCATGAACTTACAGATATTCAAAAAACAAACAAAGCAGACTTAGAATCGTTATTTAAAAATAACGCTTTTCTATTTCACGATATTAAAAACATGAATATTACTGATGCTATTAGTGAGTTTCAAATTAAGCACAAAATCAATCTCTTGGCTATGATTAATAATAAGCATTCATTCTTTGAAAATTTATTTTTTAAAAATACCATAAGCCAAATTGGATTTCATTTAAACATTCCATTTTTAGTAATACCATCAAAAGAATAGTTCATTACTCATATAAATCAGTTCAACATTTAATTGTAAAGCCTAATTTCCGAAGAAAATTTAAATCTTTTCACCATGAAAAAAGACATACTGTTACCTACAGATTTTTCGGATAATGCATGGAGTGCTTTTGTTTATGCATTAAAATTATATGGTCAAATTGAATGCAAATTCTATATTCTTCATTCTACTCAAATGAAGTTATCCACCATGTCAAATATCTCAAACAAACTAATGGAAGTAGTTTCTCAAAACGCTATTAAAGAACTCAAAGAGATTGAAGGCATGGCAAAAACTGTGAGTGCAAATGCAAATCATGAATTTGAGATTATTTTAAGCTCAAATGATTTGAAAGATGCCATAGAGTCAACAATACATAAATACCAAATAGACCTTGTTGTAATGGGAACTACAGGAGCAACAGGTGCAAAAGAGTTTTTCTACGGAAGCAATACTGTACGCATCATAAAAAAAATAAAAAGTTGCCCTGTTTTAATAGTGCCAGATGAGTTTGATTTTGTTGAGCCAAAGCAGATAGCATTCCCAACAGATTATAGTAGAGTTTACGATTATAAAGAATTAAACCCATTAAGAGACCTAGCAGACTTGTACAACTCTAAAATCATGCCTGTCTGTATTCTCTCCAAAGAAAAACTTAATGGTATTCAAGAGTTTAACATGATGAAACTAGAAAGTCATTTAAGAAACTACAACACTAGTTTTCATTTCATGCCCAATTATGCACAAAAGTCTATAGAAATCAATGATTTCATCGAAATAGCAGAAATAAACATTCTCGCTATGGTCAACTACAAACACAGTTTTATAGAGTATATTATAAAAGAACCTGTGATAAAAAAAATCGGTTTTCATCCATTAATTCCATTTTTAGTCATTCCTGCGTAGCAATCTGATATTTATCATTTTAAAGGTGCTGTTTGTAATGTATTTTTATAATACAAACTAAAAGAATCGGCATGAAACGTAAAATCTTAATACCAACAGACTTTTCTAAGAATGCTACCCAAGCTTTACATTATGCGATAGAGTTATACAAAAATGACAATTGTATTTTCTACCTACTTAATGTGTTTTCCTCTCCTAGTAATTTAATTGATAGTATTCTCAAAATGGAGCCTGGTAGCGATTTATATGAAACGGCAAAATTGCACTCAGAAAATGGCTTAGCAAAAACATATGATATGATTGCCATGACTGAATATGAAAACCCAAAGCACGAATTTAAAACAATCTCTGTATTTAATAATCCCATCGAAGCAATTAAAGATGTAGTAGAAAAAAAGGATATTGAAATAGTAATCATGGGAACTAGAGGAGAAACAAACTCACGAGCAACTGCATTTGGTAGCACAGCAATTTACGTTATGGAGAAAGTGCGTAATTGCGCTGTCATCGTGGTACCACAAAAAGCGAAAACCACATTACCAAAAGAGATCGTTTTCCCTACAAGTTATAGGACACATTATAAAAAACGTGAGTTAAACTATTTAACTGAAATTTCTAAAAAATGTGAAGCTTCAATCGTCATTCTTCATGTTTCCGAAGAAAATGAATTAAATAAAAATCAAAAAGAGAACAAGCTATTACTTGAAGAAATTCTTGAAAGCACCAATTATAAATTTCATGATTTGCCACATCATTCTATAATAGGAGCTGTAAATATATTTGTTGAAAGTAGAGATAGTGACATGGTAGCCTTTATAAACAAAAAGCATACGTTTTTTGGGAGTATCCTCACAAATGCTATGGTAAAAGATATATCATTTCACTTAAAAGTTCCAATATTAGTAATGCATGATTTAAGAAACTAAAACATATTTAAAATGAAAAAAACAGGCATCTGGTTAGACAAAGACAAGGCTCTCATTGTAACCATAGAAAATGAAGAGGAAACGTTACAAATTGTTTCATCAAACATAGAGCACTATAATAATCATGGTGGCTCAGGAACACGTCAAAAAGGTGGCCCACAAGACGTTGTCCAAGATAGTAAATATTTAGAACGTGAAAAACATCAACTCAAACAGTATTTTACAGATATCACAACTAAGATTAATGACAGTGATGCTTTAGTTCTTTTTGGCCCTGCAGGAACAAATGAAAAGTTTCGTGACGAATTACATAACAATTATAAACTTTTGAGTACAAAAATAAAAAGAACAACAAAGACTGATAGTATGACAGAAAATCAAGTAAAAGCCTGGGTAAGAGACTTCTTTGAGTCGACTTAAAACGAGATATAGTTTATTAGTTAATGAAGTTAAATCGTCAAAAGCAATATTGGTTTTGGCGGTTTTAAAAACATTAGAATGGAAATTCAAGATATCGAAATCATTAAATCCTCTGGTGAAAAAGTAAAATTCTCACTGGATAAATTGCGTTCCTCTTTAAAAAAAACTGGGGCAAAAAATACGATTGTTAATCAAATTCTAGATAAGGTTCGTGATGAATTATATCAAGGCATTTCTACTAAGGAGATTTACAATAGAGCTTTTGCTTTACTTAAAAAAAACAAAAGTCATCTCGCTTCCAAGTATAAACTCAAAAAGGCAATATATGAACTCGGACCAACTGGTTTTCCGTTTGAACGTTTTGTAAGTGCTATGTTAAATCATTCAGGATATAAAACTGAAGTTAGCACTACATTGCAAGGCAAGTGTGTATCACATGAAATAGATGTTATAGCCTTCAAAAATTCTGAAGCAACAATTATAGAATGTAAATTTCATGGTGAACAAGGTCTAAACTGTAATGTCAAAATCCCTTTATATATCAACTCAAGATATCAGGATGTTAAAGAAAAGTGGAATAATAGCTTAAAAAAATCAGCCTCACTTGCTCCTGGTTGGGTCGTAACAAACACGAGATTTACAAAAGATGCCTTACAATATGGTAATTGCTGTGGTTTGTATCTATTAAGCTGGGATTACCCAAAAAATAATGGTCTAAAAGATAGAATTGATAAATTAGGTTTATATCCAATAACGGTATCTACATTGCTTACAAATAGAGAAAAGCAATTTTTATTAAGTAGAGATATCGTCCTCTGTAGAGCATTAATGAAGGACCGTTTCTTTTTAGATCATTTAGGAATATCTGAAATAAGGAAAAAGAAAATTCTAAATGAAATTTCACAACTATGTGGATAAATAAACAATCAAAATGGAAAACTTTGTAAAAATTAACTTTTTAGGAGCAGCTGGAGTTGTCACTGGTTCAAAATTTCTAATTGAAACTACAGAAAAAAACATACTAGTTGATTGTGGTATGTTCCAAGGTCTTAAGGGGCTCAGAGAATTAAACTGGAGCGATCTTCCAACTGATGTTTCCTCCATTGACATTGTGTTATTAACTCATGGACACTTAGACCATGTTGGCTATTTACCCCGCTTAATACAACAAGGCTTTTCAGGAAAAATTATTGGCACAGCACCAACTCTAGCAATAGCAAAAATCATATTAAAGGATAGCGCTAAAATTCATGAAGAAGAAGCCAATAAAGCTAACAAAGAAAAATACAGCAAACACCATCCTGCCCTGCCTTTCTATACTATCAAAGATGCCGAGAATACCCTAAAATTATTTGAGGTAGAGATTGAAGATAAATGGATTAAACTTTCAGAGCATATTTCATATCGTTTTCAATATAATGGTCACATTATAGGTGCAACATTCATAGAGATCGATATCAATGGCAAGCGCTTTGTGTTTTCAGGAGATATTGGCAGACAAAATGATTACCTCCTCAATACTCCAAAAACTCCAGAATGGGCAGATTTTTTATTTATAGAAAGCACTTACGGAAATAAATTGCATCCAATAGACCACACCGAAGATATTCTAACTGAAATTATTAAAAACACTATTCATAATAATGGAAATTTAATCATTCCAAGTTTTGCTGTAGAACGACTGCAAACCCTAATGTATATCCTCTGGAAATTATATAAAGAACATAAGATTCCAAACATTCCTATTTTTATTGATAGTCCTATGGGAAACAACGTTTTAGATGTATTTCAACGTTTCCCTAAATGGCATAAATTATCCGTACAAGATTACAACGCGATGTGTAATCATGTTAATATCATCCAATCTTATAAAGAAACGTGGGAAACTATTGATGATAAGCGATCTAAAATTGTTATTGCAGGAAGTGGTATGGTCACAGGAGGACGAGTGCTCACCTATTTGCAACAACTCATTGATAAACCATCAACTACAGTTTTACTGGTTGGCTACCAAGCTGAAGGTACTCGCGGTAGGCAGCTACTAGAAGGCGCACACGAAATTCGCTTTTTTGGTAAATATTATTCCGTAAAAGCTACTATAAAAAATATTGAAAGTTTATCTGCTCATGGAGATCAACAGGATTTAATAAACTGGATGAGTGACATTAAAAATATTCCTGAAAAAGTTTATTTAATTCATGGAGAACCTACTGCATTAGATGCTTTTAGAGTAAAAATAGAAGATGTATATGGGTGGAAAGCAAAGATCCCAAAATTAACAGACATTGAAAAAGTAATGATTTAATCTAAGAAACAATGGAAGCACATTTAGAATATAACAGTAACAAAGCTATTGATGAATTGCTTTATAATACAAGTCAATTCAAACAAAAATTAATGAAATTAGATGAAGAATTAAGGTTCTGTAAATTCTTAATTGAAGCTAGAATTTTTAAACCAAGAGTCATGAATCTATTTGAAACACTTATGATTTTTGATAAAAAAAATTGATTTACATACAATTCGAATAGAAAATTTATTACTTGAATTAAAATCCCATAGTAATAAAATTACAAATAAAATAGAATGTAATGATTTAGAGTGCGATATGTTTTTTATTAAAACGCAAGATAAATTAGAGCGTAAATCGCACAATTTTATTACAGATGTTGAAAACCTTAAATCACAGATATTTCAATACTTAAAAAGTACAATTAAAAATGTTTAATTTCTTACTAAAAATTTCATCAAACTGATATTTATCATTTCACAAAACGCACTTAAGTAGTAATTTAGAGATATAAATTAAAGTTTAACATCTAAATTCTATTATTATGTCAATACTAAAATTTAACAACGGAAATAGATTATTTCCATGGAACAACGAGAGTCTTAAAAGTTTTTTAAGTACTGATCATTTTTTTAACCATGACTTTTTAGACGAAGACAGTTTAATGCCTGCAATGAACGTCAAAGAACACGATCAAGATTATGAAATTGAATTTGCAGCCCCTGGATTTTCAAAAAAGGATTTTGAAGTTACTATTGAGGACAACACACTCAATGTATGTGGCCAAAAGGAAAAAGAAGTCGAAGAAAAAGAAGAAGATTACACTCGTAAAGAGTTTAGTTACAATTCCTTTAAAAGGTCATTAAAACTTCCGGTATCAGTTAATACCAATCAAGATGTAAAAGCTACTTACAAAAATGGTATTCTAAAACTAAATCTTCAAAAGATAGAGGAGGCTAAAGAAAAGTCTAAAAAAATAATTGAGGTTTTGTAATCATCCAGAAAGCAGATTAAAGTTAGAGAGACTTTACTCTGCTTTCTTTAAAAAAAACAAATAATGAAAACTATACAAACACAGGTTAAATATGTACAATGGCTAAGTGCTGATGAAATACACCAAGCATCAAAAGAATGGCTATCTGAATTAAGTTTTATAAAAGATGAACATCTGTTTTTTGAATACCTTATAACATCGTTTACTTCTTTAATAATTGAGTCAGGAAAATTTTCTGATACTAAAGAAATTGTCGATGTAATTAATAAATCTCAAAAACGAAATAATATTCTTATAGAAGCAGTTAAGGTTCATGAAAATGAACTACAAATAATGATTGATGGTATAAACCAGGTGGAACAAGAAAAAGCTTACACCAAAGAACACAGCGATTTAATCATAGCAATTACCGACTTCCTAAAAGAGTATAAGTTAATGAAATCTGAACTCTTTAGAATTATAAAAGACATCAAAAAGGAAGACAAACAAAGACACCTATTAGATAGAGAATAACTTAGATATCAATTGTTATGAAAAAATCACTAGCAATAATTGCAACTGCTCTTTTAATCAGTTGCTCTTCAACACAATTAGTAGAGCGTTGGAAAAATCCAAATATAGATACGTACGAACCTTATAAAGTACTGATAGTTGGCTTGACTTCAGACAAGGCTGCGAGGCAGCAATTCGAAGAAAAACTAAAAAATGAACTAGAACTCAGAGGTACTGAAGCTGTTATCAGTTTGAATGTATTAGATCATACTTCAAAAACTGATAGAATGACAGAAGCAGACTTAGATTCTCTAGAAAGCAAGCTTATTGAAGATGGGTTTGACACTATAATCCTCACTAAAATTACGGGTGTTGAAGATAAAACAGTTTATAAAAGAGATTATAAAAATTACGGTGAAACATATCTAAAATTTAAAGATGACTATTTAATACATCAAGATATAGTCTATAATCCAGACTACTATGAAGAATATAAAATTTATAAGGCAGAAACCTCAATGTATTGTATTTGCCCAACAAAAGACAGAGAACTTATATGGAAAGGCTACATCAACATCACAGACCCAAGATCTATTGAAAAAACAGTAAATGATTATGTGAAATTAGCTATTGCAATATTGGAAGAAGAGCAATTAATAACACCCTTAATTATAAAAGAAGAAAAAACTGAAAACATTATTCATCAGTAAAAATAGCGAAATAAACAGAATCAGAATAGTATAATTAGGCCTCTTAAATTTACCATAGAGCCTTTTTTAGTTGTTCATTAAAACCAATTATTAACTACTATGAAACACTAAAAGTGGAACTTCAATATTATTTCCAATTTTTGTGGTTGAAGAGCCCATAAAAAAACGCTCAAAGAGTAGTTCTTTCTGTTCAATAAGTATTGTTAAACCTATGGCATGCGTTTGAATATAATTACTAACTGCAAAATGCATAGGTACGCCATTAATATTATGATAAATTCCGGGAAAATCTTTTAAAAAATATGCAATATTCTTTAAGTCATTATTTTGAACATCTAGTGTGATCCCATTTTGATTTATTCTTAAAACATGTAATTTACTAGAGTAAGCTTTAACGAATTTTAATATTTTAGAAAACGCTTTACCACCCATAGAATCAAAAGAATCTAGTGGAAGTAAAATCTCTTTTAGTTTCTCAAATTGAAAACCCTCAGGAATAACTAATATATCAGAATCAACATTTCTGATAACATTGATGGTATTGCTCCCAAAAACAACTTCTTTTGCACCAGTAACACCATTACTTCCCATCACTATTAAATCTATCTGTTTTGATGTTTTAACTTGCTTTATCGCTGCGATTAAAATATCATAATCTACAATCGTTTCATATTGAAAATTCTTATTATTAAACTGTTTTTTCAATCTAGCAACTAAGTTATCAAGTTGATCTTTTGTGCCTTTGACTATGGAGTCATAAAGACTTTCACTGCCTGCAAGCATTAAATCATCAGTAGTATAGGATGTTGAACTTTTTACATGAAGTATAAAAAAAGTACATGTATCATGTTCAAATAAATTTAGTGCGTAATGTATAGCGTTGATAGAGTTCTCAGAAAAATCTGTGGGTAATAATATTTTTTTCATAATTCAAACCAATTGGGTTCAATACTAAGTTACTAAGTATCCTCAAAGTAAATTATGATAAATATCATTTAAGACTAAGTAATTATATCAATTGAAACTTCAATAAAAAAATTAGTTAGATATTAGAAAGCATTGTATTTTGGCACAATAAATGCTTATTAATACGTTATTAAACCAAACTAATAATTATGAGATTACTTTTAATACCAGCTTTTATTATATGTGTTTTGTCTAGTGCGTCTTCTCAAAACAATGCTATTGCTGCGGGTGAAAAACTAACCTTTGCTGCATCCTACAACATGTCTGGACTACTTAATGAGCTAGCTCAAGTCACTATGGAGACTAGTGCTGTAAAGACATCAAAATCCACCTTATTAAAATTAAAATGTACTGCCACAACCTACAGTAAATGGGACAGTTTCTTTAAAATTAGAGATTTATATGAAAGTTATGTAAGCCCAAAAACATTAACACCGTATTTATATAATAGAGATATTAGTGAAGGTGGTCATGACAAATTCATGAAGTATAAGTTCAATCATAAAACTAGAACTGTTGCGAGTACAATGCGCAAAACGAGAAGTGATGGGACCATATGGGAAGAAAATAAATCTTTTAAAATAGGGGCTTCAACTCGTGATTTAGTAACAACACTTTATCAGATAAGAAACTTAGATATACACAAAGCTAGTATTGGTGATAGTCAAAACTTCACAGTACTCTTTGATACCAAAGAAAGTGTTGTGACAATTAAATTATTAGGCAAAGAAACTATAAATACAGCTATAGGTAAAAAAGAATGTTACAAATTGGGAATTTCAATAAACAATAGTACTGTTCTTAAAGGGAGTAATGGCAATATTTTGTGGCTTACAGCAGATCAAAACAAAATACCAGTCTACGCTAAATTTAAAATAGCAGTTGGAAGTGGAGAATTAAAAATCAAATCAGCAACAGGTTTAAAACACTAATTATATGAAGAAGTTATTTTTAATTTTTGGTTTTATTACTGCCATTTTAGCACTCATACTAGCAGTAACACCGTTATTTAATATTGCATTTATACCAGCTATAGCTGCTTTAGTCTTTGGACTGCTCGCTTTGTTTACTTCTAAGGATAAACAGCATTTCAAAAAACCAATTCAGTTAATCTTTCTAATGACTATTATCGCCCTAGCGCTTACAACTTATAAAGCAGTATTTAGCACCTCTGAAGTTGGAAACACAGATAAAATGGAGGAGAAAGAAGAACAACTTGAAGAAGAATCAATTGAAGAACTCGATGGTTTAGAAATTGATGATATAGACATGTAATAATTAAATTAAGGTAACACTCCAGTATTACCTTAATTTTCATTTTATTTAAATTTAATTAAGTTTATTATCCCCAAATGAAACTTTACCTTATTGCTTTATCCCTTACTCTTGTTGGTTCATGCGCTACTTTGCGTCATAACGAAAAAATAGATAAACTCAAAGAAAGTATTGTTTTTGAAGATGAACAAACTGTATACATCTATCTCAACACCATTTCTAAAGAAGACCTTAAAGCGCACGTTTATGACTTTTCAACAGATGAATTTCAAGGTCGAAAAACTGGAGAACCCGGTCATCATAAAGCTTCTAAATACTTAAAGGATTATTATATAAAGGAAAAAATAGCATCACCATTAGGGTCTAAATATTACCAAAACGTACCAAAGTCTTTCTTTTCTGAAGATCTAAAAAAATCTCAAAACGTCATCGCTTATGTGAAAGGTAGAGAATTTCCAGAAGAAGTCATTGTAATATCTGCACATTCAGATCACGAAGGCTACACAGATACCGAAATATATAATGGTGCAGATGACAATGGATCTGGTACTGCTGCGGTGATGGAAATGGCTCAGGCGTTTCAAAAAGCAGCCTTAGAAGGTAGTGGCCCAAAACGTAGTATTGTTTTTTTACACCTTACTGGCGAAGAAGTTGGACTAAAAGGCTCCAAATACTACACCAAGTACCCAGTATTTTCAATGAGAAATACAGTTGCCAATCTTAATATAGATATGATAGGTCGTATAGATGATGCCCACGAAAATAATCCCAATTATATATATCTTATTGGTTCAGATCGTTTAAGTACACAACTGCACTATATTTCTGAAGCTGCAAATACAGAGTTTACAAAGCTAGAGTTAGATTACAAACTCAATAGTGATAATGACCCTAACCAATATTACTTTAGGTCAGACCACTACAATTTTGCCCAAAAAGGAGTACCTGTAATTTTCTATTTTAATGGCGAACATGATGATTATCATCAACCTACAGATACACCAGAAAAAATTGACTACGAATTACTTGAAAAGCGAACAAAATTAATTTTTGCAACCGCTTGGTATTTGGCAAATTCTGATAAAAGAATCGTCGTTGATCAAGACTATTAACAGCTTGTTAAAATTTCTATAAAGACTAATAGTCTTCACAAAAACTTATTCAGATTTTTCGTAATATCGTATCATAAATTCACGAAACAAATATTTAATGAAAAAATCTTTTAATATCCTAGCTGCTGGATTACTTTTAATAGGCTGTGGTAGCTCCAACAAAAAAGCTGTAAATAAAGCTCCTGCAGACCCAACAGTTTACGGTAATACCATAACGTCTCAAGAACTAAAAGATATGCTTTATATCTATGCTTCAGATGACTTTGAAGGACGTGATACAGGAGAACCAGGTCAAAAGAAAGCGGTTAACTATTTAAAAGATCAATATGTCAATATGGGTATTCCTTCACCACTTTCTGGTGATGACTACTTTCAAGAAGTCCCTTTAGAAAAACAAAAAGCGCCGGAAGTAGACATGATCATTAATGAATCCGCAATGGAACACTACACAGACTTTTTAATTCTGGGTAATGCAGATACTCAACAATTAGATATTAATGAAGTGGTTTATGCTGGTTACGGTATTGACTCAGAAAACTACTCAGATTATAAAGACCTAGATGTTAAAGGAAAAATAGTTCTCATAAAGGCTGGTGAACCTAAGGATTCTGATGGAAATTACATAACCTCAGGAACAACCGAAGATACTAAATGGAGTTCTGGTAGAGCGTCAATCTCATCAAAACGAGACGCAGCTAAAGATAATGGAGCAAAAGCAACACTTTTTGTTAATCAACAAATGATTGCACAATATGGCGCCTATTATCAAAGAATTGCAGCATCTGGCGCTGCTGGTAGAATTTCACTGAAAAGTAAAGAACCGGCTATGTTATTTATGGTGACTAGTGAAAAACTAGGAAAATCAATCTATGCAGAGATTATGGATTCTGACACTCCAAAAACGATAGCAACAAAAATAGTTACTGATATTAAAAGTCAAACTGAGCCAGTAGAGTCTGAAAACGTTGTCGCATTTTTAAAAGGAACAGAAAAACCAGATGAGGTTCTTGTCATCTCTGCACACCTAGACCACGAAGGGATTAAAGACGGTGAAATTTACAATGGTGCAGATGACGATGGATCTGGTACTGTAGCTATTCTAGAAATAGCAGAAGCATTCAAAGCTGCTGCAGATAATGGTGATGGACCAAAACGATCTATCCTATTTTTACATGTTACAGGAGAAGAAAAAGGACTTTTAGGATCTAGACATTATACAGATAATGATCCTATTTTCCCATTAAAAAATACAGTTGCCGATTTAAACATTGATATGATTGGACGAACAGATCCCAAACGTGAAGGAGACAGAAACTACGTCTATCTTATTGGAAGTGACAAACTCAGTACAGAATTGCATAACATTTCCGAAGAAGCAAATACAAAATACACCAATATCATCTTAGATTACACCTATAATGATGAAAATGATCCAAACCGTTTCTATTACAGAAGTGACCATTATAACTTCGCTAAGAACAACATTCCTGTAATTTTCTATTTCAACGGGACGCATGACGATTATCATAAACCAAGTGATACGCCAGATAAAATCCAATATGATTTATTAGAAAACAGAACACGATTGGTATTTTACACAGCGTGGGAAGTTGCAAATCGCGATGCTAGAATAATTGCAGATAAAGCAGAAACTAAGTAGGCGTATTTGGGCGTATTTTTACGCGCTCTAAGGAGCGATTAAAAACCGCGCTATCCGCTTAAATCTTTTTGTAAAGACAAAAAGGATAACGCTTCTATCGCTTACGCATAAACAAAAAAAGGTTCAAGATAAATTTAATATCTTGGACCTTTATTTTTTTCCATTTTTAAACTATAACAATGACAAACAAATCTCCAAGACTAAATATAAGCTAAAATTAACGGATACCTATCCGTTCTTCTAGACATTGGTCTCTCTAAGGTTTTTAATCTGTGCTTACTTTCCAAAGACAATTACAACCAAAGACTTTAGAGCCATCTATAACCCACAAATTGTAAAATAGTCAATTCTAGGAGCTTTAATACTATCATTTACATTTACAAGTTTTATTTTAAGAAATAAAAAACGCTATGGTTTCACATCAACACTCATAATTGCTGCAACCATTTTAATTGACACAGCACTACCAGAAGGTTCTGGTATTCAAGATAAATCGTTTACTATTGGTTTAGACTGGCTACTTATTGATGTCTTAGTCTATGCAATTGTATTTATTCCAATAGAATTATTTCTACCAAAACGACTCAACCAAACGAAGTTACATGAAGAATGGAGAACAGACTTGGTCTATTTCATAGTGAGTCTTTTATTCATTCAAATAATTGGTGTTATAGTTCAATTTCCAGCAATGACCATTTTTAGAAACATAGATTTAGAAGGCTTTCAAAACACCATCCTATCCATACCATTTTTACCACAATTATATGTAGCCTTTTTAGTATCAGACTTATTTCAATATACAGCGCACTATTTCTTTCATAAGATTCCGTATTTATAGCGTTTTCATGCCGTGTACCATTCAACAAAAAACTTAGATTGGCTAGCAGGTTCACGTACACATTTCTTTGATTTAGTTGTTGTGCTATCTATGTCGTTTATACAAATCTATGTGTGTGTGTGGTTTCGATAGTTCAGTATTTTTCACGTATATCGTTATTGGGTCATTTCAAGCAGTTTTAGCACATGCCAATACAAGAATAAACTTTGGCTTTTTAAAATATGTCTTTGTAACACCACAATTTCATCATTGGCATCACTCTGATAATCCAAAAGCATATGATAAAAACTTTGCGATTCACTTTCCTTTTATCGATATGATTTTTGGTACTTATTATGACCAAGGTACAAATTGGCGTGAAAGCACAGAATTAGGCGATGTCAAACATCCTATAGGCTTTGCAAAGCAATTTGTATACCCTTTTGTTAAAAATCCACAAGCCGATTTAAAAAATGCTAGTGAACGATAGATTAACGCTCCCTTCAATAAAAAAGTCTTCAATGAAAATTGAAGACTTTTTAATTATATAGTTAGAAAACTGGTTTACATTAGACTAAACTAGACATATATTAAAAGTTAGTAAATAAAACTAATCCCTACACTTTGAGTTAGTTATACAAAAAAAGCTCCTCATTTCTGAGAAGCTTTGATATTCTGGGTGGAAGACCGGTCTCGAACCGGCGACCTTCGGTACCACAAACCGACGCTCTAACCAACTGAGCTACAACCACCATTTGGACGCATTTCTCGATGCGTGTGCAAATGTAAAATAATTCACAGTTACTACAAAGACTTTTTTTTAAAATTATTATAAAAATAACATATAAACACTGTCTAAGTGACACTAGCGTTTATAATATTAATTTAAATAATTAACATACTCGTGTTACTATTGCACGTCAACATTTTGATCATAAACTTTTTATAAATTTTACAGACTAATTATTAACAAAAAAAGCCACTCTAAAATCAATTAAAATTTAAGCATTTTCTAACATTTTTAATCAATTTATAATTCCAAACTTCATTATCTTTATTATTCGATTTTAACTAAACTAAATCTCTATTATGAGCTTTTTAAATAAAATAAAATGGATTCTTGGAATCCTCATTGTATTCGTTCTTATCGTAATGACAAACCTTATTGACAAAAATAATTTTGTGAGAGTAAGAGATGCTGTTGTTACAATATATGAAGATAGAGTTGTTGCCAGTGATTTACTTTTTGATTTATCTAAAGCTGTACAAGAGAAAGAAATGGCTGCTGCCCTAACAGACACTACTTTTTTTAATAATAGAAGTTCACAATTAGACAAAAACATCACAGGACTCGTTTCTAGATTTGAGCAAACAAAGCTCACCACAAAAGAAAAAAAGACGCTAAATAATCTTAAAAGTGATTTTGAAATCTTAAAATCTTCTGAAAACGCATTAGTAGGTTCTAATTTTAGTGAAAAAATACTTTTTTTTAATACTATCTCAAACATTCAAGAAAACTTGTATGACTTATCTAAAATTCAATTACGTGAAGGTAAAAGACAAATGTCCATTAGTAATAAGGCTGTTGACAAACTTGAAATTTTCACACAAATAGAAATTTACCTATTAGCCTTTCTTGCTATAATTATTCAAATCATTATTATTTACACTCCCAAGAAGAAAGAAGAAATAGAATAATTTTAATTCTTTATGTCTGCTAAAATTGGCAGCAAACAGTCTGCGCTAACTTTATTATTTTTGAGCCTTAACTTTTTTAAAAATTAGAAATTAAATTTGATGGTGAAGAACACCAATAAACCGAAATGCAATAACTATTCACTAAAAACAGTGCGCTTGAGATTTTGCCAGACAATTATCACTCTAATGATAATAGCCTATTTTATCCAAGTTACTTTTTTAGCTTCAGCTTTATAATTAGTGGATGTTACTTCTGATTTAGCTTTAATATATTTCTTAAATACGACACGTTCCATCAATTCGTCTCCATCGTCAGCATCAAGATTAACACCTAATCGTCTGGCAGCTATTTTAAATGTGAAGTCTTCCATTAATTGGTCTTCAGTACACATAGCCTCAGAATCATTGTCATAGGACCAATAATTAATACCACACTTTAAAACAGAAGTCTCATAGATCTTTATCTCATCTTCAATAGGAGAACCAAATACCATTTTATCATCATCTGACGATAGTGTTTTAAATCGTATTTTCACACCGCTGTCTACCACAGAATAGCCATGATAATTAATTGCACTATGGCAAGCCACTGTTATAATTTCCGAAGTTGGAAACAATTTAATTAAAGCTATTTCGAAAGTTGTTAAATCTAAATTTTCAGCACGCTTTAATGGTATTGCAGTGGGTTGATTGTCATCGCTAATGATAATATTCCCGTTGTGGTATGCAATATTGATAGACTCATCGTCTGGACACATACATTCATACAAAGCACATTGAGAATCAAAGATATAATCTCCCTTACCAATACCTATTTAAGAGTACACGATCATCAATAAAACCGTCTTTATTCTCAATAATAACGAGTGAACATTTCCAACCCATATCGCTTTATATCAAGTCAAACAAGCTATCCACAGCAACATGTCGTTCTACTGTAAAACCTTCAGCAAACTCTGTACCTACTAAACGACCTAAATCGCTAGCTCGATATTTTATGCCATCTATAAAGTTTTTACTTGTTATTGGTGTTTCAGGCTCTGTATTATTTGGATCATAGAACTGCGTTTTATAAGCAGCAACAGCTTCCATTTTAACGTCTATATAGTTTGAGATATCTACTACAAAATCTGGCTCGATAATCTTCCATTGAATATAGTGGTATACTAGGTTTGGTCTCCATTTATCTTGTGGTTTCCCGTCAAGTGCTGTTTCTATTTTAAGGAGACCACTTAAAAAACAAGCATCACTAACTAATTTACTTCCTTTTTCATGGTCTATATGCCGATCGTCTATCGCATTACACAACACAACATCTGGTTGATATTTACGAACCATTTCAATGATTTTGAGTTGGTGTTCTTTATCATTTATAAAAAATCCATCTGAAAACCCTAAATTCTCTCGTACTGTAACACCCATTATTTTTGCTGCATCATTAGCTTCTTGATCTCTAGTTTGAACTGTACCACGAGTTCCTAATTCGCCACGAGTTAAATCTATAAGACCTATTTTTTTACCGTTAGCAATTTCTTTGGCTATCGTTCCTCCACATCCTAATTCTATATCATCTGGATGTGCTCCAAATGCGAGTATATCTAATTTCATCTATCTTTTATTTGTTGTCGTCATTACGAATATTTGTTGTCGTCATTACGAAGCCATTTTTAGCAACAAACAATCTATTACTAGATTGCGTATACTATATGAGTCTGCTTTCCAGTTTGTGACTCACTTCTCGCAAAGACGTCTTTTTTTTAAAAGTTTTGAGCTAATCTATCCAACAAAAGCCTTCTGCTCCTCCTCAGTTAAAAACGTCCAAGCTACTACTCTACTTATTTTATTACCTAAAGCAATTTGTAGGATTTTAAAATCTGTCGCTCCCAATTTTTTTAATGAGGTTTCCATACTTAAAACGTGTTGCGTTTTAGATACCAAACAGGTATACCAAAAGCAATTAGTTTTTAGAAGTGAACTTTGATATAGATAATTGTGCACAAAGGCTTTCTCTCCTCCTGGATACCACAATTCTTTTTCAGTACCACTAAAATTACGAACCACTGTATCGGTTTGCTTTCCTAATCCTTTTTGTTTTAGTAATGTGCTTTCATTGGCTTCTGCTTCGTCTTTATAAAAAGGTGGATTGCACATCACAGCACTCACCTTTTCATTAGGTTTTAAAATTCCGGTGAGGATATTTTGTTCGTTATCTTGATATCGTAATGTTATAGATTTAGTGAACTTATTTTTAATTAATATTTTTTGGGCAGATTTCATTGCTTGTTTGTCAATTTCCGAAGCGATAAAACGCCATCCATACTCTGCTTGTCCTAATAGTGGATAAATGCAGGTGGCTCCTGTTCCAATATCCAGAATAGTTATATCCTCTTTAACTCTCGGTTTTTTTAGCAAATTATTCAATATATGAATGTATTCTGCGCGACCAGGAATTGGCGGACATAAATTGGCATCAGGGAATTCCCAATAGTTAATTCCGTAATGCGCCTTCAATAAAGCAGTATTTAACAATTTTACTGCTTTAGGCTTAGCGAAGTCGATAGTTACATTTCCGTAGGAATTAGTAAATACAAATTCTTCTAATTCAGGTGTGCTTTTTACTAAAAGCTCAAAATCGTAACCCTCAGAATGTTTATTATTTTTATGCAAAAGAAGTGGTTTTAGTATGTGTTATTGCGTGTTGAATATCTGCTTTTAAATCTTTTAATGTTTCTATACCTACTGAGAATCGAATCAATTGATCACTAATACCAACAGCGTCGCGTTCCTCTTGAGTTAATAGTGCATGAGACGTTTGCGAGGGTAATAGCATAGTGCTCTCAACACCTGCCAAACTCATCGAAGGTTTGATTAAATTAAGTTGTTTCATAAATGACATTGCATCAATACCGTGCATCAACTCAAAAGATAACATGGCTCCAAAATCATGCATCTGCTCTTTTGCTAATTGATGTTCTGGATGACTTTTTAAACCTGGATAATAGACCTTAGAAATCGCCTCATGCTTGTCTAGAAACTTGGCTAGTTTACGCGCGTTTTTTGTTTGCTTTTTGACCCGAAGCGCCAATGTTTTCATGCTACGCTCTAACATCCAAACGGTCATATCACTTAAGTTTCCACCTAGATTTTTTGAGACATTCCAAATACGATCCATGTGAGCTGTAGTACTCGCGACTGCGCCCGCAGAAATATCACTATGACCTCCTAAATATTTTGTAGCTGAGTGCATAACGACATCAATACCAAAATTTAATGGGTTTTGATTTATAGGACTTGCAAATGTATTATCAATTGTCGTAACGATCCCTTTCGATTTTGCCAAATCGGCAACACCTTTTATATCTGTAATCGTCAATAAGGGGTTAGAGGGTGTCTCAATATGAATCAATTTCGTGTTAGATTGAATTGCTGCTTCAAAGTCTGAAACTGCATAACCATTAGTAAACGTAAAATCAATACCATATTTATGAAATTCCTCACGAATAAAATTACTCGTACCTCCATATAAGGTGTTTTGAACAACGATATGGTCTCCTTTTTGTAAAAAAGCGAGAAACATGTGGCTAATCGCTGCCATACCACTACTAAAAATCATAGCTGTTTCGGTATGCTCGAGTGCTGCTATTTTTTTAGCTAAAAACTCTTGATTAGGTGTATTAAAATATCGTGGATAACGCTTAACATCAACATCATCAAACTCATAGGATGTAGATAAATAGATTGGCGATATAGCGCCTTTAAACTGCTCATCTTTTATTTCACCTACGTGAGCACAAACGGTATTTAATCCTAGTTTATTCTTTGACATGCATCTTTATTTTGTAACCTTAAAATTACAAAAAAGAATGGCATCAAAATCAATATCAGACTGTGTTTTATTGATGATGTTATATTAGCCTTGTCTATTAGGTACAAAATAGTCATTATGCGTGCTATACGTTAGCGGCGTTACTATGTTTAGAACAGCACAAAAAATCACAACACGAAAAGCCAAAATGACATCATTTAGACATAATGAGTCGTTTATTGAATTTACCAGTTTTAGTTTTAAAACTAACTAAATAAGTACCTTTAGACATGTTTGATAGAGAAATGGTATAATTACCAGAAGAATTTGATTTCAAATTAGACCATTGTTTAACCTTCTGTCCAAGAATATTATAAAGATGAATGTCTCTAACATCTAAACCGTTTGGCACATTAATTTGAAGATTTTTGGTAGAACTGATATAATTAATTTGTGGAGTCTCTAATTGAGTTTCTGAAGTTGACAAGGTACTATCGGCAAAAACCATTGCAGTGATAGTACTAGTGAACGTTATATAAAATCGATTGGTACTATCCCCTTCTGGCATAGTTTCTATAAAACTACTATCAGAAATTGAGGTTGTCGTGTTATTAAGGGAATCATAAATATAGACCTCTATGGGCTCATTAAAATGCTCGAGTGCAGATAGTGTTAGTTCTACATCACCAGCATTAGATAAAAACAAACCTATAGGATAAGCTTTGGTATTTTGAAATGCTCCAACTCCCTGTATAACCAAACGTTGATCGCCAACCATCCAGCTACTATCATTTGAATAATTATCACCATTTATAGCGTCATAACCGTAATCTATATCATCTGATGCAGCATTATTGGGTGTAAATGCTAACAGTAGATGTCGTGTAAAACCCATTGTTGTGGTTACATCGATTCTAACACGTTGGACTTGAGTAGTTGTTGTGGTAATAGCATCATCAGTAGATGAGCAAAAGCTTTTAGTAGGTACGAAAAAAAGCATAGCGAAACATAAGTAGTATAGAGTTTTCATTGATTTGGGAATTAATGAAGTGTTATTTAGTTATGGTCTAATATACAAACACAAATCCATAAAATCCATAAAATACATAAATAATCGATGAAATACACTTTTTACTTATTCTACAAATCTACCTTAAAGTCATTCATTGATAATAATTTTATTACTATGTACTGTTAGTCCTGTGCTAACTTTAATGATATAAGTTCCTTCAGAAATACCTTTTACTGGTATTCTAATTTTACCATCATAAGCATAATCTTGTATAGCATTCCAAGTTTGAATGTCCTGACCTAATAAATTCATCAATTGAATAGATTTTACTTCGGAAATTTGTGGTATTTTGATATACAGCTCTTTTGAAGTATTTAAATAATTAATAATCGTTTGACTAGAGACTTCTTCTTCTATAGACAGGAAATCTTCCGAAGAAAATGCAACATAAAAACGATCCAAATAATTGTCTGCATCTAGCATCATTTCAAAATTGGCATCATTAATATCAAAATAGTTATCCATTAATGCATCAAAGATATAAACATTGATCTCTTCATCGAAATTCTCTAAACCTTTAAGTGCAATTTCAATTGAACCTGTCGCGTTTAAGAATAGTCCTAATGGATACTGTTTGGTTTCATCAAAATCTCCAACACCCTGGACTGTATAATTTAAATCTTCAATTCTCCAAAACATATCATTAGAAAATTCTGCATCTGCATTTTCCGCATCGTAGCCAAAATCAAATCCGTCACTAGCTTGATCGTTAGAAACAAATGCCAATAAAAGAGGACGTATTGCACCTTCTTGTGTTATAAAATCTAAGCGGACTCTTTTTATTGCTGGATTAGGATCTTGTTGTGAGGTATACATATTAGGATTACTAGACCTAATGAATTGTGAACTTGCTTCTGTTTCTCTTGCAAATACACGTTGACTATTTTTAAATTGAATACCTCCCCCAGTATTACTTGCGGTTACAAAGAAACCCTGTGAAATAGGTATGTACTGCCCTGGCAGCTTAGTAGAAGTTCCATTACCACTAATTAATGGTGGTGAGACTGCAGGATTACCACCAGCCAAATTATAAGTTGCATAACCACCCTCATAATCCTCAAGTACATGAGTAAAATTAGAGGTATAATGCTCCCAAAAGTATAATGTCCCGTCAGTACTTTGTGTAGAACCAGGATTACCTGAAGCTCCGGGAAGGTTATCTCTAATAAATTGATCTGCATCAATTGCAGAAGGATATGGATTACCAACGAATGCTTGGTTTCCTATAGTTACAGGTGTTGTGATTGTTGCATTATTTGGCTTACCCACAAAGACATAGTTTTGAACATCTAAGACAGGGTCTCCTGCTCCGCTTCCTTTCAAAGTGAAACTCAATCCAGTTGCTAAAACATCTGTTTCTGCTAAATCTCGCCATTGTGCATAACCCTCTTCTATTGTTGAGCCTACAGGGTAATTTTCATAAGCATATAGCCATCTACTACTTTGTGTAATTGGTGATGTACTGCCAATCGCATCTTGAGCGGTGGTCCATTGTAAAGTTAAAGGTGTTAAAGAAGTTGTACCATCTCTTAGTACTGAAGCAATACCAAATGGATTATTATTTGATGTAGTACTAGAAGCACTAACTGGTGAACTCCAATAGTTATAATTATAAAGGTTGGTTGTTCCTTGTTGGTCACGCTCTAATACACCAGAACTCGTCACATCTAAAATACTCTCGTTAAATTGGTTAGATATTTCTGCTGTAGTTGGATTCAAATCATGATCATAGTAACCATAACGCTTCTGAACGAGTTGAGATTCACCAACCAAATCGATTATTCCATCCAATTTTAAATAATGAGTCACCCAAAGCATTTGACCAACATTTGTTTCATTATACGGTGCAGTTGGATCTTGAATACTTAACTCATTAGAATCTACTAATAATCCTAATACTGTAATGTCTTTATCGCCAGAGTTGATATTATGTGATGTTTGAACTATATTCCAATCAATAGGAGTTAATCCATCAATTCCTAAGCTATTTGGAGCGTCCCAAACACTAAAATGTGTCCATGTATCATCCGTAGCCCAATCTTGACCATCTACTCTTGATGTATATGGTATAGGTGCAGTTTCTTGCTGCGCAGAATTGATATTTCTTAATCGACCTCTTATACCTTTGTAGGCTGTTAAAAATCCGCAATTCACATCCATACGGTAATAACCCTCTAAATCTGCCCAAGCTAAACCTGAAATATCTATTGGTACTGTAACACCTCGAACCGCAATATTATCCTCAATTTCTTGATTCATTGTTTCCCGCAACTGACTAACATCGAGTGCTTTGTTCCAAATACGTAATTCATCTATCCATCCATTAAAGAATCTATTCTTTCCATTAGTTCTTTCAGTAGCTCCTAGAATACAATCTGAAGTATTGACGGATGGAGCAGAACCATTAGCTGTATTAAGCTGAATACCATCAACATATAAAGCATAACTAGTATTAGTATGAACAATAGTTATATAATACCATCTGTCATCACTCAAATTGTGAGAACCCGAGTTTATACTGCTAGTGTCATAACTAAAAATTAATCGTCCTGAATTATTGATTTTTAAATCATAACCCGTGTCAATAGCATTAGGGTCTCTTTTAGATAGTATAGTTTGTTGACCGCCAATAGATTCTGGTTTCACCCAAATCGATACACTAAAGTCTCCAGACAAACTATAGTTGTTATCAAAAACTACATGATCGTTTGTACCATCAAAATCTAAACTCTGACAGCTATCTAAAGTCACATCGACAGTGCCTACACATCCATCAACTGTCCAAGATAAGGTGTAAGTGCCAGGATCTCCTGAAAACGTTGCGCTTGGATCTCCAAGATTAGAAAATGAAAATGAACTCCCACAACCTGTAGGCGATGCAACTACATTCCACACACCAGCTTCTCCTGTTCCTGGATAAGTTCCAGTAGTATAATTATTATCATAAGCACCATTGACAATATTTTGAGCAGCAGTTAATGTATTATCATAAGCATTCAAACTCACGATGTCTTGTCCACATTCTCCAGTAATAGGTGTAATATTTCTTCCAGCATATGCCAAACTAGCATTCACAGATATAAACTCAGTACCTTCATTACCATCTGCTCTGCAACCATTAATTAAAGACGTTACACCAAATGTTTGTGCGCCAGGGGTCACAGGTGTAATCGTAGTTATTGAACCTGTGGTAACCACTGTTCCTGTGCCATCTGTCCATTCTATAATCTCATCAACAGGAGCTTGTGGTATTATAATATTTTCTAATGCCCAAGTACTTCCTGGATTACTATCTAAACTAAATTTAACCCTTAAACCCACAAGACCGATATAATTTTGCAAATCCATAGAAACATGATTATCTATAAAAGAGGAAGGCACATTATCGCAACTATTACCCTGCATATTTTGTATAACAAAACCTGAATCACTTGGCCCTGTATAATTATAGGTTGGACCAGGATCTAATATTATTGGATATGTGATACCTCCATCTAAAGATAGCTCAACTTTACAGGACGCTCCTGCATTTAAATAAAATGCCTGATCAAACTCTAAAGTTGCTGTTGATAATCCTAATGTATTAAATATTGGTGTTTCTAAAGTAGTTTCATAATTAACACCATAGGCTATGGCGAATTTACCATCAGTTGTATTATAACATTGTCCACCAAATTGCTTAGGTCCATTAGTACCTTTCCATTTTGTCGCATCAGTAGAATTTCCTCCAGCAGAGAAACTAGCAGTACCATCTACTAACCATCCTAAATTATTAAGATTAGCAGTGTTAAAAGTGCCCCCTTCTTCTAAATCAATATTGATTCCAAAAGAACTTTCAGCTTCTACTGTAATATCTTCTCCTAAACAGATTGTAAATTCATCTGGACCAATAATCGTTGGCGGAATGTCAGGAGGAATAACTGCTACAATAATTATTGAAGAATTTGCCTGGCAAGAACCAATTTGAATAACAGCTCTAACCAAAGTCGTTTCAAGAATATCTGCGTAAAAATATGACGATGTTGTGTTGGCAATAGTTGTCCAAGTCACACCACCATCATTAGATGATTCCCAAAACACAACATTACCTGTTTGTCCATATAAATTAAAAACTCCATTTTGTGGCTCATCTGGACAAGCAGTAACTTCTACTAAGTTACTTTCATCTGCAATGGTTTGATTATTATTTAAAAACCCTAAGACTGTTCCTCCTGTAATATTTGGACTTATTACTGTTACTGTAGAAGTACACGTATTTGTATTTCCGTTGCCATCATCAATAGTTAATACGATTACATTTGAACCAATATTAGTACAATCAAACTCCATTTGTGATAACGTAAAATTAACGACACCACAATTATCTGAAGAACCATTATCTATTTGAGCATCTGTAATGGTCGCTAAACCTGTGATATCATCAAGTTGAATCGTTATATCTTGACAAACTGCAATTGGATCAACTGTATCGTTAATTACAATATTCTGAACAACATTAATAGAATTCCCATTTCCGTCATCAAAATTCCATGTAACCGCATAAGAACCTTGTGAATTATAGTTTAAAGGATCTGATGTTGTTCCTGTAATACTTCCTGAGCATCCATCTGTAGTTGTGGGGACTGGAACTGTAGCACTACAATGTCCTGTTATAACTGACAACGTTGGAGCAACTGGACCAGAAATATCATCAATAATTACATTCTGAGTTTGTGTACTTATGTTTCCATTACCATCATCATAGGTCCAAGTTAAAATCGTTGTTGTGCCTTCTCCTGAAATTGGTAAACTTGCATTGTTGGTTACCGTAATTGTGCCTCCACAATTATCTGTGGCTGTTGGCGGAGTTAATGTAGTGACTTCGCATTCACCAGTTACATTTGGTAAGTTTGCTACATCTGGCGTTGGATCAATATTATCTTCAACAGTTACCACGGCAACACAAGTAGCATCATTACCAGCAGCATCTGTAACGGTAAGTGTTACGTTATTAGTTCCAATGTTTGCACAGGTAAAAGCAGTCTGAGAAGCAGAAAGCGTTACAGCTGTACAAGTATCAGCAGATCCATTGTCTATATCAGAAGCTACAATTGATGCATTACCAGCAGCATCTAATTGAATAGTGATGTCTTGGCAAACAACTGTAGGATCTATAGTATCTTCAATTGTAATGATTTGAGTAACGTTAATCGTGTTTCCACTAGCATCAGTTACACTATAGGTTCTTGTAATTTCTTCTGGATTAAAGTTTCCATCAGATACATCACCAACATGAGCAACTACAGGAACACCACAGTTATCTGCTTCTGTTGTAACATCTAATATGTTTGCTGCTACCACATCTCCTATACACTGTACGTTTACTGCTCCTAGGTTAGAAGCTGTTGGAAGCGTCGTATCTTCAATTGTAATGATTTGAGTAACGTTAATCGTGTTTCCACTAGCATCAGTTACACTATAGGTTCTTGTAATTTCTTCTGGATTAAAGTTTCCATCAGATACATCACCAACATAAGCAACTACAGGAATACCACAGTTATCTGCTTCTGTTGTAACATCTAATATGTTTGCTGCTACCACATCTCCTATACACTGTACGTTTACTGCTCCTAGGTTAGAAGCTGTTGGATTTTCATTATCGACAACCGTGACATCAAAACTACAAAACTCTCCAGTAGCTGTATTAGAGGCATCGCGCTCTTCATAAACAACCGTAGTAGTTCCAATAGGAAACGTATCGCCATCAAATAGGCTAGATATCGGCTCCATACTGTTATTAATATCGTCTGAAGTTGGTGTTTGGGCGAGAGTAAAATTAACTACTGCACCACAAGTTCCTGCATCATTATTTACAGAAAACGAAGTAGGACAATTGTCAATAGCTCTAAGGGTCGCAGTATTGCTTGAGTAAGGTGTCTCATGAATTTTATTTTGAGTGCCATTTAAGACAAAAGAATCATTAAAACTGAAACCTAATAAATTATCAGTATCAAAATCAGCACTTCCAATTGAAGCGCGCAAATCATGATAAGTACATCCTGATTCGTTATTTAAAATAATATCACTCTTACTAATTCCTGAAAGTGCGTTTGAGGTTACATTTCCGAAGAAAGAAAACATCAAAAAGCACAAAACTATACGTAATCCACTCATTACTAATATCTTTTAAAAACATGTTAAACATCGTTTTAGAAGGCTTCAACTAAAAAAAACGGTAAGCCACTAAAAATATAAATTCTGTTATTAACTGGTACTAGTAATCATTAGGGAAAATCAAATGTAACTCACCGTTAAGATTTCTAAAAAATTACTCGACAAAACACCAAATAAAACTTTAATCTTTAGTTTTCAAGCATCTATTGTAAGAATTACCAACTATAAAACATAAGAATCACAGGAAATAAATTGTGGGAAATTGGATTTTAAATAAAAAAAAAAAATAAACAAAAACGAAAAGAACATTTTATCGAATATTTTTGCACATCAACTAATACTCAACTGATTTCCCCACCAAACCTATCGATAATCAACACCTAATTACATATATTCGTAATGCTAATTAATTCAACCCAACTAAATGTTTAATGCTGTATTATTTGATATGGACGGTGTCATTGTAGATACTGAGCCTCTTCATCACAAAGCTTATTATCTCATGTTTAACGATATCAACATCGATGTGTCAGATGCACTCTACGCTTCTTTTACAGGTCAATCGACAATGAACATTTGCAATCAACTCATCTCACACTTTAATTTACCGGTGTGTGCCCAAACGTTAACCGATATTAAACGTAAGCACTTCAAAGCCCTATTTAAAAGTGATACATCCCTTCAGTTACTTGATGGTGTTTTAGAGCGTATCAAAGATTATCATGCTCAAGGTATGACTTTGGTCCTCGCCTCTTCGGCATCTATGAAAAATATCAATCGTATTTTTAAGCGTTTTGATTTAGACCAATACTTCACTGCTAAAATTAGTGGTGCCGACTTAAAAGCCTCTAAGCCTCATCCTGAAATATTTATTAAGGCTGCGGAATTATCTGGCCATTCGCCAGAAGAATGTTTCATTATTGAAGATTCAACCAACGGAATAACTGCTGCAAAAGCTGCTGGCATTTATTGTGTAGGATATAATAGTTTAAATGATACCAATCAGGATTACTCGGAAGCTGATTTGATAGTGGCAGATTTTGAAGAGATTACGTTTGAGAAATTGAAAGAGTTTCGAGCTAAGAGTTTTGTTTAGCTGTTTAGCTAATGTTTAAGATGTTCTGTTTTATGAATGATTAGATGTTTTCATAAATCACAACCAATACTAAAAACAAAAGGAGAAAAAAAAAAAAAAAACGCAAACAATCAAGTAAGCACCAACAACCTATCTAATTAATTTTACTACAAATCACTCACTTTTGTACTCCAAAAATCAAATGCACCTTATACACCAAACTAGGCTGGTAAAACGTACCCAAACTTCGCCAAAGTTGACTCTGTACTTCTAAAGGCCGATTATACGACACTAAAGTCATTTTTTCTAAGCCTTCTGATAGCTGTTGAGAATTTGATGAAAAAATAGGGTTATTATATATAAATAAACGTGCAGTAGATAATAATCCTAAACCCTCTTGATACGCTGCACTAGAATTTGTCGCAACTATAATGTACACATTAACATGATTAGTGGATTGTGCAGCTTCTTTTAGTATTTCTATTTGTAGCGAACGTTGCACTCTTGACTGTTTGTTCATCTTCAATAGAGACACCACTGAAACAACTAAAGGTGTTGTTATATCAACAGAACCTTTGACCTAAGTTTATCGTAGATACTGTAGTATTTGTGTGCTGCTGAAGTTGTGTCTCAAGCGTATTGGTTAAAAAAATATAAAGCCTTATCGATCCTCTTATAGATGTATTGAAATTCATTGTTTTTTTATGCGAGTATCTAAAAATGGTCGTTATATGCTAACCAAACTAATCTAAACCCGTCAAAAGAACAAATCTCAACACGCTTCTCAAATTCTTATTATATTTGCCTCATGCCAAAGCCAAAAGGACAAAAAAACGGAAACAACAAATCCAAGCACTCAAAGCTCATGGGTCAAAAGAAGAACAAACTCAAACAAGAAGCCGACTTGCGTAAAGAACGTTTGAGGGCAATTATAAAGAAGGCCAAGAGTGAATAATTAGTAGATTACTTCTTTGCTAGATTGCCACTGAAACTCCTCGTAATAACTTTAGAATTATTTATCCCTAACTATTTTATCATAGGCGCGAATAATCCAAATTGCCCATATAACAATACATAGAGATACAAATACCGAGAAGTATAATACAATAGCGTTAGCGTCCATACTTGATTTGTTTTATGAAGATGACTACTAAAAGTAATGTTGGTGCTCAAAGACCGATAAATATAGCATGTAACTCATCGCCTCTTAGAAACAAATACTCAGCGACACCAATAATTGCAGCACACAATGCAAGCAAAAAGACATTCGATAATCCTGTTTTTTTTATAAAATTCATGTGAATTACATTAGTTAGTTCTTAAAGTTAGTAAAAAAATTAACGTGCTATTAACTTCTATGAGAAATAATTGAACATTATCTTTGCAAAACAAAAGCACTTCTATGTCTCAAGACAAAAAACCAGATCAGATTGTATTTAATGAAGATACGCAGCGCTATGATGCTGCGCTAAAACCCTATGCAACTAATGTTGGTGCTCCTGCTATAAAAATTTCTGACAATTCCACCTGGAAAAACAGAAACATCCTCAAAGCAAACAAACAAATTAAATCAAAATATTTAGAGCTTAAAGCTGCTTACGATAAAATGATGGAAGAGTTAGAATATAACAACCTCGTTTATAACGCACGCTATAATTTTGAGCCTATTATAGGTGAACCTTACCACCTCTATCGAGATAAAAAAGAACAACCCTTCTTATCCATTATTGCACCTAACGATTGTAACTTCGATTTTATAGGAAGTTTTAAACTCAATAGCGAGCACGTTTGGAAAAAAGTGAGTAGTGATGATTATGGACTTAGAACGACCTAGAGTACTTATAGATTTTGGACTCGTCATCCTAAATACCTGTCTATCCTAACTTTAAGCACTACCCTCCTACTGCACCTCTTAAATGGCATAGTCGCTATACGCCCAATATGGCTTTGATTGTGATGCCTTTAATGTTTGGGCAATTGATTACTTATACGATTCCAGTGTTTCAAGAGCAGAACGTTTTTTCAATCTGCGGAATGCTCGTCATTGTTACTTTATGGATTTCTACCTTTTTACAGTTTGTGCCGCTACATCAACAGATAAGTACAAATTCTGTTACAGACAAAACCTTAGAGTTGTTAGTAGCTCGAAATTGGATTAGAGTTGTGCTTTGGACCGGCTTGTTTATATGGAATGTTATTGCGCTTTAGAAAGGTTATTACTTCGCTCTGCTCGCAATAATACAGTTACAGAATACTACACTTTACTTTTCAACAATGCATTTTGCTCTGCCATCAACTCCGTGAGTTGAGACAACAGCTCGATATCCTTAGGTGTTTTTACAACCACATTTTTGGGATCTTGTGCTTTCTCTTTAAGTCTATTCATCGCTTTTACGACTAGAAAAATGGTGAATCCAACAATTATAAAATCTAGAAACGTTTCAACTAATACCCCGTATTCTATAGCGACTTCCTTTATTGTTGCTTCGCCTTTTGCATTGTATACTGCGTCTCTTAATATATAGCGCTTATCCTGAAATTCCAGTCCATGTGTCATCAATGATAATGGTGGCATAAAGATCTTTTTAACCAACACATCTATGACTTTATTAAAGGCAGCTCCTATGATAATACCAATAGCCATATCCATCATATTACCTTTAACCGCAAACTCTTTAAATTCTTTTAAAAACTTCATATACTCTCATTTAAATTTGTGCTGCAAAACTATTTTATAATTGATCCATTTACTAATCGTATCCCTAAAATTTTAAGTCTTATTACTTCGGAAATTCAACAACTTCAAATAGGAGCTATTTCGTCCTACTTTTGGTACTAAAAGTAACCTAGTAAGTGATTTTCGAAAAACAGAGCAGACAACCTACCTAATTATAATCTATTTAAATAATAATTAAATTTATAATCTATTTAGATGATATTATAAAATATTAGCTATTTGGATTATATTTTAGCATTTCCGAAGAAAAAATTATATATTTATACCATGGCAATAGCAATTATCACAGCAGATGTAGTAAACTCCAGAGCGCATCAACCACAACTTTGGATGACACATCTTAAAACTATTTTGGGCTCTTTTGGATCAACTCCACAAGATTGGGAAATCTATAGAGGTGATAGTTTTCAACTAGAAATAACATCTCAACGCGCATTGTATGCTGCAGTTGTTATTAAAGCTCATTTAAAACACACCGCTAATTTAGACCTCAGGATAGCTATAGGCATTGGAGATAAAACATACACTAGCGATACTATTACTTCATCTAACGGAACCGCATTTATAAACTCTGGTACATGCTTTGAATCCTTAAAAAAGAACTTATTAGCTATAAAAACAGAACATAATGATTTAGATGAGACACTTAATCTTATGCTTTATTTAGCATCATTCACCTTTAATAATTGGACTCAAATCACTGCACAACTTATTGAATATGCACTCACACATCCTAAACAAAACCAAAAACAACTAGCCAGTCATTTTAAAACGACTCAAGGTAATATTAGTCAAAGTTTAAAGCGTGGTGGCTATGATGAACTTAAAGCACTCATCACTTACTATGAATCAAAAACTAAAGCGATATGATAGCACTTTTTATAGCCCTAATTTTGGCACATCTCATTGGTGACTTTTTATTGCAACCAGATACTTGGATAAAACATAAGAACAAGCATAAACTGCGATCTAAATATCTATATTTTCATATTGGTATACATGCCTTAGCTCTTTTAATTAGTTTACAATTTAATGAGGTGTATTGGCTAGGGTTCTTCATTATTTTAGTCAGTCATTTTTGTATAGATCTCGCTAAATTACATCTCCAGACTAAAAAAAACAATCGTTTACTCTTTGCTTTAGATCAGCTATTACATCTTTTAATCATTGCGATTGTCGTAAATATCTACGAGCCTTATCTATTTAACTTAGCATCTTATAATTACAATAGCATACTATTACTTGCTGCATGCTTTATTGGTCTTAGCAGCATGTCTTCAATAGTCATGAAAACTATTATCTCTAAATGGAATATAGAAAACAAAAAAGATAAAGAGGATTCTCTAGAACATGCTGGCTCCTACATTGGTATTCTTGAACGTCTTTTCGTATTCTTATTTGTAGTGCTAGACTTTTGGGAAGGCATCGGTTTTTTACTCGCAGCAAAGTCCATTTTTAGGTTTGGTGATCTTTCTAGAGCTAAAGACAGAAAACTTACCGAATACGTGCTCATTGGCACACTCGTAAGTTTTGGAATGGCAATGCTTATAGGGCTTATATTCAACTATATTATAGCACAGTTATAAATAAAAGAGCTACTAAATCAAAATAGATTGATAATTAGTACCTCATCGCCATGACACCAATCATTATTTCTTATAAAACTTCTTATATTTCCAGTAGGCTACTGAAGCAATCATTGCAATAACTACAAGCGTACCAATAATATATTTAACACTCAAAATCTGCTGACCAGATTGATACGAGTGCAAACCTGCTAAGTAGAAATTCACACCAAAGTAAGTAAATAATATGCTTGCAAATGCTAATATAGAACCAAGGTTAAATCCAAAGCGACCACGAAGTCCCGGCATTAATCTCATGTGAATGACAAAGGCGTAAACAATAATACTAATTAGTGCCCAAGTTTCTTTTGGATCCCAACCCCAGTAACGTCCCCAACTTTCATTAGCCCACATTCCACCAAGGAAATTCCCTATAGTTAACATAACTAAACCAACAGTTAAAGACATTTCATTAATGAGCGTCAACTCTTTAATGTTAAGTAACATTTTCTCTTTATTCTCTTTCGTAGTAAAAATCATTAACAACAATACGGTAAATCCTAAAATCATACCTAAAGCAAACGGTCCATAACTCGCTACAATAACTGCCACGTGTATCATTAACCAGTAACTATCTAATACTGGTGATAGATTACCAATTGCAGGATCCATCCAATTCATGTGTGCGACCATTAATAACATGGCGGTCACAAATGCCGTTGCCGCGAGGGTTAACATACTTTTTCTACCAAACGCAAGCCCAAAAAACATAGTTGACCAAGCAACATAAATCATAGACTCATAGGCATCACTCCACGGTGCATGACCGGAAATATACCAACGTACAATTAAACCTCCTGTGTGAATTAGGAATAGCACAAAAATGGCAATACCAAGACCGTTAACAATGACATCTAAGACTTTACTTTTTGACTTAAAAATTTGTACGATTAGTAAAACAAAAAGGACTAATCCAAATATCATATAATAAGAATACAACTCTTTAAAGATGTCATATTTATTATATAAGATTTCGGTTTTAATTTTTTTATCAGACAACATAACCTCACTCCCAACTTCGGATTGACTATTTTTAAAACCAGCTAATAGTTTATCTGCCAATTTATAATCTCCAGATTGTTTCGCATTATATAATTCTCCTATATAAAAACCAAGACTGTTTTCAATAAACTTTCCGTAGAGTGTATCAGTGATTTTTTCACGGTAGTCTTCCTTGTATTCGGTTGGTGAAATCCACGAATTAACGGCATCACCAGGAACAGGAAAGATCTTAATTGAACGACCATCAAGCGTATTAAACAATAAGCTCATACGATCATAAGCTTCCCTTAACTGATTTTGATACCCATTAGGGATTTCGGCAGCATAAGCCTCTTTCAAATAAGGTCCTATTTTATTTCGTCCCTCATCAGTTAAAAAATCTGTGATAGATACATATTTTTGATCGGTATCTACACCTATAATTTTACGAATAGAATCACCTTTACTTCGCGCTAAATACATAATTGGCACGTTATACCAAAACAATGGACTCTCTTGCATGGACAGTAATACTTGATTGGCATCAAACTCTTCATAATGATCACGCTTACTTAATTTTCTAAGTATTTCTGAAGCAAATGTATTCATTGGCATCATGCGTCCGCTGTAATCTTGTATCACTAATTCACCAAACTTATCTGAGTGTTCCTTTGGTGTTATATTAGCCCTTATTACCGAATCTATTTCTGCTTTTGAAGGACGCTCAATTTTAACCTTAGGTCTTTCTTTTGCGCTATGGTCATGACCATCACCTTCAAAATGTTCTTGAACTGTTTTGGTTTCATGATCGTGTCCATCATCTGGACCATGTTCTTGTGTTTGACCCTGCTGAACTGGCGCCTCATGATCGTGTCCATCATCTGGACCATGTTCTTGAGAAAAACCAACCATAGTAGATGCAAACAAAAGAATCGTAAGCAGTTTTGCTTTCTTCGCTTTCACTTTCTCTAGCATACGTTTTAAATCTGCAAAACGTGACCCTTTACTAAATAGAATAGCCATTAAACCAAAGTATAATAACATATATCCAAAGTAAGTAACCAAAGTTCCCCATTGATCATGATTTACAGAAAGCTTAGTTCCTTTTTCATCTGGAAAAAAACTAGATTGAAAAAACCGATAACCTTCTTCATCTAAGATATTATTCATAAAAATCTTATAATCGTAAGGTGTTTCGTTAGGTTTTATAACGGTAACATCACTAGAGAATGCAGAGAAATTATCTTCGGTTCCTGGATAACGTTCTGCAACAAAATCGTTGAGTTTGATACTAAATGGTAATTCTTTAACAATAGAACCATATTTTACTGCAATATCTAAACCACCTACTTTAACTTGTTCAAAACGACCGTTGACATACTGTCCACCTAGTAAATTCACGGTTTTAGTTTCTCCGTTAGCAGTCACATCCACAATAACTCCGTCTTCGCGACTTTGTAACAGTTCAGATTTTTTCACAACACCAAATTCCCCTTGCATCACAGGCTTAGGAAATACGATTGCCATATTAGCCATTTGATATCTGGATCTTAACTTTAAAGGTTGGATAGAGTCTTTTACTAATAGTCCAGTGGTTTTGGTTGCCATGGTCATATAATCACCTTCAAAAGGAGATTCAATAAACATTTGATTGCCTTGAGTTGTAATATTAACAGCTCCTGCTGTTGGGCTATTTAATGTAAAAACGATGTTATGAATTAACTCACCATCTTCATCACCTTCTTTAATATAATGACTGTGTGGTCCTTCATCACCTGCTTCTACCAACTTAAGATAAGAATCACCAACATCCCCAGGAATGATATCTAGTTCTGCATCTTTTACGAACTTTTTTACTTCTATGATTACTGGTGTTCCGTTATAATCTGAATGTAAGACTAGATCATTATCCAAACGTTCAGAAAAATCTACACGCTCTTGCTCGACGCGTCTTTGTTGTTGCCCGTTGACTACTAAATCTCCATCAATAAAAGTGGTTAAGAACAC
>JAWUWM010000049.1:0-34270 GCA_034111845.1 Psychroserpens sp. | reverse complement strand
AGCGGACCCTCTCGAGGGATACTTAAAACCAAAGACACCTGGTTCGTGGTTTTGGAAAACGCTGGTAAAATCGGTATTGGAGAATGTGGTATGTTTAAAGGGCTTAGTATAGATGATAGACCAGATTATAAAGAGAAACTCCAATGGGTTTGCAATAATATTCATTTGGGTTTAGAAAAGCTAGTGAGTGGGCTTGTCGAACTCCCGAGCATTCAAATAGGACTAGAGATGGCCTTTAAATCTTTAGAAAGCACAGACGGTTTTAATTTGTTTGATTCACCATTTACTCAAAACCAATCACCAATTCCAATTAATGGCTTGATTTGGATGGGTGACAAGGCCTTCATGAAACAACAAATTAAAGACAAACTAGAAGCTGGTTTCTCCTGCATAAAACTAAAAATTGGTGCTATAGATTTTTCTTCGGAAATTGAACTACTTAAATCCATTCGTCAAGAATTTTCAACATCAGATATAGAACTTCGGGTGGATGCTAATGGTGCATTTTCGCCACAAGAAGCACTTGAAAAATTAAAACGTTTATCACAATTTGATTTACATTCTATAGAACAACCTATAAAACAGGGACAATGGGATGACATGGCCAAATTATGTGACAACACGCCATTACCAGTTGCTTTAGACGAGGAATTGATTGGCGTGTTTTCCGAAGACAAAAAGAAAGACATGTTGACACTGATTAATCCGCAGTACATTATCCTAAAACCTACTTTAGTGGGTGGATTTAGTGGCAGCGAATCTTGGATTAGTCTAGCAGAGCAACTGGACATAAAATGGTGGATTACCAGTGCGCTTGAGAGTAATATTGGTCTCAATGCCATTGCACAATGGACCTATACGCTTAACAGTAAATTGCCACAAGGTTTGGGTACTGGAGGCTTATTTTCCAATAATTTTGATTCGCCATTAGTGGTAAAAAATGGTACATTGCGTTACGAAAATAATCAGGATTGGAACCTGTCTAATCTCGGTATAAAAATTTAAAATATAATTATGTTTATAGCTCAGGCTTTTAAAGTGCAACACGATTTTTGGAGGTATTTATTAGGATCTCTGTTGGTCGCTATAGCAGCGATAATTGGTCAATTTCTATTGGTAGGTGTCATCATGTTCAAAACCATTAAGGATGGTGGTAATCTCATGGAAATTGAGGAAACAGACATGTATTCTATTTTGGATTCTAACCTGTTTTTATTACTCGTTTTATTGTCATTTGTATTTGCCTTTGTGGGTTTGTGGATTGCAGTTAAAACATTACATAAACAAAAAATGGTGAGTATTGCCACTACGCGTAAAACGTTAGATTGGAAACGTATCATGTTTTCCTTTGTATTTTGGGGGATTATCTCGTCAGGTTTGGTACTCATTGATTATTTTTATTTGTCGCCAGAGAATTATGTACTTAATTTTGAGCCACAACGTTTTATTATTCTGGCAATTATTGCGGTCGCATTAATCCCTATTCAAACTAGTTTAGAGGAATATGTATTTAGAGGCTATTTGATGCAAGGTTTTGGGATGTTGGCAAAAAATAGATGGTTTCCGTTACTCATGACCTCACTAATTTTTGGTGGTTTACATATTGCAAATCCTGAGGTTGGTAAACTAGGTTATATCATTATGGTGTACTATATCGGTACAGGATTATTTTTAGGGATTATGACCTTAATGGATGATGGCATAGAGTTGGCGCTTGGCTTTCATGCAGCAAATAATTTATTTACCGCATTATTGGTGACTACAGATTGGACCGTATTTCAAACGCATTCTATTCTAAAAGATATCGCAGAACCACAAATAGACTTTATAGATATGGTTTTTCCTGTGTTTATTATGTTTCCTATTATTCTTTTCATTTTTTCTAAAGTATATAAATGGACGGATTGGAAAGAAAAGTTATTTGGTAAAATCCAAGAACCACCAACAGAGGATTATAAAATAATAAGCGACTAATTATTACTACGGAAATGTGATGACACCAACATTTGTAACCATTCATTCGAGATTTAAACTCAACGGAACTCACTTTGAACATGAAGAACTCAAAGAGATGGCTTACAACTTGGTGAAAGAAGGGGCGGATTTTGAAAGTTCTGCTGGTGAATTCTTATTAAATTGGTTAGATGACCATGCCATTGTTTTGGTAAAAACGTCTGGTTCTACTGGAACCCCAAAAACGATAGAAATACATAAGCAGGCTATGGTGAATTCAGCTATGGCAACTGCTCAATATTTAGGATTAGAACCTGGAGATACTGCTTTACATTGCTTACCATCGCAATATATAGCTGGTAAAATGATGTTAGTACGCGCTTTGGTTTTAGGTTTAGAAATTGATGTGGTGATGCCAACATCAGAGCCTGTTTTTGATTATGAAAAAACCTATCGTTTTTGTGCGATGCTTCCCATGCAAATGCAATCCACATTAGAACATCTCCATAATATCGATATTTTAATAGTAGGCGGTTCTGCCGTCTCTAAAGATTTAACCGCTGCTATTCAAAACTTAAAGACTAAAGTTTTTGCGACTTATGGTATGACTGAAACGGTGACACACATCGCATTAAAGCCATTAAATAATACGGTTCAAAATTCCTATTTTGAAATCTTACCACATGTTACGATTTCGCAAGACGAACGCGATTGTTTAGTGATTGAAGCACCAAAAGTAACATCAGAAAAAATAGTTACAAATGATATTGTTAAGCTACAGTCTACAACAAGTTTTGAATGGTTGGGTCGTTTTGATAGTGTGATTAATTCTGGCGGATTGAAATTATTCCCAGAACAGATAGAAGCACAGTTAAAAGGCAAGATTAAAACTTCATTCTTTATAGCTTCAGAAGCTGATGAGACTTTAGGTGAAAGACTTATCCTTGTTTTGGAAGCAGATAATACGTCTTTAGAGACTTCTGTTTTTGATGGTTTAGGTAAATTTGAAATACCTAAGAACATATATGCAGTCTCAAAATTTGTGATGACAGAGACTGGCAAGATTCAACGCAAGAAGACGCTGGAATCAATTATTAGATAGGTTCCCTAATTCAAAATAGTGTTTCCCTCATTCTTCATTTTATAAAATCAGGTTTGGTTATAAGTTTGGTGTGAACTTAAAACCATAACCATCATGAAACTACTATTAAAACTATCGTTTATACTTTTTACAAGTCTATTTTTAAATGCACAAGAGAAACAAATTTATGGCATAGTCACATTAGATTCAGATGGATTGCCATTACCTGGAGTATCAGTAATTATTGAAGGCGCCTCAATTGGCGTACAAACTAATTTTGACGGTTATTATAAAATCAGGGCGTCTGTTGGAGATGTACTTGTGTATACTTTTGTCGGTATAAGGCACCAAAAAGTTAAGGTTAGAAATACTGTAGAAATTAACGTCGCTTTAAAAGAGGATTTAGCAGCACTTGAAACGGTGGTTATATCAGCTTATAGTGGGGCTTCCAAAAGTAGTCCAGGCAAAAATAACTGGTCTAAACCCACATTGTCTTCAACACTTTTTGGTCGTGCAGTAGGCGTATCTACAAAATCAAAATCAAGAAATTATGGGATAGGACGTAAGAATGCTATGTCAGTTTCATCAGAACCTTTATATGTACTTGATGGTAGGCCAATTTCCGAAGAAAAATTTAGAAGTCTCAAAACATATAAGTTAAAACATGTTGAAATTCTTAATTCCCTTCAAGGTAAAACTGTTTATGGCTATGAAGGCTCTAAAGGCGTCATTGTTTTAAGAACTAAAGGACCTAGAAATAATGTCAACTTTGATATCATCAATGATTTTTTGAACGAGTCTTATGTTCAAATACATGAGAATGCATTTAAACGTTCAACATTAGCACCTTTGTCAACCTTTTCTATTGATGTAGATAAAGCAGCATACAGTAATATTAGACGTATGATTAATAACGGTCAAGAAATTCCTAGAAATGCAGTTAAAATAGAAGAAATGGTCAACTATTTTAGCTATGATTATTCACAGCCAGGGAATACACATCCATTTGCCATTCATACAGAAGTTGTTCAAACACCTTGGCATAATGAAACGCAACTCGTTAGAATTGGGCTTCAAGGTAAAACCTATGATAATGATAAATTACCTGCATCAAATTTGACATTCTTAATTGATGTTTCTGGGTCTATGGATGCAACCAATAAATTACATCTATTAAAAAAATCGTTTAAGCTTTTAGTGAATAAGTTGAGAGAAAAAGATAGAGTTTCTATTGTTGTGTATGCAGGTGCAGCGGGTGTTGTTTTGATGCCGACACCTGGCGATCAAAAAGAAATCATTTTAGAAGCTTTAGAACGATTACAAGCAGGAGGGTCTACAGCTGGCGGACAAGGGATTAAATTAGCTTACGAATTAGCAGAACAAAATTTTAAGAAAGATGGAAATAATAGAGTCCTTTTAGCAACAGATGGTGACTTTAATGTAGGTGCATCTAGCGATAGTGACATGCAAACGTTAATAGAGAAAAAGCGAGAATCTGGAGTGTTTTTATCGGTTTTAGGATTTGGATATGGTAATTATAAGGATTCAAAATTAGAAATGTTGACAGATAAAGGGAATGGGAATTACTCCTATATCGACAACATGCAAGAGGCTCATAAAGTTTTTGGAAAAGAGTTTGGAGGCACATTGTACACCATAGCGAAAGACGTTAAAATTCAAGTGGAATTCAATCCTAAGAAAGTTCAAGCTTATAGACTTATAGGATATGAAAATAGATTACTAGCAGATGAAGATTTTATTGATGACACAAAGGATGCGGGAGAATTAGGAAGTGGTCATAATGTAACTGCGCTTTATGAAGTTATTCCTGTTGGAGTTTCATCTCATTATTTAAAAAATAGTTCTAATTTAAAATACACAAAAAATGAAGTTACTAATATCTATACTGATGAACTCTTTACTGTGAAATTTAGATATAAAAAACCAGATGGAGATAAGAGTATTGAGATGGTTCATGTTCAGGATACTAAAATTTCAATAGCTAGTGAGGATATGAATTTTGTTTCGGCAGTTGCATTAATGGGAATGAATTTATTACAATCTAAATATGATAATGGTGCATCAATGAAAGATGTTATTAAATTGGCAAAACGAGGTAGAGGTAAGGATGATGATGGTTATAGAGCAGAATTTATACGACTTGTTGAATCGTATAGATATTTGTAAATAAATGTTATCTCTACATTAGAAAGAGCAACTTTTAAGTTGCTCTTTCTTGTTATTTATAGTTCACTCATTCAAATGCTTACTTCACTCAATTGTTATTGTATTAGCTGTGCTTTGGTTGTAAATTAGTGTAACTAAAAACCTTAATCCAATGAAAAATCAAATCACATTAGTACTCGTTTGCTTGTTTTTATACGTTTCAAATGCTCAAGACATGGCTATCGAAACAAAATCTGTAAGCATAGAAAATGTTATTTCGTATGTTATAGAGAATATGGGCAAGAATTCAGAACAGGACTCGCTATCCCCCAAAAACATTACATTCTTAATTCAGTCGGCACCAAATGGATTAGCTATCGAAGATAAAGTTATTTTAAAGCAGACTTTTAAATTGATCTCTAAGCGACTTTCCGAAGAGGATAGCATAACTATTATCTCATATTCTGGTATTAATGGAGTCGTTCTCGAGAAAACATCTCCTAAAACATTGAAGAAAATCATGTATGCTCTTGAGAACTATAAATCGAGTATTAAAGAATTACATAGTGATGGTATTCAATTGGCTTATACTTATGCCCAAGAAAATTTTGAAGAAGACACCTCTAGCACAGTGGTGATGATTAGAAATCCAAAGGCATCTAGTACTTCATACATTCAAAATGCAGAAGCTCCAAAAAAGAAAAGTAATACGGTTCTCATTACAGCAATTGGGTTATTACCAGAAATTATTTCTCTGATTAAGGATTGATAGATAACCGGAATTGTATATTTTTAACCTGAAGTCGAATTTAGATGTTAAACGATACAGTAAGATAAATGAAAAAAGTATGCTTTCTCCTGTTATTTGTAAGCTTTCAAATCCATGCCCAACAAATATTATCTGTTAAAGAACAAGCCGTCGTTATTGATGAAATTCTAGCAGAACGGTTCAATACGATAGTACCAGAATTAATGGATCGTGCCAATCTAGATATGTGGATTTTAATATCTAGAGAGTATAATGAGGATCCTGTTTTGAAAACAATGTTACCAGCCACTTGGCTCAATGCGAGGCGACGAACCATCATTGTGTTTTATAGAAATAAAGACATGAATACCCTAGAAAAACTGGCTGTAGCACGTTACAATTTTGGAGATAATATAATTTCGGCTTGGGATAAGGAAGAACAACCTAATCAGTGGGAGCGTTTGGTTGAGATTATTGAAGAACGAAACCCAAATCAAATAGGATTAAATTATTCAACGCATTTTAATATTGCTGACGGACTCGATAAAACAGATTACGATGAATTCATGAAGGTGCTTCCTAAACCCTATAAAAGTAAAGTGGTTTCTGCGGAAAAAGTTGCAGTAGGATGGATTGAGACCAGAACGGAACGAGAAATGATTATATACAATCAACTCGTAGATATTACGCATGATATTATTACTGAAGCGTTTTCTGAGAAAGTCATCACACCAGGAATCACAACAACCTCTGATGTAGAGTGGTGGATGCGACAAAAAGTAATTGATTTAGGTTTACAAACATGGTTTCATCCAACAGTTGACGTGCAACGATCAAAGGAGGATTTAAAAGGACATTTGTATTCGTTTTCAGATCGACCAGAAGAACAAATTATTGTTCCTGGTGATTTGGTGCATTGTGACTTCGGAATTACCTATTTAAGACTCAATACAGATTGCCAGGAATTAGCATACGTTCTAAAACCAAATGAAACAAAACCACCAGAGTTTTTAATAAATGCCTTAAAAGAAGGAAATCGTGTTCAAGACATTTTTACCAACAATTTTGAAACAGGAAAATCCGGAAACGAAATTCTTTTAAAATCCTTACAAGAAGCAAAAACTGAAGGATTGAAACCTTCCATTTATACCCACCCTTTGGGAAGTTACGGACATTCATCTGGACCAACAATTGGCATGTGGGATTCTCAAGGAGGTGTTGCAGGAGCTGGAGATTATCCCTTATATCCAAATACAGTCTATGCTATTGAATTAAATACAACGGTTAATATTCCAGAATGGAAGCGTGATATTAGAGTCATGTTAGAAGAGGCTGGGTTTTATGGAGAAGACGGATTTCGATATGTAAATGGGCGTCAAACGACCTTGTTGACGATTCCAAGGCTAAAGGCGCATAAAGGGAATTAATTGGTTGTTGATTTAGAATGTCTATACAACCAAAAAGCAGCTACAAGCCCAACCAACGAAAACAACATCATAATCCCGAAAGAATGCTGTAATCCAAGTGCTCCGGGATTTTTATCCAAGAAATAACCCATTAATGGTCCAGCAAAAATATCTGGCGTATACCCAACAATAGAAATAAAACCGACTGCAATTCCTGTTAAAGCTAGGGGTATTTTGCTTTCTTCTAATGTTGCAAAATAAAGAACTCTTGCAGAATACACTCCTAAAGCCATTGTACCAATAGATAATATAAATAGAAGAGTAGCGCTGTCATTGATTATTCCACTAGCAAAAATCCCACTCTTTACAAGCATGAGTAAAAAGCCTATCATAATCCATAATGATGCTCGTGTACGATCTGCTAACACACCAATCGCAACACCTATAATTGGTCGTAAATATAATAGAGAAGTCCCAACTTTAGCAGCTTCAATCTTATTATAATTCATGACTTGTTCGGCATATTGACTAAATAAATCGGTCATTTTATATCCATAATAGGCGCATAGAATAATAATCATTAAGAGCCAGACTGCTTTAAATTGCATGACTGTTTTGAAGTTTGCTAGTGTTAAGGTTTTAGGTTCTTCAATTCCCATTTGAATTTGTTTTTCTTTTGAATCTCCTAAATTCCGAAGAAAGAAAAACACAAGAATTGAAACCACACAAACTGCAAATGAAGTATAAGTAATAACCTGTTTAAAAGCGACTTTACGTTCTAAAACCGAAGTCAGTTCAATATCTTTTGTAATAAATGCTGAAAACACAAGCACGCCAACCGATCCAAACAATGCTGCAACCAATCCGCGACCACCATCTAAAAAACCAAAAGCAATGCCTTGTTTACTTTGTCCTCCCCAAATTCTCGTTGCTTTAATCATGGCAGCCCAAAACAAAAAAATAGTTGTAAAACCCCAAAAGCCATATAAAATATGAAGATTAGCCAACGTTGGATACGTTGCTAAATAAAAACCACCAAGAGCGGTGAGGATTAAAGCAACAGACATTAATATATGTGGACGAAATTTATCTGCCAATGGTCCACCAAATAAATAAGAGACCAAGGCTACAAGGCCGTAAATTGAATAGCAACTTCCTAATTGTACATTGGTAATTTCAAAAGATTCTAAAAAAGTAGTTCTAAAAATACGCTGTAAGACAAAAGGCAATATGAAAACAGACTCACCAGCTAATATGAGTAAGAGGATTATGTATGCTGGTGATTTCGTTTTTGATTTATTCAAAAATTATTTTAATTATTGGGATAATGAAATCTATAATACAGATCATCACTTTTACTTAGGATTTTTTGTACTTCTTCATGCTTTGCTTCAAAAGTTCTTAACGAATTACCTTTACAAATACCGTAACAATAATGATATTGAAGTAATTCATAGTCAAAATCTGTTATTTGTTTGCTCTCGGAGTAGCAGTTAGAGAGGTAACTATTGCAATCAAATTCATCAGAAAGTTTAAAATACCCTAAAGACTGAAATAGAAGTATTTTGATTTTTTCAATACGAAGTGATTGTCTAGAATATTTTTTTTTATTTATTTTGATAAACCCTTTATTCAATTGATTATCATTATTCCAATATATCCAAAAATCAGCATTTTTAATGTTCTTTAAATTTTTTTCATATTCATAATCATTGGAAGAATATATAACATAATTAGAATCAGCGTGATTTTTTGCTTCATAAATATTAAGAGAGTCAACTTTATTTGAGATATTTTCTGTGAATTTTAAAATTGATTTTTTCTCTTTTCTAGAAACGGATTTAGCAAAGAATAGCTTAATGTCATTTTTCCAATATTTCATGGTGGTTGCGTGATCTAAGCTATCATTTTTATGATTGAATGCAACCTTCTTATAATAAGAAAGAAAAGTAGAATCTTTATGTACATAGTCCACAAAAGATCCTGCTGCTTGCATATCCTTTGTAATTAACACCAAAGTATCTTTGTCTCTAAACATAAAATTCAAAGAATCCTTTTTTGTTAGAGTTGTCTTATAATATTTATGATAGGAATTTAAGTAAGAATACCTTGCATATCTAACTTCATCATTTTCTTGTGAAAAACTTGAAAAAGAAATTAAAAATAAGATTATAAATAAAAGTATATATTTCATAGTCTAAACCTGTAAAATTCCCATATTAAAAGGTTTCTCAATAGGAGCGTGGTTAGCAGCTTCAATTCCCATACTAATCCAAGTTCTTGTATCTAGAGGGTTGATAACAGCATCTGTCCAAATGCGAGACGCAGCATAATAAGGAGATACTTGGTTATCGTATCTGTTTTTGATTTTGTCGAATAATTCTTTTTCTTTGGCTTCGGTGATTTTTTCACCTTTTTTAAGCAGTGATGCTTTTTCTATTTGTAGTAAAACTTTGGCTGCAGAGTTTCCACTCATTACTGCTAATTCAGCACTTGGCCAAGCAACTATTAATCTTGGGTCATAAGCTTTACCGCACATCGCGTAATTTCCTGCACCATAACTATTCCCTATAATAATTGTAAATTTAGGTACCACACTATTACTAACCGCATTCACCATTTTAGCACCATCTTTAATAATACCACCATGTTCTGATTTACTACCCACCATGAATCCAGTAACATCTTGCAAGAACACTAATGGGATTTTCTTCTGATTACAATTGGCTATAAAACGGGTCGCTTTATCAGCACTATCATTATAAATCACACCTCCAAACTGCATTTCACCGCTATTTGTCTTTACGAGTTTACGTTGATTGGCAATAATACCAACTGCCCAACCATCAATACGAGCATAAGCTGTGATGATTGTTTTTCCATAACCTTCTTTGTATTCATCAAATTCACTATTATCAACTAAGCGTTTGATAATTTCTTTCATGTCGTATTGGGCTGCACGTGATTTTGGTAAAATTCCGAAGATATCATCAGGATTTTCTTTCGGTTTTTTTGCAGCTACTTTATTAAAACCAGCCTTATCATAATCACCAATTTTATCTATTAAACGTTGAATAGTTTCTAACGCATCTTTATCGTCTTTTGCTTTATAATCGGTTACACCAGAAATTTCGCAATGTGTTGTTGCACCTCCTAAAGTTTCATTGTCAATACTTTCTCCAATCGCAGCTTTCACTAGATAACTACCAGCAAGAAAAATACTTCCTGTTTTATCTACAATAATAGCTTCATCACTCATAATTGGCAAGTAAGCACCACCAGCAACGCAACTTCCCATAACTGCTGCGATTTGGGTGATTCCCATACTGCTCATAATTGCATTATTTCTAAAAATGCGACCAAAATGTTCTTTGTCAGGGAAAATTTCATCCTGCATTGGTAAATACACACCTGCAGAATCCACTAAATAGATAATTGGTAACCGGTTTTCAATAGCTATTTCTTGGGCGCGCAAATTCTTCTTTCCAGTAATTGGAAACCATGCTCCAGCCTTCACTGTGGCATCATTTGCAACAACGATGCATTGCTTACCTTTAACATAACCTATTTTCACTACGACACCACCAGAAGGACAACCACCATGTTCTTCATACATACCATCACCTGCAAAAGCAGCAATTTCTATGGAAGGCTTTTTTGAATCTAAAAGATAATCAACACGTTCTCTAGCAGTCATTTTTCCTTTAGCATGATGCTTATCAATGCGGTTTTTTCCACCGCCTAACTTTACTTTGACCAAACGCTTTTTGAGGTCAGAAAGCAATAGTTTATTATGATCTTCGTTTTTATTGAAGTTTAAATCCATAGTAGTGTTTATATTTCCCACGAATTTACAAAACGAGACACGGATTAAAAAGTGAATTTTTTGTTAAAATTAATTACATGGAAATAGTTTCCTAGGAAACTATAATTATTTTATTGTATATTTGCACTAACAAAAACAAAAACCATGAAGAATATTATAGCATTTGCAGGAAGTAACAGTAAAGATTCAATAAATAAACAATTAGCAGTTTACACGTCAACTTTAGTTGAGAATGTAGACGTAACTGTTTTAGATTTAAATGATTTTGAATTACCACTTTACGGGATGGATCACGAAATTGTACATGGCGTCCCAGATGATGCTCATAAATTTTTACAACACATCAAGTCTTCTGATGGTATAGTTTTGTCACTTGCCGAGCATAATGGTACTTATGCTACTGTATTTAAAAACTTATTTGATTGGATGTCACGCATAGATGGTAAACTTTGGAGCGAAAAACCAATGTTATTGATGGCAACATCTCATGGGGCTAGAGGTGGAGCAACCGGTTTAGAAATAGCACAAGGTCGTTTCCAGTATATGGGTGGTAATATTGTTGGACAATTCATATTTCCATCATTTGGAGAGAATTTTCAAGACGGTGTCATAAGCAATGAAGAATTGAAATCACAATTAATAGAAGAGGTTAAGCAATTTCAAGACAGTTTATAGTCATAGAAGAATAGTTGTGTAATAGCATCAAAATTTTAGGAGGATAATAATACTGAGAACGGAAGACTAAAAAAATGGGAGATATTTCTAAAGATATAAATTCAACGTTTCCAAATAATAGAGTGAAAGCAATGCTCAATATTATTTACACGTCAAATTGGATCACGAGTTGTCAAAACGATTTTTTTAAAGACTTCGGGATTTCGCAGCAACAATATAATATTCTTAGAATATTAAAAGGAGCAGGTGCCCCACTAAATGTTCAAACTATAAAGGATAGAATGTTAGAACGCTCACCAAATGCTACGCGATTAATGGATAAGCTTTGTGCTAAAAACTATATTGAACGTCTACCTTCAGAGCACGACAGACGTGTTGTTAAAATAGCAATTACTAAGGCAGGTGTGGTGTTATTACAATCCATACCAAAGGATTTAAATACCGAGTTGTTGAAAAATTTAAATGAAAAAGAAGCAGAGCAATTGAGCAATCTCCTTGATAAAATGCGGTAACTAGATTTCTGCATTGACAGGAATCTTAATGGAGACAAGCGTTAGTGTGTTTTTTTAATTAAATAGTTTTCATGGAAACTATTGCAAACTGAATTAAATAATGAAACTAAATACAATAAAAAGAGCAGGACGAAGTCATTTCGTCGATATGGGACCCATTAGATTGCGTCAGCCATTTCCAACACAACATATAGAATCGATAGACCCATTTATATTGTTACATCATTATGGACCTTATGAGATCAGTGAAGATAGTAATCCGTTTGATTTAGGTCCGCATCCACATAGAGGATTTGATCCTGTTACTTTTCTTGTTCAAGGCGAGCAATTACATCGTGACTCTTTAGGTCATGAAAGTGTTGTGAAAGCAGGTGATGTACAATGGACAACAGCAGGTCGAGGTATCATCCACGCAGAAGGTCCAACTAAAGAGTTCGTCAAAAAAGGAGGGACCCTTGAAGGGATTCAGCTCTGGTTAAATTTGCCAGCAGAAAAGAAAATGATTGAGGCTAATTATCAGCATGCAGCCTATGAGGAGTTTAATGTGATCATTTCCGAAGATAAAAAAGTAGATACTAGAGTTATCGCTGGTACGCTTAATGGTTTCTATGGAAAAATAGCAACTCAAACACCAGTCAATGCATTTATGATAGATGCAAAAGCAGAAGGTAAACAAACCATTAATTTTGATACTAGACAACAAGGTATGCTTTACCTTTTGAGCGGTAAGGTTTTAATTAATGCTTCGGAAACTTTAGAACTCGACAAAAATCAACTGTTAGAGTTTAACCAAGATGGCGACAGATTTTCATTAGAAGCAGAAACCGATAGTAAATTATTGTTCCTTTCTGGAGAACCTATTAAAGAAACTGTTGCCACGTATGGACCTTATGTGATGAATTCACAAACCGAACTTTTAGAGGCGATGCGAGATTATCAAATGGGTAAAATGGGATTTTTACCTGCAAATTAATCAAAATAAAGACCTCACAGGTTTTAGAAATCTTTGGGTGTAATAATAATTAAAAAAAGAGACTCACTTTCGTGGGCAGTAAGCATGAAAACAATACTTCACAAAGCAGATACCAGAGGCTTCGCTAATCATGGATGGTTGAAATCACATCATTCATTTAGCTTTGCGAGTTATCACAATCCAGAGCGCATGAGTTTTGGAGCACTACGTGTTTTAAATGATGATCTCGTTCAGCCTAAAATGGGGTTTGGTACGCACCCTCATCAAAACATGGAAATAATTTCGATCCCTTTAAGTGGTGCTCTATCGCATAAAGATAATATGGGCAATACGCGTGCTATTGAAGTTGGCGAAGTACAAGTAATGAGCGCAGGGACAGGATTAACACATTCTGAATTTAATGGTAGTAAAACAGATGAGGTGAATTTTCTACAACTGTGGATTGTCCCAGGCGAGATGAACGTAACACCTAATTATGAGCAACGTCCATTTTCTTCCGAAGAAAAAAATAATCGATTACAAACCGTTGTGGCGCCAAAGGATAAATTGATTGGAGACGCTTTACCTATAAGCCAACAAGCATATGTCTATCGCACACGTTTAGATAGCTATAAATCTTTAAGTCTCAATGCGAAGTCGATTAATAATGGATTCTATGTGTTTGTTCTAGAGGGTGAAGTTGAGGTCGCAAATCATACCCTTGAAAAGAGAGATGCCATTGGTGTTTCTGAAACTGAACATATTGAAATTAAATCAATTAGTAATTCTGAATTAATTATCGTTGAAGTTCCAATGAATTAGTCAAACTATTATTGGTTAATAGCTAAAAAGCATTCTGTAATGGAATGCTTTTTTTGTTTAAAAAATGCGATATTTGTAGTTCCCTTAAAAAATATGAAATATGGCAATGAATAAAAATACTGTGTTAGCATGGGCTACTACAATAATGATAGTAGTAGGATTAAGTTTAATCGCTTTAGGCGCATTTAGATATGATGATGTCGCTGGTTGGGGTTTTGCTGCTGTTGGTGGTGGTTTTTTCTGTATTGCATGGGTATTTAACGCGTTGAAAGGGAGGGTGTAACTCCGACAGGATCGGCTACCAAAAAGGATACGCTAGGCCAACAATAATTTTAGCTTGCAGTATTCAGTCTTAGTAAAACAGTTTTACGCGAATAAAAAAAACTGTTCAATAGACATAATTGAATCTTTGTTCTAACGAACGGGTAAGCAACTCAACAAATAATAATTTAACAACAAACAACACATGGCTGACGATAAAAAAGTAATCTTCTCAATGTCTGGTTTAACCAAGACATTTCAAAGTGCACAAACACCTGTTTTAAAGAACATATATTTAAGCTTCTTTTATGGAGCAAAAATTGGAATCCTTGGTTTAAATGGTTCTGGTAAGTCTACCTTACTTAAAATTATAGCAGGAGTAGATAAGAATTTTCAAGGAGATGTCACCTTTTTACAAGACTACTCTGTTGGATTCTTAGAGCAAGAACCAAAGCTAGACGAAGATAAAACGGTCATGGAGATAGTTCGTGAAGGTGCTGCAGAAACGGTTGCTATTCTTGACGAATACAATAAAATTAACGACATGTTTGGACTTGAAGAAGTCTATTCTGATGCAGATAAAATGCAAAAGTTAATGGATAGACAAGCGGTACTTCAAGATGAAATTGATGCTGCAAATGCTTGGGAGTTAGATACCAAATTAGAAATTGCAATGGATGCCTTGCGTACTCCAGATGGTGATAAGAAAATTGGTGTGCTTTCCGGTGGTGAGCGTCGTCGTGTTGCCTTATGTAGATTATTACTTCAAGAACCAGATGTATTATTATTAGATGAGCCTACCAATCACTTGGATGCAGAATCGGTACATTGGTTAGAGCATCACTTAGCACAATACAAAGGAACTGTAATAGCAGTAACTCACGATAGATACTTTTTAGATAATGTAGCTGGATGGATTCTAGAACTCGATAGAGGGGAAGGTATTCCTTGGAAGGGGAATTACTCATCTTGGTTAGATCAAAAGTCTAAACGTATGGCTCAAGAAAGTAAAACAGCTTCTAAACGTCAAAAAACCTTAGAACGAGAGTTAGAATGGGTTCGTCAAGGAGCTAAAGGTCGTCAGACAAAGCAAAAAGCACGTTTGAACAACTATGACAAAATGATGAGTCAAGATCAAAAACAGCTTGACGAAAAATTAGAAATTTACATCCCTAATGGTCCTCGTTTAGGTACCAATGTTATTGAGGCTGTTGGTGTAAGTAAAGGTTATGATGATAAATTATTATACGAAGATTTAAATTTCAATTTACCACAAGCTGGGATTGTTGGCGTCATTGGACCAAATGGTGCGGGTAAAACGACTATTTTCCGTATGATTATGGGAGAAGAAACTCCAGATAAAGGAGAGTTTAAGGTGGGTGAAACTGCGCAACTAGCTTACGTAGATCAAAAACATTCCAATATAGATCCTGAGAAATCAATCTGGCAAAACTTTAGTGATGAGCAAGAAATGGTTATGATGGGAGGAAAGCAAGTGAATTCTAGAGCGTATTTAAGTCGATTTAACTTCTCTGGTAGTGAACAAAATAAAGCTGTAAAATTATTGTCTGGAGGTGAGCGTAATCGTTTACACTTAGCAATGACACTTAGAGAAGAAGGCAATGTTTTGCTTTTAGATGAGCCAACCAATGATCTTGATGTTAACACATTAAGAGCTTTAGAAGAAGGACTTGAAAATTTTGCAGGATGTGCTGTTGTTATTTCTCACGATAGATGGTTTTTAGATCGTATTTGTACTCATATCTTAGCTTTTGAAGGGGATAGTCAGGTGTATTTCTTTGAAGGTAGTTTCTCAGATTATGAGGAGAATAAGAAGAAACGTTTGGGAGGCGATTTAATGCCTAAACGAATTAAGTATAAAAAGTTGGTGAGATAAATTAGTAATCTTTAAGTCACAAAAAAGCCAACGGTACATTTTAAAATGTACCGTTGGCTTTTTTATTTGTGTTTTATTTAATAAATATGTTCGACCCTATTTTGTAATTATTGGATAAGTCTGCCTTTTTTTAAGGTTTCTAAGTTCTTTTCAAATAGCTCAACTCCTTTTGTAATTGATGTTTCATGTTGATGAATGTAGAGGTGTTTTTTAGCCTTCAAACCCGTGAACAAAGTAAATATTACAGAGAGGGAAGCATAGATGATTTCAATTATTACGAATTGTTATTATCGTATAAATGACTTTCAGTAAAATCCGTATAACTTTTTTCTACATCCGATTTATAAAAGCTACTGTCTAACAATTTCTTGTTTTCTGCTTTCAGTTTATACATTTTAATAATGGCAACTGTTATAAAAATCAAGAATATGGAGGCTGTAACGATAAGAACTATGGTAAGTTGTATCGTACTTACAAAAGATATATTTGAACTATATGTATTTAGCATTGTGCCAGATTTAAAACGATTCGGAACTCAAATGTACAAAATTAATTATAATCAGAACGCTTTATCAGAAAAAAAACACACTTAATCGATGAAATTTATAAACATTCCTATCTCAAATAGTTGATAATCCTAGTTTTTATACCATTCTAGTTGAACAACCTCAATACTCTCATCTCCCTGATTTATTATTGTTTTAAATTTTTCTATATCACTAAATCCATCTGTTCCTCTGTAGTGATATGGATAAACCTGCTTTGGTTTAAATTCTAAAACAGCGCTAACCGCATTTTCTATGGTCATTGTGTAAGGTAGGTTCATACAAATAAAAGCTATATCAATATTCTCAAGAGCTCTCATCTCCGGTATGTCCTCTGTATCTCCAGAAATATAAATACGTTCATCAGCAACAGTTAAGATATATCCATTTCCTCGACCTTTAGAATGATATTTTAAAGCTTCTTCACGTAAATTATACATAGGGATAGCTTCAAATTTATGTCCGTTTACTGTTACAGATTCTCCATTATTAAGCGTAACACTTTTCCCTAAGACTAAATCCTTCGAGAATTTATCAACTACAGCTTTAGGTGCAATTACGGTAGTATTAGATAAATCTAAAGCTTTTAAGGTTTCGAGATCTAAATGATCACCATGAATGTCTGTGATAAGTACGATTTCTGCAGAAGAAAATTCAGAAAAAGCGTCAGCACCTCCAGTTGGGTCAACATAGATGTCGTCATTATCATAAGATAAAACTAGGGTTGCATGTGATATTGGGTTGATACTTAACTTTTTTTCTTCGGAAGATAATTTTGCAACCAAATCATTAGCATTAGTTTCCATCGCATCATTAGCCTTTTCTTTTGGTTCTGTTTTACACGATAAAATTATTAAACATAACAATAAAGATAGTAAATAAGAATATTTCATAATCTATGAATTTTCTGATTTTAAAGGTAATGACAATTGAATACTGAAAATATTTTGTAACAAAACATTATGTTTTGCTACCTATCTTTTAGGCGCATTAAGTTTTTAAAATCATATTTTTTAACGAAATTGCTTAACCTAAATAAAATTCAACTTAATACACAACATTAATATGGCTGATGATTTTGATTTATTAGAAACAAGTTCCAACGAAAAAACTGAGAAAGTAGATGTTAATTGGGGAAAGGCTATTGACCAAATGAAGTCGAAGCTTGCTCAAGAAGATGATCCAGAAAGTCGTCAAAAAATCTTGAATGCCACATTAGACAATGTTGTAGATATGGCAGAGAAAGATCGTTCTACATTATTAGACGCGATTAAAGATTTGACCGATTATCAAGATGAGGTAGGAATTATGTTTGAAGGTTTTTCTGCATTAAATGCAGGCGAGCAAAAAATTATCGATGATGCTATCAAACGTCTAGAACGCGCAAAAGTAGAATTGGAAGATGCGAACGCAAAGCCAGATACATTTTGGAATAACCTCTTTGGAAGAAAAGGGAAAATTAAAGAAGCAGACCAAGAGTTAAAAGATGCTCAAAAAGTTCGTGATGCAGCAGATAATGAGGCAAAAGCAATGTTTCAACAACGTATTGAAACAGCAGATGTGCAAACACTATTAAATGAGTTATCGTTTAAGAGTCAGGCAGCAGTTAAACGATTAAAAGATAGAGAGGTTGAAATCAAAGAAGTTGAAGAGAGTCTTAAAACTGCAATCGTAGAAGCGAGTAATAACCATACAAAAGCACTTCAAAAGAAAAAAGAAGTAGAAGATAAACTAGAATCACAGTACGCTTTGCTTAAACAAGCACGTCAAGGATTAGAAGAGGTTGCAGATAAACAAACCACAGCATATTCTGAAGCCTTAAGTAAGGTGACAACTTTAGAGCAGAAAGTTGAAGAATTAGAAGGACTTAAAAATGCCTATACAACACTAGCGGCCTCAAAAGATAGTTTTGTACATAAACATAATTTGACCATTAAAGTATTGACCTCGTTACGTAGTAATCTACAAACGCATCGTGCCAAATTAAAGAGTGATACAGATGAGCGTCTTAAATATTATGATGGTTATATAGTTGCATTAAAAGCACGTACAGATCAAGAATTTGCAGCAATTTTGGAGCATTTAGGTGTTAAAACAGATGAGCATATTGGAGAAACACTAGCATCAATGCATACTGCAAGTGCTAAAGCACGTCAAGAAATGATGGATAATATTCCAGTTCATGAAAAAGTAATGCAAGGTGTCTACGGTAGTTACGCAGAGGCTTTACAAGAAATTCGTGAGAAAGATAAGTCTATTCAAAAGAATTTTGCTGAGCGTTACGGTATCGACATGAAAGAGATTTTTGAAGATTACTATGCTGCAGATGCTAATGCACCTTCAGGAGGTGATGGCCAAGGAGAGCCAGAAGGTGAACCAAAACCAGAAGCTAATGACGACGACGACTTATTGTCTTAAATTAATAATGATGGCGTTCCCAGACATGCTAAAGAGCATCGTCTGGGCAGGCTTTCACAAGTCGCTCTCTTCGAGGAGCTCCAACAATTGCTCCATCCTTAACGCGATTTAATCCGTAATCTAGAAGGTATTGTATGAATAAGAACACCAGTAATAAGGCTTTAATTCTTTTCGGGATAGTTGTTTTTCCAGTTTTAGCAATTCTCAATTACTTTTTTCTTTATAACTCTGATTTTAAAACGTCTTTAACTCAAGCTGGTATAACATCAGTATTAGTGCTTATAGTTTTTGTTGTGAAAATAAAGTTGGATAGAAAGCAAGACAATAAATTTAAAAGTAAGCAGTTATGAAAAAAACAATTGTTTTTTCTTTTGTAGTAATATTTGTATCGGTTTTGGCAATCTTATTTATCAAAAATTCTAATGACCATAAAGAATGTTCTGAGATTCAAGAAACTAAAACCATAGCTAACGGGTCGACGGTAGTCACAACAAACAAACACGTTTGTAAAGAGAAATATAATTTATAAAACAAATAGTTTGCTTATGGCTAATTGCCAATAACTAAAAGCTAAGAGCTAAAAAAGTATGATTGTAACACCATTAGATTCTGCAGTTTTAGACTCCAAAGAGCAATATGTATTCTACCACAAAATGGTAGACTTCGCGCTTAAGGAACTCATAGTAGCTGTGCAACAAAAGCAAATCTTAGAAGAGAAAGAGATTTTATTATTTAAGCAATATTCAGATTTACTCTTGTACTCTATAGAAGCCATGCGTGTAAAATACATGTATGACGATGAGGACAATATGAAGGTCGACTTAACAGATTCTGGTTTTCCTAATTATTTGGAGTTTCGTTATTTGTTTAATGATCTAGAATTACGCGATGACTATTTAGGTAAGCTTACTAATGTTGAAGTCTTAAAAGATGAATTTTTAGATACCTTATTACGTAAGAAAGAACCTATTGCCAAGCGCAAACTATTTCAAGCGTCTTCTATAGTGTATTATACATCTGCAAAAAAGGAATATATATTTAATCGTTTTGTACAAGGTAAAATTATTGATGCACCTCAAGGATCTCCAGGAGAGTTTATGGTAAGTTGGAGTTTTTATGATGTGTCCCATAACAGACCGTTTATTTGTTATATGTATTTTAATTATGACGGGAATCCTCTAAATGATAAAGATGAGATCTATTACGCGTTAAAAACAGTTGCAGATCGAGAAATGGCTATGGATACTATGGCTTATGGGATTGATAAACGTAATCCTAAATTATTTCCGAAGCTCATAAAACGTGTCGATTTAGGGCCTATTCATAATGTGTTTGCAAAAGATGAAAATAAAGTAACACATGCTATTTTAGAGGGCATCGCAGAAAAAACAATCCCTTTAGAGTCGTACGCTATTTCATTTAAAATAGATGAAGTAAAATCACAAAGCGAATTTAAGGAAGGTAGTTTCTTTAATAAACAAACGTTTCAAAAATGGGATACTGTTTTTAGGCAACGTTACGTATTTGCGCCACATAGAATTATACAATTACTATATAATAAAACACCTGAGATTATGAATAAGTTGGCGAAAGCACCTATTGAAGTTGCCAGTCTGCAATCTGCAGTCTTCAGTACGTAGTAAAGATTGATCATATTTAACAAGAGTAGAAAATATAAAACTATTATTATATAACTTTAAATGAATTAGGACTGAAATTAGAAGAGAAGTATAACAATGCTCCAAAATGACATTCTGTTGCAATGATTCACGTTATTTGGAGTAAAATATGCAGATTCCATCAAAAAAGTGAGTACTCGAAGAAAAATATGACACAACAATCTGGTGTTTTATCAAAATATTTAACTGATTTGACTAAAGGAGTAAAATTAGCGTAATACGTAACTGTCAAGAACTGAAGAGTGTTTACTGAAAACTGCAAACTGAATGATGGGTTTTAAAACATTACTAGCATATCAAAAGGGGTTTGATTTAGCGATGGAAATATTTCATCTATCTAAAAGTTTTCCATAGTCTGAGATGTTTGGTTTAACTTCTCAAATTGTGAGATCAAGCAGATCAGTATGTTCTAATATTACAGAAGGTTATAGAAAACGACAATATGAAAAGCATTTTAAAAGTAATCTTTCTGATGCTGATAGTGAAAACTCTGAAACACAACTTTGGATTGAATTTGCTGTAGCTTGTGACTATATTTCTGAAGAAAAGAAGACCGATTTAATGAATAAAAGCCAAGAAATAGGGAAACTTATAAATTACATGATTAATAACCCTAATAAATTTGGATTATACTATTGAAAAGAGTCAAGTTAACGAAAAGATAATAATATAAAATAATCGGCAGAGTAAGACACAACAGTAAATACTGTAAACTGAAGACTGCCAACTGAAGACTAAAACATGGAGCACAACTCAACATTTCCTATAAAACAAAATGAACTAGATATGCTTCGTGATGAAGCGACATCCTATATAAAAAGTATTCAATGGGAACAAGGGCAGCGCGCAAAAAACAAAGATAAAGACGCTAAAGATGAGTCTATATTATTGTATTTATCTCGAGCTAAAGGAAATGGAGGTGGAGCCGATATAACTTCAGTGTCAAAGACAATTTTGGAGTTAAAGAAACGTTTGTTGCCAGAGTCTATAGCGATTCCGTTGTATTTAAACCAAACCCTGTTTGCGGTTCAAGAAGGAATTACTTTAGGGATTTGGATTAAGGATAGTTTCTATGATTCTTCTGGGTTATCTAGTTTATCTGAAAACAAATCTGCTTTAGATAATTCTGGAAAACGTGAGTATGAAAGTAAGATGCAAACAAGTACAGCGTTTATGTTGTTTGCGATGTCCTATAAAATATTACATGATTTAAAGACCGTCGCATCTGACGATTTAAGCGTCATGAAAAATAAATTTGCGGGAATCCCTGAGGTGTCTTTAATGACTCCTTTAAAAGGAATTTCATGCGCATTATTTTACTATGATAAATATTTAGGGCATCCTGAAATCATAAAAACAGACCAAGATGTTATCGATTTTACAGTGGTCTACTTTGAAGCATTGATTGACGAAATCCAAATGCGTAAAAGTAGTTTAGAGTATACAGAGACTATTGTTGATAGGACCTATAAATTAGAACATTCAGAATTTGCAGTTGCGGGTTGGGATAATGTATTTCAAGGTACCGCAAAAAGTGTAGAATTTAATAAAATACAGTTTGAGCAAATCGTAGGTAACAGAGATGCAAAGCATTTTGCGCGTCGTTTGACTGAGCGAATGTTGAGCTACGATTTTGAAGCGAAAAAGAATCCGTTTCAAGAACTTGGTGGTTTTATGCCAGTCTTTATGGGCTACGGAATTCCGGGAACTGGAAAAAGTATGTTGATTGCTGCTATTGCGACACGATTAAAAGAACATTCAGATAATTTAGATATTCCATTTTTGTTTCACCCAATGCCTGACACATTGATTTCAACCTTTCAAGGTGGTTCTGCAGAAAAAATGGTGGATTGGATGAAACCAATGCAAGATCCTTCTAAATTGATTTTTGCTCCAATAGATGATGCTGAAAACAATTTGCAAGAACGTACAGCACAGGGAGTTTCCGCAGGTGTAAAAGAAGTTATTGGTGTGTTTTTGAGATATACTGAGGGTGCTTACGCTGTTAATTATGGTAATAGTGCTATTGGTCTATTTACAAATCTTCCAGAGATGTTAGATAAAGCAGTTATTTCTCGTGTACAAGGACGTTTCAAAATTGATGGTGCACGAACAGAACATGATTTTTTAGATCAAGATCATTTATGGTGGCAGAAGTTAGATTCTACACTGCCAGATTTCGTAAATATGCAAGGTCCAGAAAACTATAATTATTTGCAAGACCAAGGCTTAGCAAAGAATATGGGAGAAATCTTTAATGTGTCTGATAAGCCAACAGAAGAGCGTGTTTTAGAGGCTTACGATAAAATAGAAAAACAGTTTAAATCAACAGATCATTTGTTTTATGCTAATTTATATAAGGAAATTCAGAGGATATTTCCATTCTTCTCGTCTCGTGATGTGAGGAATATACAAAGTGCTGTGTCGTTACGATTAACAGATTTTGATTTAGAACAAGATTGGTTTGAAAACCCTGAAATCTATTTCAAGAAAGATTATGACACGAAGTTTAATATGCTTCAAGAGTTAATGCGTGGCAATATGAAAGGCTTAGATTTTTCTGAAATTCGTCGACAAGAAGTCGTTCGCTATTTAGATAATGTTGCCACGATTGCAGATACCGATTTTAAACGAAAAGTAGATTCAAGAATCAATCAACTAAATATAGAAACAGAAGCTAGAGAACAATTTGGGAATAGAGATTAGCTGCCATTCGGCATGCGATGTGGAATCTATTAAAACTAAGAAAACAACAAAAAAATTAACGCTTTCGCAGTAATAAGATGCAAAAACTAAAAGTAGCAAATTTATATAGAAGTGAATTGATTCCCGTTAGCGGGAAGCTAGTTGAACGCTATAATAAATGTCTCAAAAAGCTAGGTTTTACTGAGACTAAGCTTACTCATTTTCATATTGATGGGATTGGATGGAGTCCAGAAGTCGCAGAAGAAAAAGCCAATGGGAATTACTTGTGTAATGGCGAATCTAATCCGCATGGTATCATAATTTCTCCTTTACAAAATAAAAAACCTGTGTATATCCCTTATCATACGTTTGATAGAGAAATGATGCAATCTGTGTTTAAAGTTCATGGAGAGCGTATTAATGATATCACAAGAGATTCTGCTATTTGTATTGATTTTGATCAAAGCATTGATGCTTTTTATGAGCCATTAGACGTTTTGAGATATCAAATTATTACGATTAAGTTTCATCTTATTGATAATCTTGATAACGTAAGAGAAGAGCAATTAGAACTTATAGAAAAGTTTAAATCGGGTAATAATTTTATTGATGAAGATTTGCATAATCAGTTATTAGAATCTGCAAAGCGATATGGCGATCTAAGAGAACGTGATTTAGAATTAAGACCGGTTAATTATGTAACAGATTCATTCTATACTAAATCATTTGGAGGTGTTTATGTACTTCGAGATTTTATTACACCAATAGTCGTATTTGAAGATATGAAATGGTATAAAGAAGCTATTAAAGATACGCTTCAAGAGGTTATGATTTTTCATATTTCTCAACCAGAGCTTATGGAGAAACTTCGAGATCATATCATAATTGCTTATGATTTAGAGGATATAGTTAAGACAAAGCGCTATGAGCGCATTAAAAAATTTGAGTTTGCTTTAAATTTAAAAGAGACGAGGCACCCTATACGAGATATTCTTAATGATCCTTTATTATTTAAAAGTTATTTGAATAAAGTAGATCTGGACACTCGTAAAAAAGTGATGAGTGTTGAGCGTTATTTAGAAAAATTGGAGACTAGTAATCAATATAAAATTGCAGATATTGTAGATAGTGATCTATTTGAAGCAATGCACGAGCCACATTCTAGCTTGCATCCAAAGCACCAAGATTTAATTTGGAAATTATTGGTTAATATCGCTCCAAAAGATGTCTTATTCTTGTACTGGTATGATAAGGAAGAGTTTTATAAACAATATACGACTTGGGATGATTCTTTAAAAGACTGGGTGATTGAGACCATTAGTAACAATATTTGATTTTTTTAGACTAACTTTAATAGATAGTTGTTAGTCCGCACTTGATGCGGATAAAATAGATTCTGCGTCGCAGCGCAGAATGATAAATAAAATAACATTAACTTAAGTTGAATGCGACACTTCAAACTTCGTACTTACAACTTCTAACTTTTATACTATGGGATTAGACATCATAATTTTTATCGTATCCATTCTATTTGGAATTTTCCTATATTGGAGAGAATCCAATGGCAATGGGGTTTACCGTTTTGTCAATAAAATTGTCAATAGTAAAGAGTTACAAATGACATCCGAAAGTAAAAAAGGGTTTATCTACCAGCAGTCTTTTTTACCACGACTTATCTTTGTGGTAACTGTCGTCTTAATCGCTGCCTTGATTGTTGAATTTTTAACGCCAATTTCTATATTTGGAAGCTACCTAGGTGTTTCTGCATTTGCTTCTTTTGCAGCAGGAACTTTATTAGGTACCTATTTGGCTAATTTTGTTCTAAAATCAGGACAAGTTATAGAAAAGCAAAGTGAATCTTTAGAAGATAAGTTTGACAATGCTGTAGAAAAAGGTAAAGATTTTATTGAAGATTTAAAAACTAAAGATACTAGGATCCTTGAAGAAGCTAAACAAGAAATCGAGGCAGAACCAAAACCAAAAGTTGATAAGAAGTCTGCACGTGACCGTTTGAAAGATAAGGGTCTAATGTAAGACTACTGTCATCCTGAACTGTCACATTGAGCATTACTCAAATAAAAATATGTTTTTATTGAAAGTACATAAGCGAAGCTTAGTGAAGTGTTGTTTTAGGATCCCATTATTGAAAATTAAAACAAATACAACAGATTGCCAGATCACTCTAAAAAGTGTAATTCGCAATGACAACAAGATACTATGATCAAATCATACTGGAACAAAGGCTCAAAGCAAAAATTCATAACCATCTTATTAGGTTTAATTCTACTCATCGCATTATTTGCATTTAGAGATGATTATCAACCTGGATTATTATTTCTTCGGAAATATATCTTCATTATCCTATTGAGTCTGATGGTGTTGTTTTTCGGACTTCGTAAATTCCGTAAATCTGCAAGCACAGGAAAACGGTTGGGTGTTCTGGGATTACTTATGTTGTTCTTTGGTTTAATTTACGTTGCAGGTTGGCATTTTAAGATGTATGATTATATGAAAACATACAATGTGTTTAATGATTTGAATAAAGTCGAAATCAACGAATTACCGCTCACTCGTAACGAACGTATCCAACCACTACAAAATATCTTTACAATGGCAAATGAAAGCGTTGGTGAAACTAAAGATGTATCTCTACCTCACTTAGTTCGTATTGAAGATGAGAATAAATGGACGATGGCAATCCAACCTTCAGAGAATTATACATTTCAACAAATAAGTGATAACACTGAAGAAGTGTTTGCAGTATCGAGTACAACACCATTTCCTCGATTTTCTAATGAAAATAGAATCCCAGTAACTTTTTCAATTGGTGAGACTTTAAAATTTAGTCGTAATACGTACAATGCAGTTGTGCAACGATTTAATCCATGGATGCTTATTAATTATGAGCCAAGTGACACGTTTTATATGAAAAATGATACGGGAGAATGGGTCCAAGTGGTCAGTTTAATTAAATGGAAAGGTTTTTTCTTCCCTTATCCAAGCTTTGGAGGTGTTATGGTTGTCGAAAATGGGGAACATGATATGAATGATTATATGGAACGTATCACTATTGGTAAAGGAACTTATATTTCACCAGAAGAGATGACTAATTTTCCTTACCTAACAAAACAAAATACATTAGCAGAGAAAGTCTCTAAGCTTCAAGCAGAATCGTTAAAGTTTCTTGGCGGATTTAGTGATCCATTACCTTGGAACATGTTGACAGCTGTGAAAATTCCAAAAATGTCTAAAGATCAAAATCAACAACCTTATGTGACCGATTTTGATTTTGCAGGTTCAGAAAGTGATGCCTATACAGGTTTGTATCACTGGTTCGGTTTAGAGCCAATAGGCGATGAGCGCACGAGTCTAAGTTATAGCGTTTTTGTTCCAGCAGATGGACTTGATAAAATATATTATTACGATCACGCATCTAAAAAGCAAGGATATGCAGGTGTTTCTGCAATGCCTCAAAAAGTAAAAGAATCTAAAAAAGAAATAGATTGGACCGCAAATACACCAGTTGAGTTTAGACCTTACATAAAAGATATTGCAGGAAGAAAACGAATGTTCTTTTTAGGAACTGTGTCTGCCATTAGTGATACTGATGCTAAACAATTTGATGGCTCAGCGACACCAGATTTAGTTTTGGTAGATAGTGAATATCGAGATGTCATTTGGATAGATGTAAAACACCCTAGCACATGGGACGAGGAAGTCTATAATCAATTAGGTGAAGCATGGAGAGCAAGTGAAGGTATTGGTTACTACTACCAAAAAGAAATTACAGATGAAGATTTGCAACACATCGTAGATTCTCTAACGGTTATTCCTAAAATGACTAAGAATACTTTAGAAATTGAAGCTTTACAGCGTAAATTGGATTCTTTGAAGAGTTTGGATTTAGATCAGAATTAAAATATATTGTCATTCCGAACTCGATGCGGGATCCATTAAGAATTCTATCACATTTCCGTAACAAAACCCATGATTTTCAGACTTATAAGTAAAGTCAATTATGGGAGCATATACAGGGTTTAATAAGATTTCTGGGACTAATAAGCCGCGCCCAAGAAAAGCGTTTTCAAAAAGAAAAAAACTACCAACTAAGAGCACGCTTTCAATATATGAAAGCGTATTAGAACTTCAACCTTCAAAAAATGAAAGTGAAATTTATATAGGTTTAGGCTTACTTTCGGTAATATTAATAACTGCTTTTTTGAGTTATACCGTTCCAAAATTTACAGATTATCATAATACTAGATCTGTTCAATTTCAAGAGCAAGCAGTACGGTCTAATAAAAGTACCTTTAATTTTTTAATAAATTCGGGGAAGGGTAGATTAGTATCAAATAATCTAAAAGGTGCATATTCCGAATTTAAATTGGCTCAGGCCATTTATCCTAAAGATGATCTTGTCAATCAATTATTAATAGAAACTTTAGCTTGTTTGTGTAATAATGGAAATTCATATTGTAATGAATTAGATGAGACACTAGCAAATTCTATATGAATTTATCATCCCGACGATAGGCGGGATCTATTAATTAATCATAATGAGATGTCTCACTACGTTCAATATGAAAGAGCACTAAAGTGTCAACTCCATCTTAATATCACTGCGTTTATAAGGACTATCTTTTTCTAGTTCTAATTCAATAAAACCAAATTTTTTATAAATATAAATTGCGTTCTCTAATTTTGTAGCCGAGTAGAGTATGAGTGATTTAAAACTATTTGCTTTTGCAAAGTCTATACAATATTGGAGTAGTTGTTGACCTATTTTTTGTCCACGTTGATGAGGTAATACAGCCATTTTAGTCAGTTCAAAAACTAAAGGGTCTTTTGTAGGCATCAAGGCAACAGTTCCTAAAATAATGTCATCAAATTTTCCAAAAAAGATATATCCACCTTTATTAATGATATAGATCTCTGGCTTGCTCAACACTTCGTCATCAAAAGGTTCTACGAAGAAATATGTTTTTAACCACTCTATATTTAAATCGTAGAAGTTCTTTGAGTAAGCACTATCAAATGGAATAATTTCAAATACTTTCATGAGCTCTTATAAAGTCTGTAATGAGATAGGAAATGAGTTTACCTACTTGGGTTTCGGTTTCTGGGGTGGGAACAGCTTCGCAGATATGCAGATAAGAAACGTTTTCTTGTTTTCCAAAATGGTTCACAAATGCTCTAGCTTTATTCACAGAGAATCCGCTAGGAGTCATCGCACTACTTGGTATATCTTGAATGGCATCACAATCTATTTCTAATCCAAAATGTCTTGATGAGATGTGTTCTAGAGCGCGTTCCATTTCAGCATCAAAAGATTTTTCACGTTTTACCATCACACTCTCAAACGTATTATATTTAACAGTTTTTAGTTTTTCTAACGTTCTAAAAATAGTATCAGACGTATAGTTTTCATGTAAACCAAAGATGAAATAATTTTTTAAAAATCCTTCGGCATAAGCATAACTAAACCCATTGCCACTATGACGACCTTCTTCAGCTCTAAAATCGTGATGTGCATCAAAATTTATAGTATTTATGGGTTTTTTAAGCGCTAATGATGTGCCTTTAATAGTTCCATAGGCATTATTATGGCCTCCTCCAATAATGATAGGGATTTTGCCAGCACTAACAATTTGTGATACTAAATAAGAGACTGTTTCATCAATTTTCTCTACTTTTTTTCGTGCTTTGAGAATGTCTTTCTTTTTGTTTTGATCTAATTCGTTGAGTTGTTCTTGATACTTCGGAAATTCTAAACATCCTAAAATTACTATTTTTTTAGCATGGGTGAGCCCATTACTTTGTATGTTTAACAATATTTTAATCGTGGTATCCCAGGCATTAGATGTCCCTGTATTACCGTAGTTCGAGAATACACCTACATCTTCTTTAATACCAAAAACAACATAGGTGACGTCTAATTTTAACAATTGCTCGTATATAGACTTGAAGTTTGGAAGTAACAAAATATGTTCTCCTAGTTTGGTTTCCTTGGGACGTTTTTTTAGAATAGAATTTAATTCTGAAGTTGTAAAAAGTTTTAAGTTATCCATTAACAAAAATGATTAATTTTGACGTAATAAAAGTACAGTTTTTTATATTCAACTTCAATAACTAATAACTAAAATTGAAAGATTAACTTTTCAAACAATTTAAAGAAAAAATAACTTATGGAAAATTCAAATAGTAACAGTACAGGATTAAAAATTGCGCTAGGAATATTATTAGTATTGTTTTTAGGAACAGGGTTTTATACATCAAAATTGTACAATGAGAAAAAAGAAAATGAAGTAACTTTAACTCGTGAAAAGCAGCAAGTGATGGCAGATTTGAGTACAATGGCAAAACAATATGATGTTGCAATTGACGAGAACGAAGTGTCTAATGAGCGTTTGGAAGAAGCAAGAGGACGCATCCAAGGTTTAATGGATTCTTTGAAAATCTCGCAAAATAGTGTTGGTAGCTTGTGGAGATACAAAAAGAAATTCATGGCTTTACAAGAGGAGATGACTGTATTAATGACAGAAAATGATAATCTTAAAGTTGAAAACTCTTTATTAGCAACGTCTTTGGATAGCACAAACATTCAACTAGCAGAACGCACGGTGTTCACGGATTCTTTACTAGTTCAAAACACACAATTAGCAGAAGTTGTTGAAAACGCTTCAATATTACAAACTACAGATCTTAAGGGTTTTGGAGTTATTGAAAGAAGCTCTGGTAAATTAATACCTACAGAAAGAGCAGGTCGAAGCGATAAAATTAGAGTGTGCTATACGGTTGCTAAAAATAGATTAGTGGGCGCTGGAGATAAAGAATTATATGTACAGGTTTTAGATCCTAAAAATAATGTACTAGGGTCTAATGATCAAATCGAGTTTGATGATGTTATTTTAAATTATAGCTTAATTAGTAAGTTTAATTATGAAAATAGAAATTTGAATATTTGCGAGTTTGTTGCTCCAAATGACGAATTTGAAAAAGGACGTTATATTATAAATGTATTTAACAGTAAAGAATTAATTTCATCTTCAGAATTTACACTGAAATAAATAAAATAGAGTTTAGGTTATAAGTCCGGAAGTTCATTTGAACTTCCGGACTTTTTATATACACAATCTATTCAAAAAGCTTAACAATTCACAATGCTCTTACTTTACATAGTGAGGCATAACTATATGCTATGCGAGTTCCTGCCATGAGGTAACCACGAATAGAATCATCATCATCATCATCATCATCATCATCATCATCATCATCATCATCATGATACTAAGCATTCAAATTGGTTAGTTCAAATGTTAACCATAATTTTAAAGGTGTGACGGACTTAGATTAGTTAAAATTTTGCACCATTTATAATCACAGTTTCAATTGCATTATCTCCAAATGCGTAAGGCAGGTGATAAAAGTTTGGTAGTTTTTTAGTAATGATTAAGTTCGCTTTTTTACCTCTGCAAATACTTCCGTATAGATTAGAAATACCCATCGCATAAGCACCATTTATTGTTGCGGCATTGATAGCTTCTTCTGGGGTTAGGTTCATTTTAATACAGGCAGTAGATACTACAAAATTCATATTCCCGCTCGGTGTTGAACCTGGATTATAATCTGTAGCCAATGCTAATGGTAAGCCAGCATCTATAATAGCCCTGCCAGGCGTATAAGGAATACTCAAAAAATAAGAGCAAGAGGGCAGAGCAACTGGCATCGTATTGGAGTTTTGTAAAGCAGCAATATCATCCTTATGTAGTTCCTCTAAATGATCTACAGAAAGTGCATTATGTTTCACACCAAGTGCAACGCCTCCAAAAGCATTAAATTGATTGACATGTATTTTTGGAGTCATGCCATGCTCAATTCCTGCTTTTAAAACACGTTCAGTATCCTCTAGATCAAAATATCCTTTCTCGCAAAAGACGTCGATATAATCTGCTAAGTTGTCTTTGGCTACTGCTGGAATCATCTCATTAACAACCAAATCAATAAACCCTCTCTTATCATCTTTAAACGCTTTTGGTAAGGCATGAGCAGCTAATAATGTTGGTTTTATACTAATTGGGAAATCAAGTTTTAGACGTTTAATTACACGAAGCATCTTTAATTCAGCTTCAATCGTTAGTCCATATCCCGATTTGATTTCAATAGCTCCTGTGCCTAATTTGATTACTTCTGTAAGACGTTTAGAAGCTTGATTATACAAATCATCTTCAGATGTGTTTTGTAACGTTTCTGCAGAATTTAAAATACCACCACCACGATTCGCAATGTCTTCATAAGACAAACCATTAATACGGTCTACAAACTCCTGCGTTCTATCTCCTGCATAGACAATGTGTGTATGTGAGTCGCACCAAGTAGGTAAGACAATCTTACCTGTGGCATCAATGACTTCATCAGCTTCAATATTTATGCAATCGTTCATACTACCATATTCTACAATGGTATCATGTTCAATGAAAACATAAGCGTTTTTTAGCGTAGGTAAGATTTTCATGTCTTCGCCTTTAACTAAAGTAACGTTTGTTTCTCTGACTTGAAGTAATTCTTTGATATTGGTGATGAGTATTGACATAACGATAATCTAGAGTATAAATTTATATATTAATTAACAACAATAGCAAGCAAGAGGTTTCTATTTTTTTATAAACTTGAATGTCTTATTAGTATCAATAAATTTTAGAATATATGTACCGCTTTCAAAACCAGAAATATCAAGTGTTTCATTTAATTGAAGTTGTTTTATTTTTAACGTTTTACCTAGAAGGTCACTTACAGATATCTCTGTATTAGTTGTGATTCCTTTAAAATAGAGCTTATTATCTGAAGGGTTTGGGAAAATAGTAATGTTTGAGTTTTCTATTTCAGCAACAGATAAAACAATCTGTTGATTTTTGAACATATTTACAGTATCATCGTTATAAGCGACGGTAGACATGTCTAAATCACCATCATTTTCAAAATCAGCAAATGTAATGGTGTACGCCTGATTTTGAGTGGCATCAATTATGTTTTCTGAACCAAAACCTCCAATACCATCGCTTTTAAACCAAACGATGTCATTTCCAGTTCCCGAAGACGCGCTAGTAAGAACAAAATCTTTTAAATTATCATTATCCAAATCTCTTAAATCTAAGCACGCAGGATTCACAATACTCGTATTAACTATTGTTTCTGCATATGTAGCCGTACCTGGAGTAATTTGTGTTCTTTTAAACCAAGAAGCATTCCCTGTAATATCTGTAACTAGTATATCTAAACTAGAATCATTATCAACATCTTCTGCCATGACACTAAAAACATAATCTTTAGAATTTAATGAGACACTATTCGTATCTATTGTGAAATTTCCATTTCCATCATTATAAAAGACTTCGATTCTACAATCATTTGGAACTCCAAAAGCAATAGCATTTGCAATAACACTATCGATATCGCCATCAAAGTCAATATCTCTCATAGCAAAAGCACCAGGGTTAATGATCGTATTATCAATAATATGTTTTGATCCAAAATTCCCAAGTCCATCGTTTGAAAACCAAATTACTTCGTTTCCAAAATAGGCTGCAACAGCGACATCTAAGGTCATGTCATTATCTATATTTCTAATATAGACTTGTCCTGGTCCATTTATGTTAGACGAAATAATGTGTTCTACTCCAAAATTACCAAGGCCATCATTTGCGAACCAAACTAAGGTTCCATCATCTGATGATGTTGACACCACATCATTAAAGCCATCACTATTAATATCTGCAATTGCAACACCTCCAGCATTATTTAACAAGCCAATGGTAGTATTTTGTAATTCAAAATCTCCTGTACCATCATTCTTTAACCAATATACGGTGCCTCCAATTGTAGTGCTCACGACAATATCGTAGAAAGCATCCTCATCAATGAGACCTGATGCTATATTATAAGGAGCCTGTCCACCAGGCTGAGGCAGTGCAATTGATTGTGTTTTATTAAATGTCGTTTGTGGAAACACATACGTATTCACAAAAAATAAAAGAGCACAACAATATAAAACCTTACACATAATTATAGAAAATAAATAAAACAAAACGAGCAAGTAAATCTTTCTTTACTTGCTCGTTAATATAAGAATTATTTTAATTATTGCTTTATAAATTTATAAGTAGAATTTATATTTTCAAATGTAATAATATACAAACCACGTTTCAATGTTGAAATATCTAAACTTCCGTTCTGTTCTATCGAAGCAGTTAAGACTGATTTACCTAAGATGTCAAAAACTTGAAGGTTTAAAATTTCCGAAGAGAATCCTTTAAAATTCAACACGTTATTTGCTGGGTTAGGGTAGATGTTCAACGTGTCTAAATTAATCTCGTCTGTACTTAGTGTGATCAGGTTATTTTCGAAGTAATTAAGCATATCTTGATTGTAAGCACAACTTGCGATATCTAAATCACCGTCTGAGTCATAATCTGCAACGTTGTAAACAAATGCTTGACTTGAAGTAGCGTCAATGACTTGCTCGCTTGCGTAGGTGCCGCCATTATTTTTAAACCAAACAATATCATTTCCAGCTCCCGAAGAACCACTACTTAATACGATATCATTAAGACCATCACCATCTAAATCTTGATGTTGCGCCACAGATGG
>JAWUWM010000048.1:0-7335 GCA_034111845.1 Psychroserpens sp. | reverse complement strand
GAAAGAGCAAGTCGATATTGAAGCAATAGAAAACGCTGGTTATAAATACAATTACTGGTTTAGTGCGCAAAAAAAAGGCTACAGTGGAGTTGCTATTTTAAGTAAAATAGAACCTAAACATGTTGAATACGGTACAGGAATAGAATCTATGGATTTTGAAGGTCGCAATATTAGAGCAGATTTTGATGGTATTTCTGTAATGAGTATGTACTTACCGTCTGGAACTAATTTAGCTCGTTTAGAGCATAAGTTTGAATATATGGATTTGATACATGGCTATTTAAATGAATTACAAAAAACACAACCTAATCTTGTAGTTCTAGGTGATTACAATATTTGTCATGAAGCGATTGATATCCACAATCCAAAAATGAAAGGTGTCTCTGGATTTTTACCAGAAGAACGTGAATGGCTTGGAAACTTTATTGATAGCGGATTTACAGACTCCTTCAGACATTTGCATCCAGAAAAGCAAGAGTTTTCTTGGTGGAGTTACCGAGCAAATTCTCGCGCCAATAATAAAGGGTGGCGATTAGATTATGCGATGGTAAGCAAGCCATTACAAGAAAAGATAAAAAGAAGCGTTATACTTAGCGAAGCTGTTCATAGTGATCATTGTCCTATTTTAGTGGAAATAGAGTAGCCTTTATAAAAATTTAAAAAAACATGGGGAAGAGCAAAACGTAGCAGTATTCCAAATGAATCCCTTCCCTTATTTCAAGAAAAGGTGAATTCAATTCCAATAAAGGAATTGAAGACGGAAGGATCGATTAAACACAAATTGAAGTAACACAGTATCCCTAAATAAAACCTTAAAATAAATTAAAATACCAAAACCCAAAACTATGCTCAAAAAATTGTCATTAATAGCACTAACACTAGCATTAACAACCTCATGCGTTTCTAAAAAAATCTATACAGATTTAGAAGACAAATACGCGAATCTCAAAAAAGAAAACAGGACACTAGCAGATGCTAATCAAGATTTAGAAACAACTTTAAATAGTGCTAAAAATGATTTAGAAAAGCGAACTAAAGACTATGATACTACAGTTGCACAACGCAATAAATTACAAAGTGATTTTGATGCTGCTCAATCAAATCTTGACAATCTAAAAGCGTCATATGACGCTTTAGAAAAAAACAGTAGTGCTTCCATTGCAGCTAATTCAGAAAAGAATAGAGAGTTATTAGCACAACTTGAAGCCAAAGAACAAGCCTTAGCTGCTGAAAACGCAAGATTAGAAAATCTAAAAAAGGAACTAGAATCTGGTTCTCAACGTGTTGCCGAACTAGAAAACATGATTGCGTCTAAAGATGCTGCCATGACCAAACTAAAAGATGCCATCTCAAAAGCCTTGACTAATTTTGAAGGTAAAGGTTTAACTGTTGAGCAACGTAATGGAAAAGTTTATGTCTCTATGGAAAACAAATTGCTGTTTCAATCTGGTAGTTGGGCAGTTGGCTCACAAGGAAAGCAAGCAGTGAAGCAATTAGGAGAAGTACTAGCCGAAAATCCAGAGATTGCCATTTTAATTGAAGGTCATACAGATGATGTGCCTTATAAAGGCAACAATCAATTGAGCGGAAATTGGGATTTATCAACTAAACGAGCAACTGCGATTGTCAATATTTTAAGAGAGAATGTAGCCATACAACCTGAAAACTTAACTGCTGCGGGACGTGGCGAATTTGCACCAATTGCGAGTAATGATTCTACAGAAGGCAAAGCTAAAAACCGTCGTATTGAGGTGATTTTGACTCCAAAGCTGGATGAGATTTCTAAGCTGTTGAATGAGATTTAAAACAAATAGTTTGTCATTCAGAGCATAGCGAAGAATCTCAACTATCGAAAACCTTGACATGCATTTAGACCTCACAGCTTTTAAAAACCTGTGAGGCCTTCTTATATTTACATATATTTAAGTTTAATTAAAAAGATTCCTGTTTTCACGGGAACTAAAGATGAAATACACAACACTACCAAAAACAGATATAAAAGTTAGCAAAATATGCTTAGGGACAATGACTTGGGGAAATCAAAACACCCAAGACGAAGGCTTTGCTCAAATGAATTTAGCACTTGATAAAGGGGTTAACTTTTTTGACGTAGCCGAACTATATCCCGTGCCAGCAACCGCAGAAACCTACGCAGAGACCGAACGTATTATTGGGAACTGGTTTGAAAAAACTAATAATAGAGACAAAGTCGTACTCGCAACTAAAATTGCAGGACCTGGAGATTACACAGCACATATAAGAACCAACGGGTTTAATAAGGACGCACTCAGCGACGCAGTTAACGACAGCCTAAAGCGTTTAAAAACAGATTATATAGATTTATACCAATTGCATTGGCCAGAACGCACAACCAACACCTTTGGAGTTCGTGATTATACGCACAATCCAAATGATAAATGGGATGATAACTTCAATGAAGTATTACACAGTCTAGACGAGATTATGAAATCTGGTAAAATACGTCAGGTTGGAATTTCTAATGAGAAAGCTTGGGGAACCATGCGTTATTTGGAAGAATCAAGAACACATAGCTTGCCACGTATGATTACCATACAAAACGCGTATTCATTGATTAATCGCGTTTTTGAAGGCGACATGGCTGAAGTTGCTATGCGTGAAGAGATTGGATTATTAGCCTATTCTCCAATGGCATTTGGTGTGTTATCTGGTAAATATTTAAATGGAAATGCTCCTGATAATTCGAGATTAAAATTATTCCCAAGATTTGCGAGATACAGCGGAGACAAAGCTACCGAAGCTACTAAACGTTATATGAAAATTGCTGAGGATCATAATATGACCTTAGCTCAAATGTCTTTAGCTTTTGTCACCGATAGACCTTTTATGACGAGTAATATTATTGGAGCTACTTCAATTGAACAATTAGAAGAAAATATTGAGAGTGTTAATATCACGTTGAGTGACGAGATATTGAAAGCTATTAATGAGGTTCATGCAGAGATTCCTAATCCTGCACCTTGATTTTTTTCTTCGGAAATGAGATTTAATCAAAGTTTATGAAGTTAAAAGACAACCAAGTCTTCTATTTCTTTAGTGAAACAGAATCCACTCCTCCTTGAAAAAAGGAGGAGAATTAAATAGAGCTCACTAATTTCTACAATAGATTTAAATAATACCTTTTATTCTTTAAAGGGAAGGTGGATTTGATTTCAATTAAGAAATCAAAGACGGAAGGTTTACAAACGAGCATTAGTTTCAGCCTATTTATTACACCCAGCACATTTCCGAAGAAAAAATTACAAACTATTTTAAAAAGAAAAACCCCTTCTCGTTAAACGAAAAAGAGTTTTTGATATTATTTGATTTCTTTACCATCTTTATCAATAAAATGGTATTCAAGATATGTGATATACTAATTAAAATGTGAAATGACGCCTTAGTAAATTGAATTATTTTTAGATAGAATGAGACGAAAATTCAAAGCATAACCTTAGTTCTGGTTTTAAATTTTCAACGAAGTTATATCTAAAAGGAAACGATTTACAGGTGTTATTTTATGTTTTAAGTAGTATCGGCATCTCTAGGTAAAACTTTTACCCATTTTTTGTGTTCCATAAACCACTTAGAACGTACTAATGGAAACCCATTGGTTATAAAGGCTGTCCTTAAAATGGAGGTGTATTTAGCCTTGTCTTAGTATAGTGTTTTTGGAGAGTCTCTCCAAGTCTTGGGTAATGTGGTGAATCAATCTTCGTAAAGAACCAAACTCAACAATTATTTAATAAATAATTGTTGGTAAAAAACACCAACAAAGGCATCCTCAAACTATAAAATAAAATTAAAACTCTTTACGAGTAGCACATTTCAGAAGAAAAAAGTACGAACCATGTTAAAAAGAAAAACCCCTTAACTCAATGAGCTAAGGGGTTTTTGATATTATTTGATTTCCTTACCATCTTTATCAATAAAATGGTATTCAAGATATGTGTAAGCATCTCGAGGTAAAACTTTTACCCATTTTTTGTGTTCCATAAACCACTTAGAACGTACTGATGGAAACCCTTTGGTTATAAAGGCTGCTATAAATGGATGTGCATTAAGCGTTATCTTTTTATAGTCTTTTTTAAGAAGTCTCTCTAGGTCTTGAGTAATACGTTGAATCACTTTAATTGGTGCTTCAATTTCTTCACCTGCAATACCATTTGGATTCTCTTCCTTTGTTTTAATATTGCGCTCTGGACGAACACGTTGTCTAGTAATTTGTATTAAACCAAACTTACTAGGAGGCAAAATTTTGTGCTTTGCCTTGTCATCATTCATTTCATCACTAAGATAATTGAACAATTTCTTACGGTTAGCTGCACTTTTCATATCAATAAAATCTACTACAATAATTCCTCCCATATCACGTAAACGTAACTGACGAGCAATTTCTTGAGCAGAAATCATATTGACCTCTAGAGCAGTATCCTCTTGATTTTTTTCTTTGTTAGATCTGTTACCACTGTTAACATCAATAACATGCATCGCCTCGGTATGTTCAATTACCAAATATGCGCCTCTTGACATAGACACTGTGCGACCAAAAGATGTTTTTATTTGACGTTCAATCCCATACTTTTCATAAAGTGGGACGCCATTTTTATACAACTTAACTATTGACTCTTTCTCAGGCGCAATTTCTTGCACATAATCTTTAATTTGTCCATAAAGCAGTTCATCATCTATGGTGATACTCGTGAATGAATCATCAAAAATATCTCTTAAAATTGAAGAGGCTTTGTTCATTTCACTCAACACCTTACTAGGGTGATGTGCTTTATTTAATTTTCTACACATTGCTGTCCATCGTTCCAGCAAATTCTGTAAATCTTTGTCGAGCTCGGCAACTTTTTTGCCTTCTGCGACCGTACGAATTATAACACCAAAACCTTTAGGCGTAATACTCTTGACCAAACGTTTTAAACGCTCTTTTTCTTCTTTAGAATCAATCTTTTGAGAGATTGAAATACGATCAGAAAACGGCACAAGAACAATATAACGACCAGCAATTGACAACTCGCTACTAATGCGAGGTCCTTTGGTTGAAATTGGTTCTTTTACAATTTGTACTAATAGAGATTGATTAGACTTTATGACGTTAGCAATGCTTCCGTTTTTGTCTATATCTTTCTCAAACTGAAAATTTTTCAGTAAAAATTCGGTATGTCTACCTGCGCTTACACGTTTAACGAATTTTAAAAGTGAAGGTAATTTTGGACCTAAATCATGATAATGCAAAAAAGCATCTTTTTCATAACCTACATTTACAAATGCAGCATTTAGTCCAGGAACAGATTTACGTGTTTTGGCAATAAATATATCACCAACAGCAAAGTTGTTATCATCTTCATCTTTGTGTAACTCGATAAGTTTTCCATCTTTTAATAAGGCAAAATCAACAATATCAGAACTCGATCTAATAATCAATTCTTTTTCCATTGTGTTAATTTTAATCTATTTTGATTCATTTCAAAACAGATGGAGATTTATTTTGACACAGGATGTTTAATCCAGTAAACTCATGTATTACTCTTTTTACAGGTAATAAACTCATGAATTTTATATCAAAGAACGTTGTTGTTAATAAACTCCCCTTGACTTTTTTAAAAAAAAAATCAAGATGAGCTAAAATTGAAAAAGTAGTTATATAACTACTTTTTCAATTTATTTTTTCTTGTGACGGTTAGCGCGTCTGCGCTTCTTACGCTTATGCGTAGCTACCTTATGTCTTTTCCTTTTTTTACCACTTGGCATAAATAAGTATTTTTTAAATTAATATTTATTTTAATAATACACAAATCTCGATAGTAATCAGGATGTGTATACTATGAATATCGAAACGTTTTCGATACTTATGTTTTAACTTACTTCAACATTTGTCTTAACTCCTTCTACAAATACTTTTGCAGGTTTAAATGCAGGAATGTTGTGTGCTGGTATTTTAATTGTTGTATTCTTTGAAATGTTACGTCCAGTTTTCTCAGCTCTTGTCTTTACGATAAAACTTCCAAAACCTCTTAAGTATACATTATCTCCACCTTCTAAAGAAGACTTCACTTCTTCCATAAATGTTTCAACTGTTGCTTGTACGTCTCCTTTCTCAATTCCTAATTTATCAGAAATTTTAGCTACTATATCAGCTTTTGTCATTGTTATTAATTTTAGGGTTATCTATTAATTATAAGGGATGCAAATATATGTAATTTAATTTCAATATTTCACGCGTAATTAATTAAAATTTAACCTTCTAAAGATTTACTTTTGCGATTATTTAATATTCTAAATGGATTTTACAAAAATTTTAACATACTGGTATTCAGTTAATAAGAGAGATTTACCTTGGAGACAAACTAAAAATCCTTATAATATTTGGTTGTCAGAAATAATTATGCAACAAACCCAAATAAGACAAGGCTTGCCCTATTATGAGTCTTTTGTATCTAATTACCCCTTAGTTTCTAACTTAGCCAATGCTGACGAACAAGACGTTTTAAAACTTTGGCAGGGTCTCGGTTACTATTCTAGAGCTCGAAATCTGCATGCATCTGCCAAGTACATTTCTAATGAACTCAAAGGTGAGTTCCCATCAACATTTTCTGAAATCATAAAACTCAAAGGTGTTGGCGATTATACAGCAAGTGCCATTTCTTCAATATGTTTTGATGAGCCCCATGCTGTTGTTGATGGTAATGTGTATCGTGTTTTGTCTCGGTATTTTGGAATTGCTACTCCTATTAATAGTACTGCTGGCATCAAAGAATTTAAAGCATTGGCGACAACCTTATTAGATACCAAAGATCCCGGAGACTATAATCAAGCTATTATGGAGTTTGGTGCCACGCAATGCAAACCTAAAAACCCGGGTTGTATTATATGTTCTTTAAAAGATAGTTGTGTTGCTTTACAAAAAGGAATAGTGAGCGAATTACCTGTTAAACTGAAAAAGACTAAGGTCACGAAAAAGAATTTTAACTTTTTAGTATTCGTAACTGAAGATAAAAAAACAATCTTTGAGCAACGTACAAAAAAAGGAATCTGGCAAAACTTATATCAGTTTCCGTTGATTGAAAGTGATACTGAAATCACTCTTGAAACATTTAAAAGCAATGCATCTATTTCAGATTATTTAAAAATGATTGACTATTCATTTAGCATCTTCAACCACGATCCTATTGTACATAAATTGTCCCATCAACATTTATATACTACGTTTTGGATTATTGAGGTTAAAACGCTCAAGAAGGACGGTATTCCAATTTCCGAAGTAAAAAAATATCCAACACCCATTTTAATAAGTAATTTTATAGACGC
>JAWUWM010000047.1:0-38372 GCA_034111845.1 Psychroserpens sp. | reverse complement strand
ATACAGATAATCTGCCAAATTATAATTTGACGACTAAAATTAAAGATAGATTGATCAAAACGGTGGATAGTTTATACGTTATAGATCAAGGTACGCGAAAGTCACTCTACATTCCTGACTCCATTTATGGGATGAGTTCAGGATTCTTCATTAACATGCATAGAATTCAATATTTAAAAGACAATCTCGGAGATAATTATGAGCCTTACAAAACTATGTTGGATAGTATAACGAATGACCTTAATAACAAAGATTACTCAAACACCAAAAAATTAATAAGTATTACAATAGAATTTGGATTCCCCAGTAACGAGAGGCTTGATCAAAAAAAAGCAAAAGCCTATATGATATTTGTCCATTCTCCAAAGGAGTATTATGAAGAGATAAAAGAGTTAATATCTAATGAATTTAATGCAGGTAGAATAACTGAATATAAAAAGGAGTATATATTTTGGCACTTACATGGGAGAAAAAATGCACCTCCCGTTTCTGGTAGGAACGGTGAGGTCATTTGGCAATAATTTAATCAAAACGCAATTATTAATTAAAATTATTTATTATGATTATTTGAAAAGTGGGATAATGATTTGAGTAAATTATTACAGCTAAATAGAGCAATGAAAATCAAATCTTTTCCATTTTACAAACAAGCAGATTCTAAAGATTGTGGTCCAACCTGTTTGAAAATTATAGCTAAGTATTATAAAAAGCCTATCTCTATACAGCAATTAAGGCTAATAAGTGAAACTACAAGAGTTGGTAGTAGTTTATTAGGATTAAGTGAAGCATCAGAAAATTTAGGGTTTAGGAGCATAGGAGTTAAAATTACAATAGAACGTTTATTAGAAGCGCCTTTGCCATGTGTTATTCATTGGAACAAAAATCATTATGTCGTATTATATAAGATAAAGAATGGGACTTATTTTATTTCAGATCTAGCTCAAAGTTTATTAAAATATAAAAAGAAGAATTTCTCAAACATTGGATAACAGCGGAGTCGTACTTAATTAAAGCACGTTCAATGAAACTTTCAATATATTTAATTGTAGTGTGCTATAAATTCCTGTCAAAGCACGAGTAATAAGACGCTAATTTTTCCGAAGAAAACAAAAATATCTCAGTTTAAGTTACTCGTAAAACACGTACATTTGTACTTAGGTTTGTCGCCAACTATAATTTCAAATTGATTAATTCACAGCACTTTTATGAGTAAGCAAAGTAAACGCAGAGAAGCTTTAGTATATCACGCAAAACCAACACCTGGTAAAATACAAGTCGTGCCTACTAAAAAATACGCAACACAGAGAGATTTATCTTTAGCGTATTCGCCAGGGGTTGCAGAGCCTTGTTTAGAGATTGCAAAGGATAAAAAAAATGTCTATAAATATACTGCTAAAGGTAATTTAGTAGCGGTAATATCTAATGGTACCGCAGTTTTAGGTTTAGGAAATATAGGTCCTGAAGCCTCAAAACCGGTAATGGAAGGTAAAGGTTTACTGTTTAAAATATTTGCAGATATTGACGTGTTTGATATTGAAGTAGATACAGAAAATATTGAAGAATTTGTTCAAACCGTAAAGATGATTGCGCCAACGTTTGGTGGTATTAATTTAGAAGATATAAAAGCGCCTGAAGCTTTTGAAATAGAACGTCGATTAAAGGAAGAATTAGATATTCCTGTAATGCATGACGATCAACATGGTACTGCAATTATTTCTTCGGCAGCGTTGTTAAATGCTTTGGAGATTGCAGGTAAACCTATAGAAACAGTAAGTATAGTTGTGTCTGGAGCAGGTTCTGCTGCAATGGCATGTGTGAATTTGTATGTGGCGTTAGGTGCGCATCCAGACCATATTATTTTATTTGATAGTAAAGGTGTTTTACATAAAGATAGAGATGATCTTTTAGACAGCCAGCTTAAGTACGCAACAACTAAAGTTTATGCTGATTTAGCAGAAGCGATGGTGAATGCAGATGTGTTTTTAGGACTATCTGTTGGTAATTTGGTAAGTCCAGAGATGTTAAAAACGATGGCTGAAAATCCTATTGTTTTTGCGATGGCAAATCCAGATCCAGAAATTGAATACGATCTTGCTATTAAAACCAGAGACGATATTATTATGGCGACTGGACGAAGCGATCATCCTAATCAAGTTAATAATGTACTTGGATTCCCATTTATTTTTAGAGGTGCACTAGATGTTCGTGCTACAAAAATAAATGAAGAAATGAAAATGGCAGCAGTTGTCGCTTTAGCTAAATTAGCTAAAGAGCCAGTGCCTGAACAAGTAAATATAGCCTATGGTGAAACTCGCTTAACTTTTGGTAAGGATTATATTATACCTAAGCCATTTGATCCTAGATTGATTGCAGAAGTGCCTCCGGCAGTTGCGAAAGCAGCCATGGATAGTGGGGTTGCTACAGAGCCAATTGAAGATTGGGAAAAATATAAAGATGAGTTGCTAGAGCGTTTGGGCTCTGATAATAAGATAGTACGATTATTACTAAATAGAGCAAAACTCAATCCAAAACGCGTAGTTTTTGCAGAGGCAGACCAATTAGATGTTTTAAAAGCTGCTCAAATTGTATTTGATGAAGGGATTGCTATTCCTATTTTGTTAGGGCGCAGAGATAGGATTTTAGAACTGATGGAAGAGATTGAATTTGAGGGAGATATCCAGATTATTGATCCGAAGTCTGATGAAGAGGAAGCTCGTAAAAATAGGTATGCTAAAGTGTATTGGGGACAGCGCAAACGAAAAGGTGTTACCTTATATTCCGCAGAAAAAATAATGCGAGAGCGTAATTATTTTGCTGCAATGATGGTAAATGTAGGTGATGCAGATGCTCTAATTTCTGGATATTCGCGAAGTTATCCAATTGTCGTTAAACCTATGTTAGAGTTAATTGGATTAGCTCCAGGTTCTACAAGAATAGCGACAACCAATGTGATGATGACGCGACGTGGACCTATGTTTTTAAGTGATACGTCAATTAATATTAATCCATCAGCACATGATTTAACACGTATTGCTCAAATGACAGCTAAAGTTGTTAAAATGTTTGGTATGGAACCTGTTATGGCTATGACTTCCTATTCTAATTTTGGGTCTTCAAAAAATCAAACAGCTGTAAAAGTCAGAGAAGCTGTTGAGTATTTGCATAAAAGACATCCAGATTTAATTGTGGATGGGGAGTTGCAAACTGATTTTGCATTAAATAAAGAGATGCTTCAGGATACATTTCCATTTTCTAAACTCGCAGGTCATAAGGTTAATACGCTGATTTTTCCAAATTTAGAATCTGCGAATATTACTTATAAATTACTTAAGGAATTGAATAAGGCCGAATCTATAGGGCCGATTATGATGGGTATGAAAAAACCCGTGCACATTCTGCAATTAGGCGCGAGTGTGGATGAAATGGTTAATATGACTGCAATTGCTGTGATTGATGCACAACAAAAAGAAAAACAAGAAGTACGAAGACATACTGTTTTACCAAACTAAACAACTTTGTTTTGTAAATAATTTTGTTACATTTGAGTTTTGAACCCTAATTAAGAAATAGAACTTCGTTATGTAGGTAAAAACTGCGATGAATTATAACTTACTCGACGTTTAAGCACGTTTTTATAATGTTTAAATAGTTAAGAGTCCTAGAGTGTTATAGTTGAACGTAGTTTTTTAATGTAGTAGAATTTCTATTTTCAATTTGGATGTAACCCAAGTAAAAAATGATTACACATATACAAGGTAAATTAGTAGAAAAGAATCCAACAGATGTTGTTATAGACTGCAATGGTGTTGGTTATCTTTTAAATATATCACTACACACATTTTCTCAAATACCAGATCAAGAGGCGCTTAAGTTATATACGCATCTAATTGTGCGAGAGGACTCTCATACGCTTTTTGGCTTTTCAACTGTATCAGAACGTGAAATTTTTAAGCTGTTATTATCGGTAAGCGGTATTGGAGCTAACACTGCTCGTATGATGTTGTCTTCATTATCGCCACAACAAGTAAAAGAGGGTATTGCACATGGTGATGTAGCATTAATCCAGTCTATCAAAGGTATTGGAGCAAAAACTGCAGCACGTGTGATATTAGATTTAAAGGATAAGGTGCTTAAAGTTTATGATATTGACGAAGTTTCTGTTAATATAAACAATACCAATAAAGATGAAGCGTTATCTGCTTTAGAAGTTTTAGGATTTACTAAAAAGCAATCTGAGCGCGTTGTAGATAAAATTGTTTCTCAAAAGCCAGATTCTACAGTAGAGAATATTATTAAAGACGCTTTAAAAAATTTATAAACATTTGAGTACAAATAACTTTACTTTTTTGAAATCATATCGGCTACTATGTATCATTGCTTTAGTGTTTTTTAGTGGGTTTGGTTATGCACAAACGAATCCTGTAGATCAAGATTCTACAAGAACAGGATTTTCTTTAGGACGATTAAGTATCCCGAATCCTCAAAGCATAGTTTCAAAATATACTTATGATCCTAATACAGATAGATATATTTATACAGAAACTGTTGGGAAATTTAATATCAACTATCCCATAATTTTAACACCTGCAGAATTTCAAAGACTCGTGTTACTTGAGCAACAACAAAAATACTACAAGCAAAAAATTGATGCTGCTGCAGGGCAAAAAGAAGGTACAGAAGAAGAGCAAAAAAACTTATTACCAGAATTTTATATCAATTCGGGGCTTTTTGAAACTATTTTTGGTGGTAATACGATTGAAGTGATCCCGCAAGGTTCTGCAGAAGTAGATTTAGGAATTTTATTTACAAGGCAGGATAATCCAACATTCTCTCCTCGAAACCGAAGTAATTTTACATTTGACTTTGATCAACGTATTAGCTTAAGTTTATTGGGTAAGGTAGGAACACGTCTACAAGTTACTGTTAATTACGATACAGAGTCTACATTTGATTTTCAGCAATTAACAAAATTAGAATATACACCAACAGAAGATGATATTGTTAGAAAAATTGAAGTCGGTAATGTCAATATGCCTCTTAATAGTTCTTTAATAACGGGTGCACAGAGTTTATTTGGTGTTAAAACCGAATTGCAATTTGGGAAGACTAGAGTAACAGCTATTTTCTCAGAACAACAGTCACAATCACAATCTGTGGTGGCACAAGGAGGTGGTACTGTAGAAGAATTTGAATTCTTTGCTCGAGATTATGATGAAAATAGGCACTATTTTTTATCTCATTATTTTAGGGATACTTATGATGAATCCATGTTACGTTACCCTTTTATTGCCAATAATGTTCAAGTTACTAGAATCGAAGTTTGGGTGACTAACAGAAGTAATCAAACTGAAAACGTACGAAACGTTGTTGCGCTTCAAGATTTAGGGGAGTCAGATTTTGATGCGTCTGATATAGCAAATGATAATATAGGGTTAGAGAATCCACCTGCAGGATTTATAAACGTTCCTTCAGGTTCGTTTCCAGATAATGGTAATAATGATTTTGACCCAACAAATATAGGAGGTGCAGGTTCGTTATTATCAACAGCAGTTAGAGATATTACGACTGCTGAACAAGGAATATTGGTTCCTGTAGATGAGGGTTTTGACTTTGGGAAATTAGAAAACGCAAGAAAATTAGAGCAAGGGAGAGATTACACATTAAGTCAGCAATTAGGTTATATTTCGTTAAATCAAAGATTGCTTAATGACGAAATTCTTGCAGTTGCATTTCAATATACCATTGGTGGTGATGTATTTCAAGTTGGTGAATTTGCAAATGATGGTGTGAACTCTACATCTGATGGTAATGATACAGATAGTGACGGAATACCTGATTCAATTGATGCCGATGTTAATGGTGATGGTACAGTAGATAATGGGCCAGATACTGATAATGATGGTATAAACGATACCGGTGATGCTGATATTAACGGTGATGGAATCGTCGATAATGGTCCAGATATTAATTTGGATGGTGTTAATGATAGTTTTATAACGGTTCAAGAAGGTTCTACGCAAAGTTTAGTTGTTAAAATGCTTAAAAGTCCAATCACAGATGTGAATCAACCTATTTGGGATTTGATGATGAAAAACATTTATGATACCGGTGCTTTTCAACTAGAGAAAGATGATTTTAGACTAAATATTTTTTATACGGAAGCTTCGCCTTTAAATTATATTTCACCTGTTGAAGGGACGCCATTTCCAGTGTTTGCTAACAACACACCTTCAGACCCTAATGATGATGGCGAAATTATTGACACGCCTTTAATTCGATTATTCCATTTAGACAGATTAAATTTTAATAACGATCCACAATTAGGTGGTGATGGCTTTTTTGATTTTGTTCCAGGTATGACCGTTTTAACGCAAAACGGAAAAATTATATTTACCAAAACGGAGCCATTTGGTCGTTATCTATTTGATATTCTTGATGATGATAGTAATACCATAGACAATGAGGCAGATTATAATTACGACGGTCCACTAATGGGCAGTCCATATAATGCCAATCAAGAAAAGTATGTTTATGATATACTATATAAGGAAACAAAAACTGCAGCCTTAGATGAAGCTGAGAAAAATAAGTTTCAAATAAAAGGGCGTTATAAATCTTCGGGAGGAGACGGGATTCCCTTGGGAGCATTTAATGTGCCTAGAGGATCTGTGATAGTAACCGCTGGCGGACGAACATTGGTTGAAGGGCAAGATTATACAGTAAATTATCAAATTGGTCGTGTATATATTATTGATGAAGCTCTAAAATCATCTAACATTCCTATTAATGTATCTACCGAAAACAATGCAGTATTTGGTCAACAAACAAGACGTTTTACAGGGGTAAATGTAGAGCATCAGTTTAATGAGAATTTTGTTTTGGGAGCAACGCTTTTAAATTTAAATGAGCGCCCAATTACACAAAAAGCTAATTTTAATACCGAACCAATTAATAATACCATTTTTGGATTTAATGGAAATTTCTCAACAGAGGTTCCGTTCTTTACGAGGCTAGTTAATAAACTTCCAAATATAGACACAGATGCGCCTTCTAATCTTTCGGTAAGAGGAGAATGGGCTTATTTAGCACCAGGTGCGCCAAAAGGAACAGATTTTAATAATGAAGCCACTGCTTATGTAGATGATTTTGAAGGTACTCAAGGTGCTATTGATTTATTATCACCCCAATCTTGGTTTTTATCTAGTCGACCAAGAGGTTTAGGTAGAATCTATACAGGTTTTGGTGGAGAAGATGAAAATGGTATTCAAAATGGTTTTAATAGAGCATTATTAAATTGGTACACTATTGATCCAATTTTTTATAGTAATCAACGTCCAGGTGAGATTACTGACGATGATGTTTCAGATTTATATACAAGGCGTGTGTTTATTGATGAGGTCTTTCCACAGTTAGATATTGCTCAAGGTCAAGGCACAGTGATTAATACCTTAGACTTAGTGTATTACCCTACAGAAAGAGGACCATACAACTTTGATCCAGATGCAGACGGAGAAAATATAGAGAGCGCTGATAGTTGGGCAGGAATAACAAGACAAATTACGTCTACAGATTTTGAACAAGCAAATGTTGAGTATATTGAATTTTGGGTGCAGGATCCATTCTTAGATAACCCTAATGCTGGACAATCTGGAAAGCTTTTTATTAATCTTGGTAATATTTCTGAAGATGTATTAAAAGATGGTAAGAAACAATATGAAAATGGTTTGCCAGAAGATGGTGATATTACTCCATTGTTACCGGCAACATCGTTCCAAACTGTCGTACCTCGAAATCAATCACTAATTTATACATTCGCCACAGGAGGCGCTGAGCGTGATAATCAGGATGTCGGTTATGATGGATATGACGATTTAGACGAATTTGCACAATTTGGAGGCGGATTCGGTGACGATCCATCCAAAGATAATTACTTATATTACTTAAATACTGAAGGGGATATTTTTGAACGTTATAAAAAATATAATGGCCAACAAGGGAATTCTCCAGATGTTTTTACAGACACGAATAGAGGGTCAACTCCACAGCCAGATGTCGAGGATATCAATAGAGATAATACGATGAATACGATTGATAGCTATTTTCAATATGAGATAGAGATTAGTCCTAATGTATTAAATGAGAATAATCCATTAATTAATGATATTAAGCCTCGTTCAATAACCTTACCAAATGGTTCAACTGAAAATGTGACTTGGTATCAATTTAGAATTCCAATTGGAGACGGTCCAAGTAGAACCGCTGTTGGAGGTATTTCAGATATTAGATCGGTACGTTTCGCGCGTCTATTTTTAACAGAGTTTGATGAAAAAACGGTATTGCGTTTTGCGACGCTTGATTTGGTACGTAGTGATTGGAGGCGGTTTACTTTAACATTAGATGATGAAGCTAATAACGACAATGATAATACAGATTTTACTGTTGGTGTTGTTGGTCTTCAACAAAATGAAGGTAACTATGATTTGCCACCTGGTGTTGAATTAGAGCAATTAAATAATAATAACAATATTATTAGACAAAATGAGCAATCCTTACAGTTGGAGGTTTGTGATTTAGAACCCGAAGATTCTCGTGGAGTGTTTAAAAATATTAATATAGACATGCGACAGTATAATAAATTGCGTATGTTCATTCATGCCGATGAAGGCGAATCAAACACCTTAGTGAGTGATGGTGATTTGGTTGGTTTTATTCGCATGGGTAATGATTTTACTGAAAATTACTATCAAATTGAAGTCCCTCTTCAAATATCATCAGGAATGTCTTCTCCGGAATCTATTTGGCCTGAAGTAAATGAGATAAATATTGATTTAGATGTCTTAGAACAAATAAAATCTAGAGGTATTGCAGATGGCTCGTTGGCAAACATTGAACCAAGTTTTTATGATGTCAATAATGGAGAATTAACAGAAACATCAGAGTTTGCGCCTTACACCATCGGGATTCAGAGAGTCGCTATTAAAGGAAATCCTAATTTTGGTGATGTTAGAGTTTTAATGGTCGGTGTAAAAAATTCCGGTCAAAGTGGAATGGATACCTGTGGGGAAATTTGGTTTAATGAACTACGTTTATCAGATTTGGATAATGAAGGTGGATGGGCAGCGGTAGCTGGAATGGATGCTAATTTTGCAGATTTTGCTAATGTGAGTGCAACAGGACGTATAAGCACAATAGGTTTTGGGTCTGTAGAGCAACGACCAAATGAACGTAGTAGAGAAGATGTTGAGCAATATGATGTTGTTACCAATTTAAATTTAGGACAATTACTGCCTAAAAAATGGGGAATTCAGTTGCCATTTAATTATGCGGTAGGTGAGCAAATTATTACACCAGAGTACGATGAATTCTATAGGGATATAAAATTACAAACACAATTAGAAAATACCTCTAATCAAGATTCAATTTTAAAGGTTAACGAGAATTACACAAAACGTAAAAGTATTAACTTTATTGGTGTTAGAAAAAATAGAACAGGAGACGCTAAACCACGTTTTTATGATGTAGAAAACCTAACGGTTAACTATTCATATAATAAAGAGGAACGTCGCGATTTTGAAATTGAACGGTCTTTAAGTCAGCAGATAAGAGCTGGGGTTAACTACACGTATAGTTTTGATTCTAAACCAATCGAGCCATTCAAGAAAAACGATTCATTATTTAGAAGTAAATATTGGAAAATTTTAAAGGACTTTAACTTTAATCCGTTACCAACAAATTTTTCGATAAATTCAGATATTATTCGTCAGTTTAATAGGCAAAAATTTAGAGAAGTTGATTTAACTGGTGATAATATTGGTCTAGAAGAATTATTCCGTAGAAATTATAATTTTAATACTCAATATGCACTTAACTATAACTTAACAAAAGCCTTAAGCGTAAATTTTACAGCTGCAAATTCAAATATTGTTAGAAATTATTTTGTGGATGATGTTATAAATGGTCGACAAAACCCAAACTTAGATGTATGGGATGGTTTCTTTGATTTAGGTGATCCAAATATTCAAAACCAGCAAATACAGATTAATTATGAGATTCCGTTATATAAGATTCCGACCTTGAGTTTTATGCGTGCGACCTATTCTTATACTGGAGACTTTCAGTGGCAAAAAGGATCAGATATTAATAACAGTTTACCTGGAATCCCAGATTTAGGTAATTCTATTCAAAATGCAAATACGCATAATATCAACTCTACCTTTAATATGGAGACCTTGTATAAATATGCAGGACTTACTAAAAAGAAAAAGAGAGGTTCTAGAGCAAGTAAAAGAGCAACTCCAGGCGCTTTAGGGAAAGACGGGAAAACACCTCAAACACCAGCTGCAAAAAATGGAGCAAGTAAAAAGGGAGTAGGTTCAAATATTTTGGATGGTTTTATTAGTGTAGCAACTTCTGTAAAACGTATTCAATTAAACTACACAGAAAATAACGGTACATTTTTGCCAGGGTATTTAAGAACACCTGGTGTTATAGGTACATTTAGACCTACGTTAGGGTATACCTTTGGAAGTCAAAGTGATATTAGAGATTTAGCAGCTAGAAACGGTTGGTTAACCGTATACGAGGATTTTAATCAGCAATATAGTGAGACTACAAATCGTATTTTGGATATTTCGGCAGATATAGAATTACTTCCAGATTTAAACATTGATTTAACAGGAGGGCGTACCTACGCAGAAGTTACGACTCAAAATTTTAGAGTTGAAGATTTTGTTGATGCCAATGGTAATCCAGGTTCAGATGGTGTGTTAGACTACAATCCGCTAATTACTAATGCCTTCGGAAATTTTAACATATCAACAGCGTTAATTAAAACAGCCTTTAGTACAAGCGATGAAAATCAGTCTGCAACATTTGATGATTTTAGATCAAACAGATTGGTCGTAGCTCAACGTTTAGCTAGAGAGTTTTATGGGAATGATAACTTTGCTTTAGATGCCGAGGGTTATCCTTTAGGTTTTGGTAAAAATAGCCAAGCAGTATTATTACCATCATTCTTAGCTGCATATAAAGGGACGAGTCCAGATAAAATTAGCTTGTCTGCCTTTAGGGATATTCCAATTCCAAACTGGCAATTAAAATATACAGGTTTTATGAAAATGAAGTGGTTTAAAAAGAATTTTAAACGTTTCTCTATTACTCATGGGTACCGTTCAAGTTATACAATTAATCAATTTAGAACAAACCTAGATTTAAAACCGGGAGATTTACAGCCTGGAGTTGCTTATGAAGATCAAGCTAATTTTAATGATGTCGTAGATCAATCTGGTAATTTTAAAAATCAAACTATTTTTAGTAACGTCAATTTAGAAGAGCAATTTAGCCCGTTATTTAGACTTGATTTTGAAATGAAAAACTCAATTAAAGTGCTAGCAGAGATGAGAAAAGATAGAATTCTTTCCATGTCGTTTGATAATAATTTACTAACAGAGATTCAAGGGAATGAATATATCTTAGGTCTTGGTTATCGCATAAAAGACCTGCGTATTCGGTCTAAATTAGCAGGGCCAAAGCAAGTTATTAAAAGTGATTTAAATATGAGGGCGGATGTTTCAGTAAGAAACAACAAAACTATTATTAGATATTTAGATATTATAAATAATCAAATCACACAAGGGCAAACTATTTATGGTGTAAAATATACAGCAGATTATGCTTTTTCTAAAAACTTAACTGCGATTTTCTACTTTGATTATACGTTTTCAAAGTATGAGATATCCACAGCATTCCCGCAAACAACCGTGAGGTCAGGATTTACATTGCGTTACAATTTTGGAAATTAACTAGTAAATAGTATCTAAAAAAATTACATTTGCACTAACAAATAATATTAGTTTAAAACATGAATATACCGTCAGATTTAAAATACACTAAAGATCACGAATGGATCAAAATTGAAGGTGATACCGCTACAGTAGGTATTACAGATTTTGCACAAGGAGAACTTGGTGACATCGTTTATGTAGAAGTTGAGACACTTGATGAGACTCTAGCTATCGAAGAAATTTTTGGTACCGTTGAGGCTGTTAAAACAGTGTCAGATTTGTTTTTGCCACTGTCTGGAGAGATTACTGAGTTTAATGAGAGCTTAGAAGATGATCCAGAGAAAGTAAACACAGACCCTTATGGCGACGGTTGGATGATTAAAATTAAATTTTCTGATGCTTCAGAAATTGATAATCTATTATCTGCCGATGATTACAAAGCTCTTATTGGCGCTTAAAAAATGGGCTTTGCCTGTTTTAGTTCTATATGCACTCGCATTAACGATTGGTAGTTTAGCTCATGTTGGAAACCTTCCAAGTCTAGGCTCTTCTTTTGATGACAAAATTGTTCATTTTATAGCCTATTTTATCTTTACGTTGGTAGTCTTTAATTACTGTAAAGAGTTAAAAATAAGTCACGTGATGTTGGTGTCCGCAATAGGTGTTATTCTTTATGGCATTATTATTGAGGTTCTACAACAAGTAATGACATCATACAGAACATTAGATATTTATGATGCTTTAGCAAATACGTTAGGAGTTGTCTTTGCAATTATAATCATTAGATTTATAAATAAACTAAAGTTAAAATAAATAATAGCTTGCTTTTTTAACAAATATTTGGTTAATTTAGCATTCAGAAAATCTTTTAAACACATGGAACCAAAAAAGAATATTAAATCAGACGTTAGCAGAAACAGTTCGCTGTATTTTGCGGTGGGTATGGCCTTAATGGTGTCACTTACTTATATTACTATTAATTACAAGACGTTTGAGAAAGAAGCTATAGACATTGGACAGCTTGATTTAGATGCTCTGGATGAAGAAGATATTCCAATTACGGATCAAAAAATAGTTCCGCCACCGCCACCGCCACCGCCACCAGTTGTGCCAGAGGAAATTGAAATTGTTGAAGATGAAAAGGAAATTGAAGAAACAGTAATTGAATCTACCGAAACAGATCAGCAAGAAGAGATCGTTGAGGTTGAGGATATTGAGGTTGAAGAAGTAGAAGAAGACATTGATGTGCCTTTTAACGTTATTGAAAACGTGCCAATCTTTCCAGGTTGTGAAAAGGAAAAAGGAAATAATGCTAAGAAGCAATGTATGTCTGATAAGATTAGCAAGTTTGTAAACAAAAAGTTTAATACAGATTTAGCCAGTGATTTAGGACTATCTGGAAGACAACGTATCAACGTGATCTTTAAAATCGATAAAACCGGTAATATTGTAGGTGTGCAAGCAAGAGCTCCACATCCAGGTCTTGAGAAAGAGGCTAAGCGTGTTATAAGGATGTTACCAAAAATGAAACCAGGAAAGCAAAGAGGTAAGCCAGTAAATGTACCTTATTCGTTACCAATTTTATTTCAAGTACAAGACTAGATATAATAACGCATATCATAAAATTTCAAAATCCCATCTAAGTAATTAGATGGGATTTTTACTTTGGTATGCTTATTGTAATTTCATCATAATATTAACATTATAAATTAAATATTATGAAAGATTTTAAAAAATCGCACGATATTGCTGGTCAGAGCAATATAAATGTGCAAAAATCACACAAGCACGATGCAAATTTACAAAAAAACTCATCGTTGTATTTTCAAATCGGACTTATTCTATGTCTTTTAGGTACGTACGCTATGTTTGAGATGCAATTTGAGACTAAATCTACTATAGTAGATTTTGTGTATGCTAATCCTGATGATACGTTTTACTTCGGCCCCATAATTATTATAGAACCAGATGCTCCAAAGGCAGAGCCTTTTAAGAAGCCTAAAAGAAAGCTGATGTTTAAGAATCCAATAATTGTAGATGATAAGAATCCAATTATTGAGACGCTAGATATCACTACCGATCCTCCAACCACAGATAAACCTATAGATCCAGATTCTTTAGTAAAAAATGAAAAGCCAGAAGTCGATATTCCAATTATTTTTAATATGAATGGTGTTGAAATCGTACCAGTATATCCAGGATGTGAGAATATGACCTCCAATAGTGAGCGGGTAAAGTGTATGAATGAGAAAATTGGCAAACTAATACAGCGTAAATTTAATACTGATTTAGCTGGACAATTAGGATTGTCTGGGACGCAGCGTATAAATGTTCAGTTTAAAATTGACCAAAATGGTAATGTTACAGATGTTTTAACTCGAGCTCCGCATCCTAGTTTAGAAAAAGAAGCCAAGCGTGTGACGAATAAAATCCCTCAAATGGAACCAGGTCTTCAAAGAAAACAACCTGTGTCGGTACTCTATAATTTGCCAATTGTTTTTAAAGTGAATTAAAACGTTACATTTCCGAAGAGAAAAACTGAAAGCGGTCAATTACTAGAGATAGTTTTGGACCGCTTTCTTTTAGGTCACTCCTATTCTAGTTTGAAATGTTAAATATTATAATGAGGGTAATTAGAATGAGAATTGGGATAACGGCTATTTTGAAAAAAATAGTATCTTTCGGCAACTAATGTTGTTTGTATTTTATGAAGAATTACTTCTTACTTGTGTTTTTATTCGCTTTTGGTTTTATAACTGCACAGGAGGCTTCAAATTTTGAAAAACCCCCTATATTTCCTGAGTGCGATACGCAACCTATTGACGACCTTAAAATATGTTTCAACCATAAGATCAACGCTTATATTTTTAAGTCATTTAAAGTTCCGCAGATTGTTAATGATGATAGTTATATAGGAGAGATCAAGGTGTTGTTTGAGGTTGATAAAACAGGTGAGATTTCTGTACTTTATATAGATGCAGTTTATGATGAACTCAAAGAGGAAACGGTTCGCGTTTTTGACTCGTTGCCAAAAATCGTTCCAGGAACATATAATGGTAAGCCTACCTTTTATCAATATTCATTAGGTATAAAAATACCATTAGTAGATGCTTCGGAAATTATAACTCAAGAAGAAAAAGGGAGTTCCATTACACTTATAGAAGCTGCAGATGTAAATGCAGATGTAAGTGATGAGTATAAAAGGGTTACTGATAGTATTGTTAAATATGAAAAGTTAGAATATAGTAGTCAGTTAAATATTCCGTTTACACACAGTTATTATTCGAGATTTGATCAAGAAATGAATGGTTTAGGTACCAATAGCCATACAGCAGCAAAACCATTTGTTTATAATGAAGTTGCAGCATATTATGATTTTGAAGCCGAAAAAGAAGCTTTGGTCAAAGGCAGTGAAGGTTGGTGGAGTAGAAAATTATGGAACGAGCACTTAGTAGAAGTGCAAGGAAAAGACTATTGGTTTACGGTAGATCCCATCTTTGATTTGCAAGTGGGTAAAGATACTGAAGCAGATTTTAGTTCTACTTACAACAATACAAGAGGAGTTTTTATACAAGCAGGATTGGGTAAAAAGTTTAATTTTACCACGTCTATATATGAAAGTCAAGGACGTTTTGCACAATATTTTAATGAATATGCTATAAGTTTAAGTGCAGAGGGAGGCGAGCCAATCGTTCCTGGACGAGGCTTGTCTAAATTATTTAAGAATGATGGATTTGACTATCCTGTAGCAGAGGCTTATATGTCTTATGCTCCAGCAAAATTTTTAAATATTCAATTTGGTCATGGTAAAAACTTTATAGGTGATGGTTATAGATCTTTATTTCAAGGTGACGCAACATCGCCTTATCCGTTTTTTAAACTAAATACTAAATTTTGGAAAATCAAATACACCAATACTTGGATGTGGTTAAGAGATGTAAGGCCAGAAGTCACTGAGGATGGTGCGTTTTTAACCAAATACATGGCCAACCACTATTTGAGCTGGAACGTTTCAAAGCGTTTAAATATAGGTTTGTTTGAATCTGTGCTTTGGGCTAACGACAATGATAGAGGTTTTGATATCAATTATTTAAATCCTGTTATTTTTTATAGAGCTATCGAGTTCTCTACAGGGCAAGATGCTGGTAATGCCATTTTAGGAGCTTCTGCAAAATATAAATGGAATAACAAAGTGAATCTTTATGGTCAATTTATTCTAGATGAGTTTGCCATTAACGACGTTACCGCAGGTGATAAGAGTTGGAGAAATAAATTTGGATTTCAATTAGGTGTTAAATATTTTGATGCTTTTAAGGTGGATAATTTATTACTTCAATTTGAATATAATAGAGTACGACCATATACCTACTCTCATAATTCTATTGTGTTGAACTATGCACATAATAACCAGCCCATGGGGCACCTTTGGGGAGCAAATTTTAGCGAAGCCATCCTAATAGGTCGCTACCATTACAAACGTTGGTTTGGTGATGCCAAATTAATCTTTGGTAAACGAGGTTTTGACTTTAATGAAGGTGATGATTTTTTTAACTATGGAAGTGATATTTTTAGAAGTGAAGTAGACCGTAATGCAAATTCAGGAATAACCGTTGGTCAAGGAAATAGTACAAATGTCTTTCAAGCAGATTTAGGAGCTGGCTACGTTATTAATCCAGCAACAAATTTGAGACTGTTCACTAATATTACCATAAGGAATTATAACCCAGAAGCAGATACCGCAGCAGCTTTAAATACGAGCACTGCTTGGTTTACAGTTGGGGTTAGAACAGATTTGTTTAATTGGTATAATGATTTTTAGGGCTTGTTTGACTATGAATTTGATAATTTAGAGGTAAATCGCCTTTTAATCAATAGTTAAATAAAAATTAATGTAAACTAACATTTTGAAAAATAAATTTGATTATGAAATACTTTAAAATTCTTGTAATACTATTTAGTTCAGTCTTGTTTTTTTATGGCTGCAATGATAAAAGTAAAACTCCAAAAGAGGAGGCTGTAAAACAGGTAGTAGTTCCAAATGCACCCGTTCTTCCAAAAACTTCAAATCCAAATATACCAGCAGTAGAGCCAGCCCAGAATGCAAATGGAGTTTGGCACTATACCTGTAGATTAGGTTGTGCTGGTGGTGCAGGAGCAGCTATTAATTGTGAGACGTGTGGAACTGCTTTAGCTCATAACTCGACGTATCATGGGGCTGCTAATGCAACTTCATCTTCCGCTCCTTTTGCAACACCTCCTCCGGCTCCGCCTAAAGAGCCTGCTCAAAATGCTGCTGGCGTATGGCACTATACCTGTGCAAACGGATGTTTAGGTGGATCTGGGGCAGCAGGGACTTGTAGTACATGTAACAGTGCATTGAGTCATAACCAAGCTTATCATTAGCAGCCTAATTATGTAGATGTGCAATTCAAATCTATCCTAATTAGAGAGGATCATATTTGAATAGGGGAAAAGTGAAATTAGGTTTTAAAAAATACGCTGGAACTATTGACGATTTCAATAGGGCAATTGGTCTTGACTCTACTGATAAAGTTTCTTATAATAGAGGGCTTGCCCGATATTATATCAATCAATTTAGTGAAGCCAATAAGGGTTTTGAAAAAGGACTAGAGATAAATTTGAACAATTCATTTATTGGAAATTTTAATACTGTTAAGGATGCCTACAACAACATCGCCGACCTATATTATGCGATGAACAAGATTGGAACTACCTATATCTACTGGGTAAGGCTTTAGCTGGTGGATATAAATATCAAACTAATTTTCAATTAATAGCCTTCAAACTCAAATAAAAAGTACGTCTTATCTTCTCAGAATTTATAAACCCAGTGCCATAATTTAAATCATCATACGTTTTAGTTAACACGTCGTTTTTAGCAACCTCGTCCTCAATTTTACCTGCTTTTATTTCTGCAGAAATTTTAAATCTCAAATTTTCTAGCATTTCTAGAAACGTTTGATACTCTTCTTTATTTGATAAACTCCCATGACCGGGAATAACTTTGGTATGATCATCAATAAGTTGAAGTCCTAATTTTGCGGCATTGATGTAACCATCAACACTGCCTCCAGAATTCAAGTCAATATATGGATAGCGTCCCTTAAAATAAGTGTCTCCGGTATGTAACACATTGCTTTTTGTGAAATATAGAAGTGCGTCACCATCTGTATGTGCATGGTCGACATGGAAAATACCAATTTTCTCTCCATTGATATGTAAGTTTAATTCATCGTTAAAGGTGATAATTGGCAAAGCTGCTTTAGCTTCTGAAGACCCATCACGCTTTTTAATTGTTTCTAGGCGTTGTCTCACATTATCATGAGCAATAATGGTGGCTCCTAGTTTTTGCATGTTTTCGTTTCCGCCAGTATGATCACCATGATGATGCGTATTCACTAAAAACTTAATGTCTCTATCACTTAAGGCTGTAATAGCAGTATGGATCTTTTCTGACAGCGGAGCAAACTGATCATCAATCACAAAAACGCCATCTTCACCTATAGAAACACCTATGTTTCCGCCAGCACCTACAAGCATATATACATGATCTGAAACTTTAACGGTTTTAATTTCTACCTGGTCAAAACGTTGTGCGTTTGCAAAATTTCCGAAGAAAAAAAAGAGAATAAGAATAGACGAAGTAATATGTAACATAGTTATTTAGTTTTAAGGAAGAGTTTGATAAAGATAAGTAAACTTACAATGCTGTTAATTAATTATGTTTTGGATTGTCCAAAAGCTTTTTTCAGACTATCTTTGCAAACGCAATAAAACCTCTCAGATTGAGTACTGTAAAAACAGCTATAAAACAAGTGTCTTTAATTTCCGATTTTAAGGAAATCACAAAAATGAGACTATCATTAAGTGTCGTATTCTCTGCACTTGCTGGCTATTTGTTGGGTGCTGTTGAAGTTGACTTTTACACGTTAGTTTTGTTGGCATTTGGTGGTTATTTTATGGTTGGTGCTTCTAATGCATTTAATCAAATCATTGAGAGAGATTTAGATATCTTGATGGATCGTACTAAAGATCGTCCTATTCCTGCTGGCCGAATGAGTGTGAGATCTGCATTTATTATAGCAACACTCTTTACTATTTTAGGAATTACGGTGCTTTATATTATTAATGAACGTACAGCAATGTATGGCGCAATTTCTATTTTTTTATATACTTGTGTGTACACACCATTAAAAACAAAAACACCCTTGGCTGTTTTTGTGGGAGCGATTCCTGGAGCAATTCCATTTATGTTAGGTTGGGTAGCTGCAAGAAATGATTTTGGTATCGAGTCTGGAACTTTATTTGCTTTACAGTTTTTCTGGCAATTCCCTCACTTTTGGGCCATTGGTTGGTTTTTATTTGACGATTATAAAAAAGGTGGCTTCTATATGTTACCAACAAGAAAGCGCGATAAAGGCACTGCAGTACAAACAATTATGTATACCATATGGACGATACTCATATCTATCGTTCCTGTTTTTGGCGTAACCGGTGATTTAAAACTATCTATTGTAGCAGCAGTCATTGTCTTTTTATTAGGATTAGTAATGCTGTATTACGCTTTTGAATTATTTAAAGAAAGAACAACAAAAGCAGCCAAACAGTTAATGCTTTCTAGTGTGATTTATATTTCACTGATACAAATTGTTTACGTTGCAGATAAATTTATAAGATAAATGGATTTAACACAAGGAACATTATCACAAAAGAAAAATAGATCAAAGCGAATGATGCTTTGGTTTGGTATAGGCTCTCTAATCATGTCATTTGCAGGTTTAACAAGTGCTGTTTTGGTAAGTAGAAGACGTGAGGATTGGATGAGTGATTTTGAGTTGCCTCAAGCTTTTTTAATAAGTTGTGTAATAATGTTGATTAGTAGTGCTTCGTTTATCATGGCAAAAAGAGCATTAAAGAGTAATAATAGGAGCTTATCAACAGTCCTGTTATTAGTGACTTTTGGTTTAGGTATTGCCTTTATAATAAGTCAGTATGCAGGTTTTAATCAAATAGTAGCTTCTGGCTATTATTTTACGGGAGCAGCGTCTAATGTGACCATGAGTTTTATTTATGTTATTGCTTTTGTGCATATTTTACACGTGGTGGTAGGATTAATCTCGTTATTGGTTGTAATTTATAATCATTTTAAACAAAAATATACAGCAACCGATATGCTAGGTATGGAGCTTTCTGCAACCTTTTGGCATTTTGTAGATATACTGTGGTTATTCTTGTTTTTATTTTTAACATTTTTAGTTTAATTTTTCAATCATTTTTACAAGCGAGAACCTGCCATTCAGTCTAGTAAAGGCCTATGTCTTTAAATTTTAGAATCGGATGTTTTTTTAGATAGATAAAATGATTATTTTTGTGCAACTTTTAATAATTAAATGCTTCATATGGATACTACAGTAGCAAATACTGGAACAGAGGGCAAAGCTTGGGGTGGAGGAAAACAGCCACTAAATTCAAGTTATGGTAAAATGATGATGTGGTTTTTTATCGTATCTGATGCTTTAACGTTTTGTGGGTTTTTGGCGGCTTATGGATTTTCACGATTTAAATTCATTGGTTCTTGGCCAATAGCAGATGAGGTGTTTACACACGTTCCGTTTTTTCATGGGAATTATCCAATGATTTATGTGGCATTTATGACATTCGTCTTAATTATGTCGTCTGTAACTATGGTGTTAGCGGTAGATGCAGGTCATCACATGAAAAAAACAAAAGTGACATGGTATATGTTCTTAACCATCATTGGTGGTTTAATTTTCGTTGGCTCACAAGCTTGGGAATGGGGAACATTCATTAAGGGTGAGTATGGTGCAGTACAAACAAAAGGAGGTAATATTCTTCAATTTTTAGATACAGATGGAAATAGAGTAGCGATTAGCGATTTTGTTGTTACTGAAGAAGATGAAAGAGTAAGACATTTACGAAAAAACGGACTTTGGTTTGTGGAGGAAGGTCCTTTGCCGGCATATTCTGTTAATGAAGTTTTTAATGGTTTAGTGGCACATCCTAATGTTGTTGTAAGAACTCAAATACTTAATGAGGAAGGTCATAAAATAGTGTTATCCAGGGAGGAGTCTCTAAGTAAATTAAAAAGAGAAGGTAAATTAGTAGTTCATGGCGCAAACCTTAAGGTTAACGAGTATGGAACATCACTGTTTGCAGATTTCTTTTTCTTTATTACAGGATTCCACGGTTTTCACGTATTCTCTGGAGTTGTAATAAACATTATTATTTTCTTTAATGTAATTCTAGGTACTTATGAAAGAAGAGGTAGTTATGAAATGGTTGAGAAAGTAGGTTTATATTGGCACTTTGTAGATTTAGTTTGGGTATTCGTATTCACATTCTTCTACCTTGTTTAATTAAGAATAAAATTCAAAAATGGCACACGAACATAAATTAGCAATATTTAGAGGTACTGTTAAGTTTAAATCTAACATTCAAAAAATCTGGGGTGTTTTGATTTTCTTAACGATTATTACAGCAATAGAAGTTGCGCTTGGTATCTATAAACCAGGATGGGCAATGTCACCACTAATGTCTCCTTTTGAAGGTGGTTTTATGGCGACACTAGGAAATATATTTTTATCTCCTATTATCTACATGAAGTTTTTGAATCTAATCTTCATAGTATTAACCCTAGTCAAAGCGTATTATATTACATGGGATTTTATGCACATGAGAGATGAAACTGGTGCCTTAAGAAAAATGGTCGTTTGGACTGCAGTATTCTTAATTTGCTATTTAATTTTCATCTTATTGCAAGAAGGTGGATATATTCAAGGCGTCTATGAAAATGGTTTTGTTAAAACAGATTTTTAACATAATATCATTAATATAAAGTATAGTAAAAGACGGTTTTTAAACCGTCTTTTTTTTATTTTTGCATTATGGAAAAAAGCAGAATTAAACGTAATTTAGTATTGGGCATTTTATTCTTCTTGCCTGTAGCATTTTTGTTGATGCTTTATCCTTCTTCACATAATTATGACCCGTTAGATATCGTAGAGGAAGACATTTCAGATTTAGATGTGTTTACCTCAGGTTACGAAAAAAAAATCCTTCTTAAAGATCATATTACTGTTTTAGGTTTCTTCGGAAATGAGCCTGAAAACAATCTTATAGCTGCTGCAAACCTTAAAGAACTTGTGTATGATAGCTTTTTGGGATTTAAAAAATTTCAAGTAGTTATTGTTTTACCTAAAGGTACTGAAGCCAAAGCTAAAGCGTTTCATAAAGAAATCAATAATTTTGAAGACATGCGATTTTGGCATTATGTTTTTGGAGAACCAAATGATATAAAAAGGATATTTAATAGTCTTAAATTAGAAGAAAATCTAGACGACGACCTATTTACAGATCATGTGTTCATTATAGATAAAGATTTAAACCAGCGTGGACGTTTAGATGATAGAACAGACAACGAGAAAGAAAAGAAAGATTCTCTTTATACGATGTACTCTTATGATTGTATTGATATTTACGATATAAAAAACAAGATGAGTGATGATCTTAGAATCTTGTTAACAGAGTATCGACAAAAGCGTAAAGGCAAGTTCGATTCATCATCGCGACGCGCAGACGATTTGAAAGACACTGAGTAATAATTAAATCCTTCCAGCTTACGAATTTTTGAATTTTAAGTTGAAAACTTATGAAACTATTATGAGTACTAAAAAAACAAATTATTCTTATATTGGTATCGCTTTTATTCTTTTAGTCTTCGGTATTATTTTTGTCCCAAAGATTATAGACCGAGTTAAAGGTGGAGATATCGTTAGAGATGAAAGCAGATCAAAAGACGTGTCATCAAATGCTGAAGGTTTTGTTGCAGATTTGATGTTTTTAGAGATCAATGGAATTCCTAAGAAAGTACCACCATTTTCTTTCGTTAATCAAAATGGAGAAACCATTACCAATGATGATTATGAGGGTAAAGTCTATTTGGTAGAGTTTTTCTTTACTACATGTGGTTCAATTTGTCCTAGAATGAACAGAAATTTAGTTCAAATTCAAAATTCATTCTCTGAATTTCAAGATTTTGGAATTGCATCCTTTACCATCAATCCAGAATATGATACACAAGAGGTCTTAAAGGCCTATGTAGAGAATTATGGGATTATAAACCCAAACTGGCATCTTATGACGGGAGACAAGGAAACTATCTATGATTTAGCAAATATTGGCTTTAATATCTATGCTGGAGAAAACCCTAATGCAGATGATGGGTTTGAACACTCAGGTAATTTTGCTCTGATTGATAAAAACGGTTTTATGAGGTCTAGACAAGATAACTTCGGGAATCCTAAAATTTTCTATAAAGGTATTGTCAGTGAAGAAGAGAAAATCGATGATGATGGAGAGGCTGAAGAAATAAGTATGCTTAAAGAAGATATCGCTAAATTATTAAAAGAAAATTAAGCCTAATGAGTACTGTTGAAAACCCTTCCGTAGAAAAAAAATATAACAAGTGGATTGTTATTTTAGCCGTAGTAATACCTGTAGTCGTTGCTGTATTGTCAAGAGTTAAGCTACAAGATTTTGGTATTGAAGTAGAGCCATTAACATTTTTGCCTCCAATTTATGCTACTATTAATGGTTTAACTGCTTTAGTTTTAATTTTGGCGGTTATTGCCATTAAAAAACAAAATAGAAAACTACACGAGCGCTTGATGATAACTGCAATTTCGTTGTCAGTTGCATTTCTAGTGATGTATGTTGCGTATCATATGACGAGTGATTCTACTAAATTCGGTGGTGATGGTATGGTCAAATATGTATATTACTTTATTTTAATTACGCATATTTTACTGTCTATTATAATTATTCCTTTTGTATTGATTACTTACGTAAGAGCTATATCTAATAATTTTGAGCGTCATAAAAAAATAGCTAGAATCACATTCCCAATGTGGTTATATGTTGCAGTAACAGGGGTAATCGTATATATGATGATAGCGCCTTACTATGTTTAAATTATGAAGTATAAACTCTTCTTTTTTCTTTTTTATTTTCTCTTTTCCCTAAAGGGAAATACGCAATGTGCTATGTGCAGGGCTGTCTTAGAGAGCGAAGAAGGACAATCAACAGCAAAGGGAATTAATGATGGCATCATGTACTTAATGGCAGTCCCTTATCTATTGGTGGCAGGTATCGCCTTTATGATTTATTGGAAATATTTTCGCGAAAAGAAAGAAAATAAATAAATTTCATCAATACTGTAACATTCTTGGTATTTAGACGTCTTATAAATATCAATCAAAAATCTAATTCTTAACAAATACTTAGGATAAACCGTTTCGGGTTTTAATTAAGTTTGTGTGAATTAATCAATCACATTATGATTCAAATCAAGGATTTACATAAGTCTTACCACATGGGAAGCAACTCACTTCATGTTCTAAAGGGAATAGACTTTGATGTAAAAGAAGGAGAACTAGTCTCTATTATGGGGTCATCTGGGTCTGGAAAATCAACATTACTCAATATTTTAGGGATGTTAGACGAGGCAGATGAGGGCCAATATATTCTTGATAATGTTCCAATTAAAAATTTAAACGAGAAAATCGCAGCCAAATATAGAAATGATTTTCTTGGTTTCATTTTTCAATCCTTCAACCTCATTAACTACAAAAGTGCATTAGATAATGTGTCTATGCCATTATATTATAAAGGTGTAAAACGCAAAGAGCGTACAGAAAAAGCAATGCACTACTTAGAAAAAGTAGGACTAGCAGATTGGTCTCATCACTTGCCAAGTGAATTATCTGGTGGGCAAAAACAACGTGTAGCGATTGCTAGAGCATTAGCAAGTGATCCAAAAGTACTATTAGCAGATGAGCCGACAGGAGCATTAGATACCAAGACATCATATGAAGTTATGGAACTCATTCAAGGTATTAATGATGATGGTAAAACGATCTTGGTAGTGACACACGAACATGATATTGCGCAAATGACCAAACGAATTGTTAATCTTAAAGATGGATTAATAATTGATGATAGTCCTGTTCAACAAGTAAGAGCTTCATTACATGTTTGATATAGAAAGATGGCAAGAGATATTTGAAACGTTGAGTAAAAATAAATTGCGAACGTTTTTAACAGGTCTTTCAGTAGCTTCCGGAATCTTTATATTGGTTGTGCTTCTAGGCTTTAGTAAAGGCATAGAAAATGGCGTTAAGTCTCAGTTTGAACAAGATGCTACTAACTTAATTACCGTTTGGACTGGTGTTACTACAAAGGGTTATAAAGGATTGAATCCTGGTCGTTATATTCAAATGAAAAACGATAATTTCGAAATGATCTCCCAAAAATATGCAGACAACATAGAATATGAGACATCATTGTATGCAATTTGGGGAGCTGAAGTAGCCTATAAAAACGAAACAGGAAATTATCGTGTTAGAGGAGCAATGCCAGATCATCAATTTATTGAAAATGCAGAAATAGAATCTGGACGATTTGTAAATCAATCAGATCTAAGTGAGAATAGAAAAGTTGCTGTTATAGGTCGAAAATTAAAACAAGATTTGTTTAAAGACGAAGATCCTATTGATAAGAATATTTCAATTTTTGGAATGAACTTTAAAGTTATAGGTGTTTTTGTAGATCCGGGTGGAGAACGAGAAGAACAGCAAGCCTATATTCCATTAACAACATCTCAAAAAGTATTTAATGCAGGAGACAATATTAGAAATATGTTGTTTACAGTAAAGATGTCAGATAATTTTGATGAAGCTGTAGCTTTATCTCAAAGTATGGCCTCTGCTGTTGAAAATGAATTAAAGGTAATGCATACTGTCTCTCCTGACGATACAAGTGCTGTTCGTGTATTTAATACACTAGAAGAAGCAAAGCAAATTTATTCTTTAATTGCAACTATACAAGGTGTGTTTTGGTTCATAGGTATTGGAACAATCATAGCAGGTATCGTTGGTGTTGGTAATATCATGCTCATTATTGTAAAAGAGAGAACTAAAGAGATTGGGATTAGAAAGGCACTTGGAGCAATGCCAATGTCTATCGTAAGTATGATTTTACAAGAATCAATCTTTGTAACTATGTTTTCTGGTTTGTTCGGCCTAATAGCTGGTTTAGCATTGGTAGAGATTGGAGGTCCTTTTATAGAAATGGATTTTATAAAACATCCTCAAGTTGATTTTAATATAGCATTAACTACAGTTTTTTTATTAGTTTTTGCTGGAGCTATAGCAGGATTTATTCCAGCATATCGTGCAGCAAAAATAAAACCTATTGTAGCACTAAGAGACGAATAATATGTTTAGTAGAGACCGTTGGGACGAAATATTAGAAGCATTAAATGCAAATAAGTTTAGAACTTTTTTGACTGCATTTGGTGTCTTTTGGGGAATTACAATCTTAGTTTTGCTGTTAGCATTGACAAATGGACTTAAAAATGGCGCTACTGCTGGTTTTAGCGATTTTGCAACCAACTCCATGTTTATGTGGACGCAGGGCACATCACAACCATATAAAGGGTTACCTAAAGGACGCTACTTTAATTATAAAATTGGCGATGTTGCAGCTATAAAAGCAGAAGTCCCTAATATTAAATATGTATCTCCAAGAAATCAATTAGGTGGTTATAATGGAGCGAATAATGTTGTTAGAGGTACAAAAACTGGTGCTTTTGAGATTTATGGAGATTATCCAGAGTATATTTTACAGCAACCTTTAGATATCCTTCAAGGTCGTTTTATTAGTTATTCAGATATTGAGTCAAATCGTAAAATTTGTGTTATAGGAACTGGTGTTGAACGTGGACTGTACGATAAGGAAGAAGAGATTTTAGGTTCTTATGTTAAAATTAATGGGGTAAATTTTTTAGTCGTCGGAACCTTTAAAATGAGTAACAGCCAAGGTAATGGTGAGCAAGATGCCAATACTATTTATATTCCGTTTACAACTTTTGGACTGGCTTTTAATAGAGGCGAAAGTGTCGGTTGGATGGCTGTTACTGCAGAGGATGGTACAAGTATTACAACGTTAAAACAACAAATTTTTGACTTAATGAAGTCAAGACATACAGTGGCTCCAGATGATGATCGCGCTATAGGTCATTTTGATCTTTCTGAGCAATTTGAGCGTATTACTGGTTTATTTTCAATATTTACGCTTGTAGGCTATTTTGTGGGTGCTTTGGTGTTGATGTCTGGTATCATTGGTATAAGTAATATCATGCTAATTGTGGTAAAAGAACGTACCAAAGAAATTGGAGTAAGGCGCGCATTAGGTGCTTCGCCTTGGATGATCAAATCTCAAATTTTACAAGAAAGTTTAATATTAACGATTTTATCAGGTATGGTAGGGATTTCATTTTCTGCTTTTGTGATTTGGGTTATGAACACCATTCTAGATAATGTAGGCCCTGTGGAGAACTTTTCAAATCCAAGTGTGAGCATGCAAGTCGTATTTACCGCTTTAATAATACTAGTAGTTTCAGGAGTTTTAGCAGGATTAATTCCAGCTAATAGTGCAACTAAAATGAAGCCTGTAGACGCTTTAAGAATAGAATAAGATCAATCAAAATAAATAAATATTACATAATCATCAACTAATGAAAAGAACTAAAACCGTAATTTTATTGCTATTAATCGTGGTCGTTTTTGGAAGCGCATTATATTACTTATGGCAAAAAAATCAAGAGGATCCTGTAAAATATACTACAGAAAGCCCATCTGAACAAACCATAGTTGTCAAAACAGTGGCAACAGGTAGTATTGTTCCTAAGGAAGAAATATTAATTAAACCAAACATATCTGGAGTAATTGAGAAAGTATTTATAGAGGCTGGAGAATATGTAAACCAAGGAGATTTGATAGCTCAAATTAGAGTGATACCTAATGTGTCTACTTTAACGAGTGCTAAAAATAATATTGCATCTAATAGAAATGCATTGCAAACATCAGAGATTAATTATAAAACACAGAAAATAATCTTTGATAGACAGAAAGAGCTTTTTGATAAAGGGGTCATATCTGCAAATGAGTTTGATCAAGTAAACAATACATACTTGCAAGCAAAACAGCGTGTTGAACAAAATAAAATTGACGTTACACAATCACGTCAAAACTATGATATTATAAAAACTGGGACAACTTCTGGTTTAGGTAGTGCAGCCCAAACGCAAGTTAGAGCAACAGTTTCTGGGATGGTTTTAGATGTTCCAGTTAAAGCGGGGAACCAGGTGATTGAGGCAAATAATTTTAATGAAGGGACCTCTATTGCTTCGCTTGCAGATGTAAAGCAAATGATTTTTGAAGGAAAGGTCGATGAGAGTGAAGTTGGTAAAATTAAAGAAGGTTTGCCATTAGAAATTACTGTTGGAGCTATTGAAGATCAAAAATTTGATGCAATCTTAGATTATATTGCACCAAAAGGTGTTGCTGAGAATGGCGCTATTCAATTTGAAATTAAAGGGTCTCTTAAAAAAATGGACTCTACTTTTATTAGAGCGGGATTGAGCGCTAATGCATCTATAATATTAGAAAAGGCAGATAAGGTTTTAGCAATCAAAGAAGCCCTAGTTCAATACGATAAAGAGACCAAGAAGCCTTATGTAGAAATTAAGATTGGTGATCAAGACTACGAAAGAAGAGACGTAGAATTAGGAATTAGCGATGGTATTTTTGTAGAAGTAAAAAGTGGAATTAACAAGGACGATAAAATTAAAGTTTGGAATCAAATTCAAGGGATGCCTCAGTACGCTCAATAAAAATTTTAACATTTAGTGTAACACTTTAGGAATTATAGATACTTATAGATTAATTATGAAAAAAATAGTCAGCATAGTAATTGTTTTAATAACAATAAGCTCTCAAGCTCAAGTTAAAAAATGGACACTTATTGAGTGTGTTCAGTATGCTTTAGAAAATAATATTTCAGTAAAGCAAAGTGAATTAGATATCCAAATTGCAGATGTAGATGAGCTTACAGCAAAAGGTAATTTTATGCCTAGTTTAAATGCTGGAGGAAGTGTTTCAGAAAATACAGGGCTTGGTTTTAATCCAGTAACAAATAATGCTCAAACCACTACATTTTTGTCCGCCAATGGAAATATCAATTTAGGATATATGTTGTTCGATGGTCTTCGAAATATTAGAACTTTGCAACGTGCAAAAATTTCTCAATTGGCAAGTCAATATCGTTTGGACAAGATGAAAGACGATATTTCACTTTTTGTTGCAAATGGATACCTTCAAGTTATTTTGAATAAGGCTAATCTAGAAGTGTTGCAATCTCAAAATGACGTGACACAAGAACAAATAGATCGTACAGAACAATTGGTTGAGGTCGGTCAGTTGCCAAGAGGTGATCTACTCGAAATTAAGGCGGTTAATGCAAGTGAACAACAAGCTATTATTAACGCAGAAAATAGTATTCAAATATCTTTAATAGGTCTCGCTCAATTATTATTGATTAAAGATTATGAGACGTTTGACATAGAAGATGAAGGTTATGATATTGTTGATAGTGGGATAGCTAGTAAAGATATTGCTGAAATACTAGCGAAATCAAAAGAGTCACGATCTGAAATTAAAATAGCAGAACAAAACGTTGAGTTGGCTAAAAAAGATGTGCAAATAGCAAAAGGTGCCAATTTACCAACACTCTCTGCCTTTTTTGGTTACAATACTAGATTTGCAAATTCGGCTGCTTTCGTACAAGATATTGATCTGGATAACCCATTTACTACTCAGCAAATTGGTGTTGTTGAGGCGACAGGACAATCTGTTGTAAGTGAACTCCCGAATACCATTGTACGAGAAGTAGGTGCAGATCCTTTTATAAATCAATTATATCAAAATGATGGTATTGGTTATGGATTGAGTTTAAATATTCCTATTTTTAATGGTTTTGCAGCTAAAGGGAATATTAAAAGAAGTAAAATAAATTTACAGCGTAGTGAATATCAACTTGAGCAAACAGAATTAGATTTAGAATCTACTGTGTATCAGGCTTATGTTGATGCTAAAGGTTCTCTTAAGTCGTATGAAGCAGCAAAATCAGCTTTAGAGTCTCAAGAGTTGGCGTATGATTATGCTAAAGAACGTTACGATGTTGGATTGACAAATGCATTTGATTTTAGCCAATCTAAATTACGATTTGATAATGCTAGTATTGAAGTTAATCGCGCTAAATACGATTATATATTTAAATTGAAGGTTCTTGAATTATATTTCGGAATACCAGCAACAGAATTAAAGTTTTAAACCATGACTAAAAAAATTAAAATTATTATTGCAGTTATTGTAGTACTCCTGTTAGCATTAGTTGCGGGAAAATCTATGGGATTGTTTGGTAAAAAAGGAAATTTCAAGGTAGTAGAAATTAAAAAAGTGACGCTTATAGATATCACAGAGACTGTTTCTGCAACCGGAAAAATACAACCTGAAGTTGAAGTTAAAATCTCGAGTGAGGTTTCTGGTGAGATTCTAGACCTCCCTTATAAAGAAGGTCAACAGGTTGAAAAAGGCGATCTTTTAGTAAGAGTTAATCCAGATTTAATTCAATCAGCAGTAAGTAGATCTCAGGCATCATATCAAAATGTGAAAGCTGGTTTAGAACAAGCAGATGCATCATTAAAGGAAGCAAAAGCCAATTATGATAGAAGCAAGTCACTTTTTGATCGTGGTGTAATTTCAAAAGCAGATTGGGATAGAGCCATTGCAGCTTTTGAAACTGCTACAGCAGCAAGAAGCTCAGCATACTATAGTGTGAAGAGTGCAGCAGCTACAGTAAATGAAGCAAAAGATAATTTAGGTAGAACAACAATCTATGCGCCAATGAGTGGTACAATTTCATTACTTAACGTAGAGTTAGGAGAACGTGTTGTTGGTACACAACAAATGGCAGGAACCGAGATATTAAGAGTTGCTAATCTCAATAATATGGAAGTTGAGGTTGATGTTAACGAGAATGATATCGTGAAAGTTCAAATTGGCGATTCTACATTAGTAGAAGTCGATGCGTATTTAAAAAAGGAATTTAAAGGTGTAGTTACAGAAATCGCAAACTCTGCTGCTGGTGCTTTAACAGCAGATCAAGTCACAAATTTTAGAGTGAAAGTAAGAATTTTAGAAGAGTCTTATGCAGACCTGTTAGAAGGTAAGCCAGAAACGTATTCTCCATTTAGACCAGGAATGACGGCTACAGTTGATATTATTACTAATAAAAGTAATAACTCTATTGCTGTACCTATTAGTTCTATTGTTATTAAAACAGAATCTCAAATGACCAAAGAGAAAAAGGAAAACGATGTTCTAGGTTCTCAGGATATAAAAACTGAAGATGATGAGAGATTTGAATGTGTTTTTATAAATGATAACGGTGTTGCTAGACTGGAAAAAGTGAAAACTGGGATTCAAGATGATACAAATATTGAAATTATGTCTGGCTTAAGTGAAGGTGATGAAATTATTACAGGACCTTATGATATGGTTTCTAAAACACTAAAACCCGGTGACAAAATTGAAAAAAAGGGAAGTAAATTAAAAAACGAAGAATCTACAGAAGAATAAGATTCTTAAATTTAATCGAGCAATCTCAATGCCCATAATATTAAGCATAGAAACATCCACAACAAACTGCTCAGTCTCTCTTTCAAAAGAAGGAGAGACGTTAGTTTTAAAAGAAGATAATAATGCTAATTACTCGCATGCAGAATCACTACATGTATTTATTAATGATGTTTTAGAGACTGCTAATATAGATAAAGCACAAATTGATGCTATAGCAGTGAGTAAAGGGCCTGGTTCATATACTGGTTTGCGAATTGGAGTGTCTGCAGCAAAAGGGTTATGCTATGCGCTTGAGAAACCTTTAATTTCTATATCCACGCTTGATGCATTGGCACGTCAGGTAAATACACAAGAAGGTGTTATTGTACCTATGTTAGATGCGCGTCGTATGGAAGTGTATTCTGCTATTTACGATTATAAGTTTAATTTACTACGAGAAACTGAGGCGCAAATATTGGATGAGTTCTCCTTCAAAGAAGAATTAAATAAGAGTAAAGTTTTTTTCGTCGGAAATGGAACAGAAAAAACAAAAGCATTACTATTTCATGAGAATGCTGTTTATATAGATAATAAATTACCATCGGCTAATGAAATGAGTGCATTGGCACATGCTAAATATAAAATAGGCGACACTGAAGATGTCGCCTATTTTGAACCTTTTTATTTAAAAGATTTTATAGCATTAAAACCTAAAAAACGTTAAGCTTTTTTTTGTATTTCAACAGCATGTGGGTAAGGTATTTCTATACCAGCTGCATCGAGTGCTTCTTTAGTTTGTTCTGTCACGTCAAAGAATACTGTCCAGTAATCTTCAGTTTTACACCATGGTCTAACAGCAAAGTTAATAGAACTATCAGCCAATTCCTTAACAGTTACTGCTGGAGCTGGATCTTTTAATACATTAGGGTGAGATGTTAAAACGCGCATTAATACATCTTTAGTTTGTTTAATGTCTGAGTCATATCCAACACCAAATACTAAATCAACACGTCGTGTTCCTTCAGTTGAATAGTTAACAATATTACCATTAGATAGAGCGCCATTAGGTATAATGATCTCTTTATTTGAAAGACCAGTTAGTTTAGTTGTGAAAATTTCTATTTCCTTAACAACACCTATTTCTCCTTGAGTTTCAATAAGATCTCCAATTTTAATAGGTTTAAAAATCATTAATAAAACACCACCAGCAAAATTTCCTAGAGAGCCTTGTAAAGCTAACCCAATTGCTAACCCAGCTGCTGCTAAAATCGCTGCAAATGATGTTGTCTCAACACCAACTGTTCCTAGAACAACTACGATTAAAACAATTTTTAATGTCCAGCCCAATAAATTTAAAAGAAATTTTTGTAGACTTACGTCATACTCTCTTTTAGTCATTGTCTTTCTAATGCCTTTGATTATATTTTTTATAACCCATGAGCCAATAATCCATATAGCGACTGCTCCCAATACTTTAGGCCCAAAATCAACTATTAGGTCAAAGCCTTTGTCAATCCATTTTTGTAGATCCATCTTTTTATTTATTTGTGTACAATATTAATGAAAAAACCCGAATGTTTTTATATAACATTCGGGTTTTGATGGAGTTATTTTTACTAAATCGAGTTGATATAGTTAATCAATTCAATCAGATCGCCTTCACGAGATGTTTTTATTTTATTCTTTTTAATAAAATCTAGAATAGTTTTTGAGTGATCTGGAAATAACTTAGCAATGTCTTTTTTCTTACTAGGCAACTCAAAAGCATAAGCGCCTTTTATAGTTATAAAGTGAACGTCATCTGTTGGTTTAAACTCTGCTGGTTTATCTTTATCATAACTACTTACTGCAGGTTGTGCTTCAGCGAGTCTAATTCCTTTTTTTGTAAATAACTTAACGTTTTGATTGGATTCTGTTAGAGTAATAAAATACCCTCTAAGTAAATTATCATCAGTGTCGGTATAATTTAAGCTCGTGTATTGCACGTCGTCCTTTACAAATGTTATAAAAACATTGCTGAGGCCTTTGTTGAAATTTTGAATCTGACCTTCACCTATTTTAATCTCAATTTCGTCAGCGTATGCATTATATCTTACATTATAGACCTTAGCGGTATTGGAAGAAATTATAGCAAGTGCGAAATCTTTATATAGATATGGTGTGCCTATAGCGTCTTTATTTTTTTTACCTGTAGTAACTAGAAAGGCGCCCGCTCCTTCCATCAACATTTGGTTTGAGCCTGTATCTTCTTGTGCTTGGACTGCGTTAAAATTAGCACTTATTAAGAGCGCTAGAGTTGTAAATAAAAATAATTTCATTGTTTTCATAGTGGTTTGTTTTTTGTTATTATCTCAAAAACTATGCCTTATTTCAATTCTTGTAATAATAAAATAAGTCAATGTCTTAGTTATTAATAGATTACTTCAAAAGTTCATTTTAGATCAACTCTAAATTTAGTGACATCATTATTTTGTACTAGAGCACTTTGTTCTTATTCATATGCAGATATGATGTTTTTTACACGTTTTAAAACTTGTTTCACTATTGCTTTGGTTATGTCTTTAGTTATACCAGGATTTGATAATAGTTCGATAGCATATAATATATCGATTCTCTTTGTTTTTAAGTTAATGATGTTCTAGAAATGTTAAATTATCCGTTGATTGCTTCGACAATTTCAACCTTACCTTTCATCATTTCTTTAAGCATATTCTCAATACCGCTTTTTAGTGTGAACGTAGATGACGGACAACCACTGCACGCACCTTGTAAAAGAACTTTTACCTTTTTTTCTACAGGATCATAGGATTGGAATTCAATGTTACCACCATCACTAGCTACTGCTGGCTTGACATATTCCTCTAAAATATTTATTATCTCTTTAGAAATATCGTCTCTAGACTCATACTCACTATCTAATTGGTCGTCTTGTTTTGACTTTGTTTCAGGCGCATTAGGGGCTATTATTGTTTTTCCGTCCTCAACATAATTTCTTATAAATTCTCTTAGTTCTATCGTGATTTCGCTCCATTCAGCTACATCAAATTTTGTAATAGAAATAAAATTTTCATCAATAAAAATACTTTTCACAAACGGAAAGTGAAAAAGTTCAGCAGCCATTGGTGCATATTTGGTATCATCAATAGATGTAAATTCATGTGTAGTTGTCACTAGTTTTTTATTAGCAACGAATTTTAATACCGAAGGATTCGGGGTGCTTTCAGCATAAACGGTAACAGGTGTCTTCTTTTTTTCTTCAGATACTTTAACAATCAAATCACCAGAGTTTAAAAACGAACCAATCTGATCCGCAACTTCATTCTGTACGTCTTTCCATTCAACAATGTTGAATTTTTCAATGGCAATGAAATTACTAGAAATATATACTTTTTTAACAAACGGTAGATAAAATAACTGTTGTGCTAATGGAGAGGAGCTTGCCTCGTCTATATTATTGAATTCAAAACTGTCATGTTGTGTGATGAATTGATTCGTTTCAAATTTTATAATGGAAGGGTTTGTTGTCTCTTTAATCGAGATAGCATGTGTGTTCATAATGTAGCTTTGGGCAAAAATAAGTAACTAAAATTTCAAATTATACTATTTTAAGAATATCCTAACTTTTTAATTTGGATCATTGAGGTAAAATACTAACAAATGTTAGGTACTGTTTTAATTGATTGACAGAGAAATTAAACTGTTAAACTGTTAAACTGTTAAACTGTTACTTTTAAAATGATTTAACAATTGGGATTCCTTAAATTTTTATTAAATTTCGGACTTATTATTTAATGTTTACAACTATCTTAATTATTTTATCACTTGTTCATAATGATTATTATTGATAGTTGATTTTTCGCTTTTTGGTTGAGATTAGGGGATTGTAAGTCACATAATAAACGTATAACCATTTTCAAATGCTATGAAAAAGCTTTATTTACTACTAGTTCTATTTTCTTACTTTTCCTTTGCACAAGATTTGAATATGCAAGATGGCAGTTTTGATAGGTGTGCTCCAGATAAGTTTTACGATTCTGGGGGACCTGGAGGTGCTTATGAAAGTGACGAGAATTTTGTTACCACAATCTGTGCAGTGAACGCAGGAGAGTTTATCATTCTAGATTTTTTATCTTTTAGTACACAACTCAATGTTGATATATTAACTATTTACGATGGAGATGATACTACATCGCCAATAATTGGTGTGTATAATGGTGCTAATACTCCAGGAACAGTAACCGCTTCAGATACAAATGTAAGTGGTTGTATAACTATAGAGTTTGTTTCAGATGGAACAGGAACTACTACAGGTTGGGAAGTAGATATTATTTGTGCTGTACCATGTCAAACTATTACACCTTCTATAGATAGTACAATTCCTGCAATTAACGCTTCAGGCTCAGTTCAAGCAAACGTTGGTGAAGTTATAACATTTAATGGAAGCGCTATGTTTTCTTCCGATGGTGCAGGAGCAACGTATGAATGGAATTTTGGAGATACCAATACAAATATAGGAAATACAGTAAATAATACATATACAGCTCCAGGTACTTACACAGTTACTTTAATTGTAACAGATGCTAACCCTGTTGGGTGTGCAGAAACGACTACTATTTCTGTGTTTATCGTTGGTGAAAATATAGTGGTAGATCAAACGACTTACACTATTGAAGAACTCGTAGAAGATATATTAATAAATAGTGAGTGTGCTCAAATAAGTAATATTACCTTTTCTACAGGAACCAATTTTGGGGAAGATAATGGGATTGGGTATTTTATAAATGATGGGTCATTATTTCCTTTTACAGATGGTATATTATTAACCTCAGGAGACGCAAGTAAAGCTAGAGGCCCTAATGATACTGCTATGAGCGATGGTGGTTTTGGTTGGCCTGGCGATCTAGAATTGGACACAGCAGTAGGTATAAACTCAAATAATGCATCAATTATTGAATTTGATTTTGTGCCTTTGGCAAATAGTATAAGTTTTGATTTTTTGATGGCTTCAGAAGAATATAATGGAAGTACAGGAGGAACTTTTGAATGTACATTTTCAGATGCTTTTGCATTTTTATTAACAGATGCTGCTGGTAACGTTACCAATTTAGCAGTACTACCAGGAACCACAACGCCAATTTTAGTGACTAATATACATCCCGTAAATCCCGGGTGTCCTGCAGTTAATGAGGAGTTTTTTGGTGGTTACACTAACAATGACCTTGATGGAGATCCTAATGATATTGATCCTCCTATGAGTTTTGATGGAAGAACTACAGTCTTTACCGCTCAGGCTCCTGTGATACCTGGTGACACCTATCGTATTAAATTAGTTATTGCAGATGCTGGAGATGCAGCTTTAGATTCTGGTGTTTTCTTGAAAGCTGGAAGTTTTGATTTAGGAGGAGATTTAGGTGACGATATTACAATTCTTGCAGGAACTGCAGAATGTGATGGAGAGGTGATTACTTTAGATACGCAAACACCAACTGCAAATCATGTATGGTTTAAAGATGGCGTTGAGATTACGGGCGAAACCGCTTCAACACTTATTATACTAGAGTCTGGTTTGTACTCCGTAGATATTGTTTTTTCAGGAATTTGTCAAGCTAGTGATAGCGTAGAGGTTGAATTTAAACCAAATGCAGTCGCAAATATACCACCAAACTTAAGTATTTGTAGTATCAATGGTACCGGAGAATTTATCCTTACAGATAACGATTCTGAGGTTTTAGGTACTCAAGATCCATTAGATTATGAAATTAGTTATCACCTTATAGAGGAGGATGCCATTAATAATATTAATGCTCTTGGTAGTCCTTATACAAATGTATCTAATCCTCAAACTATTTATGTTCGTATTGCAGAGTTAACTCAAGAGTGTTTTGATACGACTTCGTTCGATTTAGAATTCACTAATTTAAATATAAATGCGCTATTAGCGCCTCTCCAAGAGTGCGACGATAATAATGATGGGTTCGCAATGTTTACATTAACTGATGCTAACCTAGAAGTTATTGATACTTTAGACCCAACTACTATAACTGTATCCTATTATTTTTCTTTAGCAGAAGCTGAAAGTGGAATGAATCCATTATCTGTGCCTTACACAAATGTTATGATGGATAATCAAACAATTTTTGTGAGAGTACAATCCAATCTCAGCGCAGATTGCTATAATACAACATCATTAAATTTAGTAGTGAATTCACTTCCTGTTCCAGTAGTTCCCGTGCCTTTTGAAGTTTGTGATGATGATAATGATGGTTTCTCCATGTTTGATTTGATGTCAAGAGATACCGAAATATTAGGTACTCAAACAGGTATGACAGTTACCTATCATGAAACGCTTATTGAGGCTATTGATGGAGTTAATGCACAATCTAGTCCATATAGTAATATATCTGCAGGCTCTCAAACCATTGTCGTTAGACTGACAGATGATTTGTCTGGTTGTTCAGCCACGGTGGAGCTGCAATTATTTGTGAATCCAATTCCATCTGTAGGTGCCATTTCAGATTACCAACTTTGTGATGATAACATGTCAGGAGATGAAACGGAAGTGTTTGATCTTTCAACTAAAGATATTGAAGCTATCGATAGCCAAACGGGAGTTACCGTTTCTTATCATGAAACCCCTTCTGATGCTGTAGATGGATTAAGTCCTTTATCTAATTTATATACTAATACGAGTAATCCACAAACTATTTTTGTTAATATAACTAATACAACAAGTGGTTGTGTCAACGTTAGTAATTTTGATTTAATTATTAACCCATTACCTATAATTTTCGCTCCAACCGCTTTAGAAGTTTGCGACGACGGGACACCAGATGGTATCGGGAGTATAGATTTAACATTAAAAAACATAGAAGTCACGGGTAACAACCCAGATTACGCTGTGAGTTATCATATCGATTTACTAAATGCAGAGGGTAATATTGATCCCTTACCAATCCCATATACAAATACGGTAAATGGACAAATTGTGTTTGTAAGAGTTCAAGACATCAACACAGGCTGTTTTAATATA
>JAWUWM010000046.1:0-55386 GCA_034111845.1 Psychroserpens sp. | reverse complement strand
ACAAAAAAGAGCAACTCCATTAGAAATGGAAACTGCCCTTTAGAAACTAGCTCAAAGCCGTTTTGAAAAACAAAAATATAAAAAAAATGTGAGATTTTTGTTGCATGCTAACACAGAATCTAACCATACACTGAAACGTTACCAACCATTATGACCCGTCCTGAAACAGGTATACACTAAAACAACTGTGTATGTATAAAAATGATGCCTATCTAAGACGCTATAGCCTACGCTTCAAGCAAAAGTTGTGGAGACTAATTAAGAACCAGCTCCCCTACTCAACTTAAATTCTGGATACATAAAGCGCGTAGAAAACAGACTTCCAAGACAGGGGACAAAAGCGCCTTGGCGGCTATACCAAAACTATATTTTAGATTATAAAATGCTTCGCATAGACAGAGTGAAGGATAAAAGAATCTTGTTTTTTTAAATAGGACAGCTACAAAAAACAGGTGCTTATATACTACAACTAGTACGCTGCCATCCTCAAAACTCAAAAAATGACGTCTCCGTAAACGCATAATATGTATTAGTCTTCTGATTCTTAGAAATTGCTAACCCTGTAAATTCACTAAACGCAGGTAAAATAAGCTGAGATTCTGAAACCTGAAAACAAGGTAATTTAATCCGTTGCTTCGTTTTAGTCCTTAATAAAAATCCAGGATGAATATGACCAGAAATCGTGAATTCATCTTCAATCACCTCAGGTTCATGGATAAATTTAAAAGGTGGTAAGTTCAATTCTTGATCACAATAATCAATATCAAAACTATCGTAAACAATATCTTTTAATCGATCATGATTTCCTTTAATGAGTATGATTTCCAAATCTGAATGGTCAGCTCTCCAAATTTTGAAAAGATCCATATCTGTATTTATTTCTGCATGGAATAAATCGCCAACAATAATTATTTTTTTTGGGTTGTAAAGTGATACCAAAAAAGTTAAACGCTCTAAATCATTATGCTGCACATTGACCGAAATAGGAATCCCATGTTTTCTAAAATGTGCCGACTTCCCAATATGTAAGTCTGATACAATTAGTGCCTCCTCACGTGGCCAATACAAGGCGCGTAGATTATTTAATACAATAGACTCACCGTTTAGCGTAATTTGCTTTTCAGTATAGATCATTTCTTATTCTTTTTATAGACGTCTCGTTGGATGCGTTCTATGCGTTTATCTAGCTTTTCACTAGAAATAGACTGACGTAAACTATCTACTTTTATAGGAAAACTCAAAGGTGTAAAGGTATTGGATTCTTTAATTATAAGTTTACTAGTATTGATGCGTTTAAAGGCTTCTTTGAGACGGACCTCTTCTAATTGCTGATTAAAAACCTCAGTATACGCTTGGCGCAACAGTAAATTATTAGGCTCATTATCTTCTAAAACGCGAAATATCAAACCCGATGACGATTGTAAGCTTTTATTATTCTGGTTACGCCCTGGCATGGATTGCACAACTAATCCTGAAATTACAGCAATATCACGGAATTTCCGCGATGCCATTTCCGCAGCATTAATACTAGCAATCACATCATCCATGAGATTGTTGGCGCTCAAAATCTCAGCAATATTACCCTTATGGATTGGGATGTCTTGATCGCTTAATAATTCAAACCCGTAATCATTCATAGCCATGGTAAAGGTTAATGGTGTAATTCTACTAATACGATAGGCAATCAAAGCCGAAATGACTTCATGCACCAATCGCCCTTCAAAAGGATACATAAATACATGAAAACCCTCTTTGGTATGTATCTTCTCGACTAGAAATTCATCTTCTTTTGGAATATGAGAAAACTCACTTTGACGTGCAATTAAAGGATGTAAAAATTTAAGTTCGCGCTCTCTAATACCAGGATTTAAAGAATCACTCAATTTCTTCCTTAGAAAATGACTCATATACGATGTGAGTGGCAATCGACCTCCTAACCAACTTGGTGTGATTGCTTTTTTAGCTTTGCTTATTCTCACATAAGCAGTCATATCTTTAATATGTGTGAGTTCTAAAACACGACCTGCGAGCACAAAACTATCATTTGGTTTTAGTTTCGTGACAAAATATTCTTCAATCATACCAACATAACCACCAGACAAAAACTTCACACGCAACATGGCCTCGCTAACAATGGCTCCCATATTCATGCGATGCAACATGCTTATTCGTCTACTTTTTGCTCTGTATATCTCGTCCTCATCTTTGGCTACTTTATGAAACTCTTCATAAGACTGTAATGTATTACCACCTTGTGTTATAAACTGAATCGCCCAAGCAAATTCCTCCTCAGTTAGCATTGAAAAGGCATGTGTACTCACTAATAACGCATACACCTCCTGGGCTTTAAAACCTTCACCAACGGCTAAAGTGACCATAAACTGAACCATCACATCATAGGTCAAAACCATAGGTTCACGAGCTTCAACGCGACGCTCGGCAACTGCTTCTCTAAGTGCTGCAGCTTCAATAATTTCTAAGGAGTGTGTGGGAATAATATAAATTTTAGACACCTCATAAGGCGAATGACCACTTCGTCCAGCACGTTGCATAAACCGTGCAATACCTTTGGCAGATCCAATTTGAATCACACAATCTACGGGCTTAAAATCAACACCCAAATCTAAAGATGAGGTACACACCACTGCTTTTAAGTGTCCTTCGGAAATATTATCCTCAATCCAATTACGCAGTTTTTTATCAATAGAACCATGGTGAATAGCAAGTAAACCAGCTAAATCTGGATCTGCTTCCAGTAAAATTTGATACCAGAGTTCTGATTGTCCGCGAGTATTGGTGAAAATTAAAGTCGTGTTATTGTCGTGAATAATTGGGATAATCTTAGAGGCCATGCTTTTACCAAGATGTCCTGCCCAGGGCAAAACTTCCACTTCATCTGGCAACACCGTAACCACCTTAATCTTCTTTTTCTCTTTGGCAGTAATCATGACCGTTTTTAAATCTGAATACGGGATCAAGACCTGTCCAGCTTCTTCCAGATTACCAATGGTCGCGGTGATTCCCCATATTTTTATTCCTACGGAAAGTTTAAGTAATCGCGCTATTGCCAACTCTACTAAAATTCCTCTTTTATTCCCTATAAGCTCATGCCACTCATCTACAGCAATACAGTTCACATGCTTGAACCATCGTGAATTGTTCTTTTGAGAAAATAAAAGATGTATGGTTTCTGGTGTGACGATTAAAACATCTGGCATTAATCGCTCTTGCTTACGACGTACATTTGTTGGTGTATCTCCATTGCGCACTGCAACTTCCCAATCCAAACCAATCTCCTCTACCGCTATGCTCATGGCTTTTGCCAAATCTTTTGCTAGAGAACGCAAGGGGCTCACCCAGAGTAATTTCAATCCTTTTTTATACTTCTCAGGATAATTTAAATAGTCAATAACAACTGCGAGAAACACTGAGAATGTTTTACCAAACCCTGTTGGCGCCACCACCATACCGCTGTAACCGTTATGATATTTAGCCCAAGTTTGCTCTTGAAATTTGAATGGCACATGCCCTTTGGATGCCATCCAATCATTAATAATTTTATATCCTTGTGATTGTTGAAGTGTTTTACTCAATTTGGAGAATGAATCAATTGTTTTACGTTTTCTATGGTATCTATGTCCTCAACGGGTTTATCCTTTCGCCATCTAGATATTCTAGGAAAGCGCAACGCTACTCCAGACTTATGACGATTACTTAAGGCAATACCCTCAAAAGCAATTTCAAAAACAAGTTCTGGTTTTACAGTACGTACAGGACCAAATTTCTCTATAGAATTCTTCTTTACAAATTGGCTTACCGCCTTGATTTCTTCATTGGTTAATCCAGAATAGGCTTTTGCAACCGTCACTAAACCATCATCTTTTTTTACTGCAAAGGTATAATCTGTATAATGTGAGCTTCGTCTACCGCTTCCTTTTTGAGCATAAATCATCACTGCATCGATGGTTAAGGGATCGACTTTCCATTTCCACCAATCGCCTTTTTTTCGACCTGTATGATATGGCGATGCTTTCTGTTTAAGCATTAATCCCTCACTATCCTTTGCTCTCGCGCCTGCTCTAATGGGGATTAGATCTTGCCAGTTTTCCGAAGAAATTACTTCTGAAATAAACACTGTTTTATTATCGGTAGCTGTGGTATTAAATAACTGTTCTAATTTCGCTCTCCTAAAGTGTAAAGGCTGCGCTCTTATATCTTGATGATCCCACTCCATCATATCATAGGCATAAAAACCAATAGGAACATCTTGTAATAATTTTTTAGTAACGTTTTTTCTATTGAGACGTTTTTGTAAATCATTGAATAATAGAATTCCATTATCTTTGAGGGCTAGAATTTCGCCATCAATTACAAAGTCACCCTCTAATTTATGAATCGCCTCCACCAATTCTGGGAATTGCTCTGTAACGAGCTCCTCACCTCTTGACCATAAGAACACTTCATTGTTCCGTTTTACGATTTGCCCACGAATACCATCCCACTTATACTCTACTTGCCAATCCTTAATAGAGCCTAGCGCATCCAATTCTTTTTCTAAGGCATACGCCAAACAAAATGGATAGGGTTTAGAATTGTCATAATTGATATGCTCGCCTTGTAACAAGGCTTCAAAAGAAATCGCGTTGAGATCCCAATTACCAATAATACTATGCATCAATTGATTGGCTTCAATACCAGAGTATTTAGCCAACGCATTCACCAAGGTTTTTTTAGAAACCCCTACTCTAAAACTACCACCAATCAGTTTATTAAAAATAAAACGCTCTTGTGCTTCTAGTCCAGACCAGGCATAGCGAACATAGGCTTCTTTCTCCTCATCAGTTTTTGCTTTGAGTTCTACAATGTCTTGCATCCACTCGCTAAACGACTTTTCAATTTGATGGGTGGGTTCTGGTAGTAATAATGCCATAGTTTCTCCCAAATCACCAACGGTACTGTAACTCTCTAGAAATAACCACTCAGGTATATTGGTGATGTCCATGCACCATTTCCTCATGACACCAGATGGTATGGGACGCTTTGGACGCTTCCCCGTAAAAATGGCGATGAGCCATAACTTATCTTTATCTGGGGCATGCGTAAAATAGTCTACAAATGCAGCAATTTTATCATTGGTTTTATTAGTGATTTCAACCGCACTTATGAGTTTAGAGAAATTAATCATGAGGCCTGTACGGTTTTAGAGTCTTCGGTAGTGTCTTTACTGCTTTCTTCGCTGCTTTCATCTTCGTTGCTACCATATTCCGTTAACACTTCTTCTGAAGGTATTCCAATATCGTTTAGATATTTTGAGAATGTTGCTTGAGAACCGTGCGTCACATACACTTTTTCTGCTTCAGTAGCTTTTACGGCAGTTAATAATCCGTCCCAATCTGCATGATCACTTACAGGAAACCCTGCATCTACAGATTGCCATCTGCGCTTACCACGAATTTGCATCCAGCCTGAGCAAATTGCTGTTGCTGCATTTGGAATTCGTTTGATCATATTAGATCCTAATAAGGCTGGTGGAACGATGACAATTTTATTCTGAATGTCTTTTTTATTTGAATCTGTTGTCCATAATTTGGTATCAGGTAATAGCACGCCAGACGTTTTAATCGCTTCATTACAATTATGGATTGCAGTATGCACATAGAGATCATCGAGTCCCTCCAAGAGTTTCATTATGCGTTGTGCCTTACCTAAAGAATAACCAATAAACACACTGGTACGATTTTTAGATTGATTATTAAGTACCCAATTGTGCATTTGACGTTGGAGTTCGTCTTCTTTTAACCAGTTGTAAACGGGAAGTCCAAAGGTGCTTTCTGTAATAAACTCGTGACATTTAACCGGTTCAAAAGGGCTGGTCAAATTATCATTTTTTACTTTATAATCTCCAGAGAAGACAACAACAAAACCTTTATATTCTAATCTAATTTGAGCAGAACCTATAATATGGCCTGCAGGAAAGAAGCTCACTTTAACTCCGTTTACGATAACTTCTTTGTTATAAGGTAAACTTTCAATAGAAATATCTGGACCAATACGATGTTGTAGAATGGCTTTAGATTCATCGTGACATAAATAATGTTTCATTCCCCATTTGGCATGATCTGCATGACCGTGAGAAATGATGGCGTAATCTACAGGAAACCAAGGGTCTAAATAGAATTTCCCGGGAATGCAATAAATACCTTTATTGGTGAATTTTACTAATTTCAATAGTGACTGAGTTTTCTCTAAAGATAACTCATTTTGAAATCTTATAAAACAGAAAAATTGTTTGAATTAAAAAAAATTGGTATTGTATAACAATTTATGTGAGCTCTAAAATTTCCGAAGAAAAAAAAGAAGAATTATTTAGTTGTACCTCTTAAAACAAGCTTCGTTTTAATGGTTTTAGTCGTTGTTTGAACAGACGTTTTATCCTTGAGTTTATTAATCAATAACTCTACCGAAGCCTTACCTATATCAAGCGTGTGCTGAGAAACTGTTGACAGTTTAGGATCTGTAAATTGCAGGACATTCTCATCTGAAAACCCGATAATTGATAGGTCTTCAGGAATAGTATAGTTGAGTTTTAAAGCCTTTTGAAGCGCCACCACTCCAGTGGTGTTATCAATAGCTATAATCCCATCAATCGCCTTGTGTTCTTTGAACATATGATCAATCACCGCTTCTATACTGTGACCCTCTGCGGTGGTTACAACTATAGGTTTACTTTGATAATCAGGAGCATCATCTAAGGCTTGTAAATACCCGCTAGTTCTTAATTTCCCTACACTCAACTCATCAATATCACTCAATAAAACGATGTGTTTTCTACCTTCGGAAATGAGATGATTTGTGGCTTCGTAAGCAGCACCAAAATCATCTATAATAACTTTATCACAATTAATATCTTCTGAAACTCTATCAAATATTACAATAGGGATTTTCTGATCTAAAATAGCATTGATATGACCTACTGCATTGGCGACTTGAGTTTCTTCTGCTATGGACATGATGAATCCATCAACGCTACCATTAGATAATAACTGCAAGCTATCTATCTCTTTAGAATATAACTCATTAGAAATACAGGTGATGATATTATACCCTTGTTTTGTAGCTTCCTGCTCTATTGCAAACAATGCTTTGGCGAAAAAATGATTTAATATATTGGGTATAATAACACCTATAGTATTGGTCTTACTATTTTTTAAACTCACCGCCAATCGATTTGGTTTGTAATTTAAAAGCTTAGCTAATGCTTTTACACGCTCAATAGTATCTGGACTAATTTCGTCACTATTATGCAACGCTTTAGACACTGTTGATATTGATACGTTTAATTGTTCTGCTAATTTCTTTAATGTGACCATGTTCTAAAAATAAACTTGTTCTTATGACTATCAAGATATAACTATTACTATCATTTTGTTAAAAAAAATGCCTCCTATTTTAATAGTTGCTCTATAGCTTCTTTTGTGTGTTCTACTGGTAATTTACATGCACCATCCACGCAAACATAAATATACGTATCGTCTTCAATAAATCGACTTTCCATAATAGGTAGTTTACTGTCACTGGTGGCGCCTGCAATTAAAATATTAGGTAAATAATACCTATTAACTTCATTTAATTTATCTAGTGCATTAGTACCCGAAATTGCGACTTCATAGTAGGGATTAGAATAGTTCATATACAACGAGAGCCAATTTGAATATGCTGATGGTGATTTCTCTAATTGATCATTCATATTATTTAGCATTTGTTTCGCCCTAGCTGAATAGACATTATTTGAATAATAGTGGCCTAACTTAAATAAGTTTTTAGCTAGAACTGAATTAGATGACGGTATGACATTATCTATCACCTCAGTTTTTCTTGTTATTAAACTGGTTTCAGCATCTGATGTGAAATAAAACATCTGAGTTGTTTCATTAGAAAAATGGGCGATACTATAGTCCATAAGTGCTTTAGCGGTTTCTAACCAGCGTTCATCTAACGTTGCCTGATATACCTCTATAAATGCAGAAATAGTGTGGGCATAATCTTCAGAAAACCCTTCAATAGTACTTTTACCATCTTTATAATTATGGAATAACGATCCATCACTATCAATTTGATTCTCTTTTATAAATGTTGCATTTTTTAGTGCACGTTCTAAATAGGATGGGTCTCCTAAAACACGGTACGCATCAATATATGCTGTTAGCATTAAAGCATTCCAAGACGTCAACACTTTATCATCTGTTCTTGGTCTTGCTCTTGAACTTCTAAGCGTTAACAATTTGGTTTTCCACTCCTGTAATTTTTCATGTAATTGTGCTTCGGAAATGTTAGACGTTTTTATAAATTCGCTATTTGATTTTGTTTTATATAAAATGTAATTGTCTTTCTCCCACTTTCCAGTAGCATTAACATTGTAATAGGCCTTAAAGAGATCAAAATCATCTCCAAGTGCAGCCTGCAATTCTTCTTTTGTCCACACATAAAATGCACCTTCCTCTAAGTCACCTTCTTTAGTTTTACTATCGGCATCCAAAGACGAGTAAAACGCTCCTTCCTCCTGCGTTAATTCTCGCTCTACAAAATCAAGAGTTTCGGTTACTATCGTTTTGTACTGCTCATTTTTAGTTAATTGATATGCTTTTGAATATAGGCTTACTAATTGCGCATTATCGTACAACATTTTCTCAAAATGAGGTACGTGCCATCTACCATCTACTGAATATCTTGAAAACCCTCCACCTAATTGGTCATAAATACCTCCATTAGCCATTTTATCTAAAGTGGTCATTACAAATTCTTGAATCTTTTCATTATCATATTGAAAACTTTGACGTAACAAGAAATTAAGATTGCTGGGCATTGGGAACTTAGGTGCTCTTTGTTGTCCGCCATTTTGAAAATCTAAAGACGACCGCCAGAACTTCACCATTGTTTTCATTGCCAAAGGGTTGAATTGGACATTCTCTTTATTTACTGTTATAAGATTAGAATTCTTTACACCTTCTGTAAGCTGTTCTGCATAGGCGATCACTTTGTCTGGATCGTTCTTATATAAAAGTGACATGTCCTCTAAAATTTTTGTCCATTGTGCCCTTGTAAAATAAGTACCTCCAAAAACAGGTCTTCCATCAGGTAATGTAATACAGTTTAATGGCCATCCACCACTTCCGGTCATTAATTGAACCGCAGACATATAGACTTGATCAACATCAGGTCGTTCTTCTCGATCAACTTTAATACTAATAAAATTCTCATTCATTAGTTTTGCCACCGCATCATTTTCGAAGCTTTCTTCTTCCATAACATGGCACCAATGGCAGGCAGAATAACCCACAGAAATAACAATGAGTTTATTTTGATCTTTAGCTAGTTTTAAGGATGTGTCATTCCATGCTTTCCAATCTACGGGGTTGTAGGCGTGCTGGAGTAAGTATGGACTAGTCTCATTTATTAAATCATTAGCAACTTCTGTATTTTCTTTGGTTACAGCAACTGAGTTCGTACCCTTTTGGGAACAACCAAGTATCAAAATGGATAAGGCTATTATGAAGACTAATTTTTTCAACATATTGAGTTTACATTATAATTGATAGTGTAAAGTTAATTATCTAAGTTAGATATATAAGAAAAGCGTGTCTATAAAATAAACACGCTCTAATTTTATTATAAATACTAAAAATCTAATTATTCTTTGATAAGCTTAACAGTTTTAGAACCATTATCACTTTCCATTTTAACAAAATACATTCCAGTTTTTAATGTCGACACGTCAATTACCGCCTCTGTTGCATTAGGAGATAAAGTCATCACTTTTTTACCTAAAATATCATAAACTAAGATCGTATTAATACTAATACTACTTGAGATGTTCCAATCATTTTTTGCAGGATTTGGAAAAGCACTAAATTGAGCAGTATCAAATTCATTAACTGATAATGCGTTTACTGTCATTATAATGTTATCTATGTAAACAACTCCTGGATCAGTAACTACTTGCATAAAAGGATCACATTTCCATTGAAAAAAGTTAGCACTTGAAAATCCTAGATTAGTGAAATGTGCCATTGGTATTGATACTTGAACCCATTGACCATTAACAACTGGCTCGTTTGTTCCAATTTCATAAATATGTTCTGTAACTCCACCATCATTACTTATCAGTCTGAATTGAAATCCAGGTACACCCGCTTCAGCCCAATAGTTAAAATTAACAAAGTTATATAAAGAAACATCATCAGGACCTCCTTCACCTGCACCATATCCTGAAAATGTAAAATCAAATTTTAAAGCTAAATTTACTCCTGCTCCCGGATCTAAATCTGGTTCTCCACCGATTGTTCCAAAATCATATGCAAACGGAAACACTGTAGTATAACCATTGGTATCGTTATAGATACTGTAAGTTTCTCCGTTTGGTGCATCTGGTATAGGCGCAGCTTCTGGATCTGAAACTGGAGCAGCAACAACATCTCCAGCAACAGCAGATATATTATCAACATAAAATGTAGTGCCATCAACTGGAAGAAACCAGTCGCTATTATCAGTAGAATTCCCTGTATTATCTCCAGCCCAAGATGGGAAAAAAGAAATTATAGAATATTGCCCATCTGCTGCACCTGTATTATCCTTTGGGTCAGAGAAATCAAAAGCTAACACTTCCCAACCAGTTCCTCCATGAGCAGAATCTGTAGCAGATGGCGTACCACCACCATCAACCTTAGCTAGGATATTAATAGGGCTTGAAGAGTAAACATCTACTGTAACGATTGGATCAACTGTTAAATCCAAATTGTTGTTTTGCATTAAAAGATTTGCCTGTTGCCATGGATCTCCAGCAGCAGCAGCAACGATTTCTAATACATTAGCATTTGCACCCATTGCAGGATCTGGCTCTACAGAAGCACTTCCTAAACCACCGTCCAATGTAATTGTAGGTGTTGTTCCTTCAAAGTCCTCTAAAACTACCTGAGCGTATCCAAAAGAAACCGTCAAGAGCAGCAATAAAAATGTAATTTTTTTCATAGTTATTTGTTATTAATTAATATATAGCAACAAGAAAGTAATAATTCTTCATTTAAACAGTATTAAGCACCTATACAAAAACCATACGTGACAAAAATAAAAACTTTACAAAGCCCTAATAAAATACATGTAACTAACTATATTACATATACTTATGATTAAAAATACTAAAATTTTACTCAAACAAAAAACTTATACACTAAAGTTTTAACCTGTTCTACTGAAAATATATAGATTACCATAGTATACATTACAAGAATTAAGTTTTCATATTTAAACATGGTTATGTATTTCGTTACTAGCACGAAGTACATAAAAACCACTTCAATTTTAAGCCAAATATTAAACTTATTTTCAACAACGTAAATCCAGCAATGCGAACTGCAAATACTCGATATGTCTTTCAACCTATAAATTATAATTTATAAAAAAAACGTGTCCACAAAATATGAACACGCTTTAGTTTTATTCTGGCTGATAAGCATCTTTATTCTTTGATAAGTTTTACAGTTTTAGAACCGTTAACACCATCAATTTTTGCAAAGTACATTCCAGATGTTAATGAAGAAGCATCAATTACTAATTCTGTTGCGTTAGGCATTACAGACATCACTTTTTTACCTAAAATATCATAAACTGAAACCGTACTAATCATTACAGAACTACTGATATTCCAATTACCGCTTGTTGGGTTTGGAAACGCACTAAATTGAGCTGTATCAAACTCATTTACCGATAACGGGCTTTGAACCGTCATCAAAATATTATCTACATAAACTATAGAATTTGAATTTGTTGTACCATTAAAGCCGTCAGCCTTCCATTGAAAGAAGTTAGTATCTGCGAATCCTAGGTTGGTAAAGTAAGACATCGGTATTACCACTTTAGTCCATTCTCCAGTTACAAGCGTAGAGTTTGTACCTACTTGAAAACTGCTTTCTACTATTGAGCCCGCATTACTTATTAATACAAATCTAAACCCTGGTGTAGGATCTGAAGCCCAATAATCAAATGACACGAAATCATAGGCAGAAACATCATCAGGACCTTCACCCACTCCATATCCTGCAAATCCAAAATCAAATTTATATGCTAAGTTGACATCAGTCCCTGGATCCAAATCAGGCTCACCACCTAAAGTACCAAAATCATAATCGAAAGTAAAAAATGTACTGTATCCATTGGTATCGTTATAAACACTAAACGTCTCAGCATCTAATGACGTTGGCATTGGCGCTGGCTCGGGATCATCAGGAGGAAGAACGACAGTACTACCGGCAACACCCGTTAGATTGTCAATAAAAATTGTGAAAACTGGATGTGGTCCAAATTCATCATTATTAATCCAACCATTAGTTGCGTCATTCCAAAGAGGAAAGAAAGCAACAGTTCTATACTCACCATTTGCTGTTAGCGTACCATCCAACTGTTCAGTAAAATCAAAATTTAATGTTTCCCAACCCATACCAGTATGCGTAGCATCTGAAGCAGAATCTACAGCACCAGATTGACCAGCAGCTGTTCTTGCTAATAAACTAAATGGAACGTCTGAATACACATCTACAGTCATTGTCTTGTCTGTAGTTAAATCTAAATAATTATCTTGTAAAAGTAGATTGGCTCCTTGCCAAGGGTTACCAGCTTCGTTTGTAATGATCTGTCCAGATACAACTCCGCCGTCAGTTCCAGGCGCCCCTGTAAGAGAGGGTACACCTTCTAAACCACTAAAGCCATTAAAATCTTCTGGGGGAAAACCACTTTCAAAGTCCTCTATCACAACCTGAGAAAATCCCATCGTTGAGATGAAAACACACATTAAAAATGTAATTTTTTTCATAGTATATTTTTTTTTAAATTAACTCTATACAAGAAAGCCTTAATTCTTAATTATTGGCACATTATTCACCTATACAAAAACTATACACGCAAAAAATATTATTTCAAATATATTTCAACTAAAAATGATTAAGTGTTTGGATTTCAATAATTTGAATAAAAAAAATACAAGTATCATTAAGGGTTTAAAAAACTATACACTAAAACTTTAACGTTTCAAACTGAAAATAGTTAACTCGGCATTATTATTTGTTACTAGAATTAAGTCTCTTTCTTTTAATCCTATTTTTTTTACTTCTCTACTATCATAAGGTACATAAAAACCAGTTGCAATAGGAGAACTATAATTAAAATTGGCTTTACCATCTCCTAAAAGAACTGCCCCAAATCCAGCATCATAACGTTGCGTTTCAACTTCAACACCATAATGGTTCCCCACAGTAATTATATCCTGATAACCGTCTTTATTAATATCAAATATCAAAGTGGACTTTATTGGCGAAATTTGCACTTCATTAGGAAGTGATTTTTTAACTAATTTACCGTTATCGTTAATTAAAATAATGCTTTCAAAACTTTTAATTTCATACACTACTGCATCGTCAACTTTATCTTCTGGTAAAATATCAATTAATGTAGAAGAGGCAAAACTATGATAATCTTCAAACTTTTCTCCTACATAAGGCATTTGTTGGCTTGTACATTCTCTCCCTCTAAGTGGTACATAATCATCTTTATAGAATTTAGCTAAAACAATATCGTTTGTACCATTGTTATCAAAATCATTTGCATAAACTTTGAATGGATGTTCTTCTGTAGCTTTAAATTTGTTGTTCTTTCCTAGATTACCAATGACATAATCATCATCTCCATCACCATCCAAATCACCAGCAGTAATTGACCACCACATTCCTCTAGTATCACTCAGTCCGTAGTAATCAGATTGATCTTCAAAAACGCCATCAGTATTAATAAGCACTTTAATTTCCATCCACTCACCTACTATCATTAAATCTTCATCGCCATCAGAATCAACATCTGTAAATACTGCATCGGTAACCATGCCTATATCGCTTAATGCAAGTACAGTTTCTGATTTAGCTTTTTTGAAATTACCATTTTCATTTATCAGTAAGTAACTAGTTGCTGGATATGTATATTGCCTAGCAATAAGTCGTGTTCCTACAAATAGATCTAAATCTCCATCATTATCAATATCAGACGCGCTTACACATTGAGAACTCTGAGTAATGTTTGGTAGTGCACTACTATTTCTAACAAATTGTCCTTCTCCATTATTGATATATAGTCTATCCTTTAAAAGTTGGTTACCAGCTTTAAATTCATTTCCACCACTTGCGATGTACAAATCAAAATCATTATCTCCATCTACATCAATAAAAATACACCCCATATCTTCAGAAGCTTTATCATTTTCCCAAGGCTGTGATACACTCTTAATAAATTGTCCGCTTTCATTTTGCGTATATAATACACCACTTTGATTTGCTGCACCTCCTATAAAAAGATCTTCTAAACCATCACCATTTACATCTTGTACTGCAGAAAAAGGACCGTTTTGAGATAATTTATGTGGTAACAATATTTCTTCTTCAAAGTCATCAAATTCGTTTTCTTGGTGTACAAAATCGATTCCTAGGTCTTTCTGTTTTATTTGAGTAACTAGTAATTCTACTTTCTCTTCTTTCTTATCTCTTTTTTTAGAATCAGAAAATTTAGCTACTATTTTTCTGTTTGCTTGAACATTTTCGAAAGTATTCATAGTTCCGTTGGGCCAAAAAACTTCGATTTTTTGTACTTCTGTATCCTTTCCTAATCCAAAAAACAGGTTATGCTCTACAGAAGATATAAAGCCTCTGGTTACTGTGTTTTCAGCCATTTGGATTTTATCATTGTGATAAATAATGGCTTTGGCTCCAATACCAAACTTATTTTTTTCAGAACCTTCTAGCTCAATCTTAATAAAATTTCCTGTTGCCTTATTTTCATATACAAAAGCTGCTGCATCTATATTGTTAGTTATAATATCTAGATCACCATCATTATCTAAATCACCATAAGCCATACCGTTAGAAAAACTAGGTGTGTCAAAACCCCAATCTTTAGTGACTTTTTCAAATTCTAAATTTCCTTTATTTCTAAACACGTAATTAGAAATTGGTTGAGATGGCGTATCCTTACTTAGTTGAAATAGGTCAGCTGCAGTAGCATTTTTATCAAGATTTTGAACTTTTACTCTGTAGTCATTATTATCTACATCTTTTTTTATTCCGTTTGAAACAATAATATCTTTCCAACCGTCATTATCTAAATCTACCAAAAGACTAGACCAACTCCAATCTGTTGAAGACATACCTGCCATATTTGCAATATCTGAAAAACTACCTAAACCTGTATTAATTTGCAACGTATTAGACATATACTGACGATGTGCACCAGCCTCTACAAGCGTATTAAATGCTTCTGTACTCATCGATGCCATGTTTGTTTTTGAACGATAATGATCTTCTGGAGTCATATCTGTTGTGATCAAATCGAGTAAACCATCATTATTGATATCACCAGTATCTGAACCCATACTCAATTGAGTAATATGTTTTAGTTCTTCATTAATTACGTTTTTAAACGTACCATCACCGTTATTATAGTACATAAAATCTGGTTCTGAATAATCGTTAGCGATATACAAATCCATCCAACCATCATTATTAAAGTCTGTTGCATTGACACTTAAACCATAGGAGACATCTGTGGAAATACCAACTTCTGCTGATACATCTATAAACTTACCATTGTCATTTCTATACAAACGGTCTCTAAAAAATTTAAATTGATCTCGAGGTATTTTATTGATTAACAACAGTTTTTTATCCGCGACTTGATTTACTTGATACATGTCTAAATCACCGTCATTATCCATATCAAAAAAAACAGCTTGAGTAGAGAACCCATAATCACCAAGACCGTACTTTTGGGCAGATTCTGTAAACGTTAAATCTTGATTATTAATGTATAGTTGATTTCTTCTATCTTCTGGGTTTGGAGAATTTCCATTTCGGCTTACATAAATATCCAAATAACCATCTGAGTTGACGTCTGCCATTGTTACACCCCAAGTCCAACCAGAGTTTTTTGCTACCTTAGATTCTTTTGTAATATCCTCAAATTGAAAATCTCCTTTATTTAGATATAACCTGTCTACCACTTGATTACCACCAAAGAAAACATCTGGCAAACCGTCATTATTAATATCACCAATAGCTACTCCTGAACCTACATACATTTGACTGTAGTAATAGTGATTAAAATACGTTGATTCTTGAATTGTATTGCTAAAATCTATTCCTGTTCTTTCTGGTGTTAATAATTCAAGCGATCCTATGAGTTCATCTGGATATAAATTTCTTGTTGGTTCGTCTTTACAACTAAAAAGAAGCGTAATTAGTAGTGATACAACTAGATATTGAATACTTATTTTATTATTATTTTTTCTCAAATTAGAACTCATGTTTACCATTTATTTTAACTGTAAAACTTCAATTTTATACTCTAAATTGATATTTCTAATACATATAGAGCTATTAAGTTGGCCGAGACAACTTGACTATAGCATAAATCGTACCCCAAAATTTCGAGATACGATTTAAAATATAAACTTTAATACATATACAAATTAATGCAATAAATATAGAAAAATAATAGATTTCGTAATGATGGTTTAACAGTCTATTAGTAAATTAATGCTAGAATTTCAAGTTTTCATCTTTATCCCAAAGTCCCCAATATGCGCCAACATCACCTTCATCTCCAACTTTCCATGATTCGTCAAAAGACGAGAAATAAAACATATCAATATCATCATCACTTGACCATTTTTGAGCGTTAATGAAATACTTCATTGCGTTATCATAACTTGGGAACGATCCTTCAAAGTTAGTACCTAAATTTGGCCATCCCGTTTCTGTTATAATTACTTTCTTACCATTTGCAGCTGATTTTGCTTGGCCGAACATTTCTTTCATATATAACAATGAGTACTCTAATGGACAACCTTCCCAAAATGGATAACAATTAGCAAGTATAACATCGCAAGCCTCTGCAATCCTTGGTCTATCAGTAAATTCATAATAGGCATCTACATAACCCATAGGTACTTCCGGTATTGCTTCCTTTACCTCATTCATGAAATCCAATAATTCATCTTCAGTTAAATCACCACGATACATGACTTCATTGCCAACTGCAGCGATATCTACAAAACCTTCTTTAGCTAATTTTATTAGACCTGCAATTTCGCGTTTATTAATTTTATCGTCATCTCCTAACCAAGCACCAACTAATGTTTTAATACCATATTCATGAGCTATACGCGGAATAATCTCATTACCATCTGTACAAGAAAACGTACGGATCCATTTCGTATATGGTTTAATAATTTCCATACGTCTACGGATTTGATCTTCGGAAATTTCGTCTCCGGCAGACTGTCCTTCTTCATATGGACTAAAGCATAAACCATGCATCCCATTATCTAAAGTGTTCTTGAATAATACTTGTAATTCTTTGTCTGATTTATTAGCAAGTTTTTCTCCTGCTAATGCCATTATTTTTCCTGCTCTAACTGACATAATTTAATATTTTATTAAAACTCTTAATTATTATTTTCTACTTTACGCTTATTTAATTCTTTTCTTACTTCTCCTGCACTTTCTTCTGTAATATTATAATTACGCATAATATACATCGCTAGAAGTGTACCAGCAACAGGGAAAAAGCAAAAGAAAGCATGTAATCCGTCTACAGCGGATTGCTGATCTGTAGTGGCTAAATCCGGGTTAAAACCTACAACGCCAATAATCACTCCACTCAGTGCTCCTGCAATTGCGAAACCAACTTTAACCATCCACCAATAAATAGCTCCAAAAATGCCCTCTCTTCGTTTTCCAGTATTAAGTTGATCCACATCAATAATATCAGCTGTCATCGACATCATTATTGTGAATAAACTTCCAATTCCAAATGAAAAGAAAGGAAGTGCTATAATATACATCCATGGCTTTCCTGGGACAAACAAAAACCAAAGCATTATATAACCCAAAAGTGAAATACCTTGAGAAACTAAAAACGCTTTTTTCTTACCTAAAACTTTAGACATCCAAGTGACTATAGGAATTACAATAAATGTAGTTCCTAATGCGCCCAAACAACCAAATAAAGAAACCCAAATTCCACTAGCCTCTGTATCACCATTAAATAATTTATAAACGATTACAAAAAACGTAAGTGCTGCAACTGTATTAAATGCATTAAAAATTAAAAATGTAGCTGCACATATTTTTCTAAATTCTTTAATCTTAAAAGCTTCAACAAAACTGTCGTAAATCTTGATTACACTACTCCCAATATTAGCTCTATTTAAAGGCTCATAATCTTCGTCCAGTGTTGATTTACTTTTTATAAAAAATGCTGGTACCAAAGCGCAAATTGCACAAGGAATCGCAACCCAAACAGACAATTGTCTTACAGCAACTTCTGCAGATGGAAACCATTCGGGATCATACATAATTACCCAAAACCAAGGTGCTATAACCCATGCCCATTGCCCAATAAATTGCGCAATTGCCATAATATTAGTCCGTTCGTGAAAATCGTCACTCATTTCATATCCCATTGCAACATAAGGCACACTAAATAGTGTAAGCCCTAAATAAAAAACAAGAGACCATAAGAAGAAATACCAAAAATTAAATTGTAAAGAATTTTCCTTAAAAAGTTGCCACATTATAATGTAAGAAACACCCATAACAACTCCACCGGCTAATACATACTGACGTCTTCTTCCCCATTTTGATTTCGTATTATCTGATATAAAACCCATAATTGGATCAGTAATAGAATCAAAAATTCTTGGCGCAAAGAAAATAACTCCCCACATCCAACCTGGAAAGCCTAAATCTTGGACTAAAACTACCATAAATATCCCCATAATTGCGGGAAACATTTGATTGGCAAACATGCCAATTCCAAAGGCAATTTTTTGACCCAATGGAACTTTTTTATAAGATGCTAAATTTGACATAGTTAGATGGTTTATTTTTTCTATTTAGTTGGTACTATTATCGTCTGAATTGCTTGTTCACTTATTTTAATATTTACAGTGCTATCTCCTAAATTTAATGCAAAACTTTTGGCTGTATTACCTTCATTGAATACCACAACAGCAATTGAACCATCAGGGTTTTTTGCAGCTGTAACCATTAAATCGTCATCTGTTTTTTGAACACCAATAATCAATGCATCAGGTCGTATATACCTACTAAAATGTGCCATGGTATAAAATATTGGCGTAAAATAAACTTCGTCATTCTCAGGATCTACAATCACTGGAGCAACACACCAATTTTCAAACCAGTTTGGTCCACCTTGTTTATCTAAGACCATATTCCAGTCAATCCAACCATCAACCCAGTTATTAAAACAACCAATAATATCTCTAGCATATCTATTTACTGGTGCGTATTTTGGGTGTAAATGTTTGTTTTCAGGTTTTGCCCAATCCCAACCCCAATCTGTTGCTTCTTTAGACCAATACCATTTATCGTCTTTCCATTTTGGGATTTCAGAATCTACACAACCTTCTGTTTCAATTAAATATTTATTTGGCGATTTGTTATGAGCATACTGTAACTCTTCAGGAAAATAATCATAAGTACTCTCATACCAATGAATAGCTGTACCTGCATAATATTTTGAAGACGCTTCATCTTTATACATCACATCAACCCATTCTCTAAGACCGCCTCTATTTTGATCATATCCAAGAATATTTATAGCCCCTTTACCATCGGCTTCTAATTTTGGACCTAAATGGTTTTGAACAAAATCTGTTTCCTCTTCTGGAGAAAAGTGCATACTTTCCCAATTATTACCATTTCCGTGTGGTTCATTAACTGCTGTTAAACCCCAAATATCAATACCTTCAGCTTTATAAGCATCTATATATTTAGAGAAATATAAAGCAAAAGACTCATAATATTCCGGGAGCAATTTTCCGCCGACATACGCTTTATTATCTTTCATCCAGGGCGGAGCTGTCCAAGGTGAAGCCACAATATTGAAACCATCTTTAGACACTGCCATAGCATCTTTAATCATTGGGATTAAATCATCACGATCTTCATCAATTGAAAAATTCGTCAATGCTACATCACCAGCATCTGGCGCATAGGTATAATTCGTTAGTGAAAAATCGCAAGACGCAATATGAGTTCTTGTTAACGAATACCGAGCACCTGTCTCACCAAAATAAGCTTCTATAATTTTATCTCTATTTTCTGCACTCAAACTATTAAGCAGCGATGCTGACGACTCTGTAAACGACCCACCGATGCCCGTAATTTTTTGATATGTTTTCTCTGGTAATAATTGTATGGTATCAACCGTTTCTCCAAAATGAAGTTCTATTATTTTTGTTAATTGATTTCCGCTGGCAGACGTTTCGTAAACCTCTACCACTAAAGGTTCTTGTTTTTTGGTACAACTCATTATTGTAAATACTGAAAGAATACATAGTGTATATTTAATTGATTTCATATCCTTTCAATTTTATTATTTATTAGTTTTTTTTACACTTAAATATTCATCTTTAAGCACTGAATAGGCTTGTTTCTTATTTCTATCAATATCAACAACTCCCCAATACTCTTCATTTGGTGTACCATCGTAAGGAACACCTGTGCTATTTGGTGCAGATCCCCCAATATCCTGAACATCATTATTACCTGCTTTCCACCAACCATCTGTAAAAGAAAAGACAGTCACGCCTGAACAAATATCTTGGTTCTCAAAAATCTCTTTTAAAATATTTTTTGTTGCATCTGCTTGAGCTTTTTGATTTTCACCTTGTTCGTAACCTGCTTTGGCAATTTTCATGTAACTATCACCGCCAGTTTCTGACAAATACATTGGTTTAGAACTTACCGCTTCCCATTCTTTAAAAATAGATTCGGGTTTGTCCCACCTGTAGACGTTCATTCCCCAAACATCAATATTGGGACTTAGTGATAGCGTCAATGCGTCTGGTAAATCGCCGTGTGCTGTTGTAGTTGGATGCTTAGGATCAGTTGTATGTATAAGACCTGCAGCGTCATTCATAGCATTGTACCAATTTTTTATATCGTCACCGAACCATTCTGGATGGTAATTATATTCATTACCCAGTTCCCACATTAAAATAGCCTTATGATTTTTGTACTTATTAACATAGTCGATAAACGTTCCTGATTCTATGTCAAAAGTTCCCCCTTGATTATATCCAAAACCTATAATTACTTTTAGTCCTGCTTGGTCAATTTCATCTAAAACTTTGATATCATCTACAGGCGCATAAAATCTAATCGTATTTATACCTGCTTCTTTCATTAACTCTAAGTCTTGAGTTAACGTCTCCCAGCTTCGTATGTTTGGACTACCTTTTGGAACTGGATGATAGCAGATCCCTTTAATCAAATACGACTCATTATCTACTAAAATTGTACGATTAGAAATGGTAACATCACTCCCATTGAAATTCGTATCACAACTTAATAACGTCGTAAACGATAATACAAAAAGTAGGGTTCTAAACATCTTATCTATAAATTAATTAAACATTTTTAGAAACTAAAACTAGTTTCAATTTATCTGTGATACTCTGTATTTGGTACTAAAACGTCTTTTAATAAGGCTTCTTTATTACCATTGTATGTTTTCGTGATTGGTTTTCCTAGTCGCGTCAAACCTTTAAAAACGCCTTGATCAACTAAATCCCAAATTCCGTATTTTGCTTCTCCTTGAAGATTAATTAATCCAAAATGATTTTCTGAACCTTGCGCATTATGAACATCTTTCCATTGTTCATCGAAAGCTTCAAAATAAAAACAGGAAATGCCTTCTTTATTAGTCCATTCCCTTAAATACTTATGGTATAATCCTTGTTTATATTCGTCTGTTGCTTTAGATCCATTTCTACCATAATGACCATTTGATGTTGTTGCCCATCCTGTTTCGCCGATGTGAACAGTTTTGGTAGAATCTACACGCTTTACATACGCTGATACATCTCCATACTGTTTTTTAGCAAATTCTAATGCACGAACCATTGCTGCATCCACTTTTTCTATATCAGATAAGTTTTGTTCATTATCAGGTACTTTCCAAAACATTGGGTTATAATGAGAGTTATGATAGGCATAAGTATGCATAGAAACATAATCTACAGCTTTAATAAGGTCTTCCAATTCCTTAACTCTATAACTGGTATCACCACCACCCCAAGATGCAAAATCGTCTGAACAGGTCACCCATAAATCTTTAGGTAAATCTCCAGATTTTTTTAAACCCTGTAAATGATTTACCCATTTCAATATGGCGTTTGGTCTAACAAAATAACTGGTTGCCCATCTTATCATGGCTTCGTTACCTACAGCTACAACTTTAACAATATCTGGATATTTATTTGCTAGCGCTACTGCTCTCGCAATTTCTCCTTCATTTTGTGCACTCTCTACCTCGTGATCTGGAGTTTCAGTCGTCCAAGCATTTAAGCAATCAATCCATGCACCTAGCATGACATACATCTCAAATTCTGGGTCTTCTTTTTTTAATTGGCTAATAGCTTCTAATATATTAGAGGCGTGCGGTAACTCTGGTTGCACGTTATACGTTCTAATAATTCTTATTCCCATGGCATACAACAACTTCATATCCCTCTTCAACTCTGGAAGTGTAGGCTGTACAGTTCTACTCTTTGCTCTATAACCTCCATAAGAAATTGCTGGGTACTTATTGGGATTTCCTAAAATATCTTTTGCGTTCAAACTTGATTGCTGTTTAACTATAATTTGGTTATTTGATTTTTTTTCGACAGTATTACAGGAAAAAGTCAGTATTATAGCAACTATAAATGATGCTGTATTAACACTTTTTTTCATAGTCATAAAGTTGTCTATTTATTTAATTCAACAATAATATGGTTGATTTCTCCTGTTCTATCAAACAGCTTTTTAGTAATTTCTAAATCTGTTGTTAATGAGTTAAACTCAACGACAGACTCATTATTAAACATAATAGTAATTTTATCTTTATCTGAAATTTTATAAATAATAGGCACTTGACAATATGTAAAACACAATGCATCCTTCTCTAGCAGTAATGTCTTTACTTCTTTATTTACATCTGTATAAGAGAAATCCTTCTGTTCTGTTAAAAACTCTTTACGTCGCAATAATCTCGGATTAAATAATACCACTCCGTCTTTAACAAAAACGCCTATTTCTCCAAATCGACAAAGCACATCCTCTTTTACTTGCCCTGTCATTCCTGGTTGTTGAGCACCTTTACCTGCAGGTGTATGAGAATATGGATCTGTTGGGAAAGCACCATATAATTCTGGTGATTTATGAACTCCAATACCTTCATTAATCTCGTAATAGTGTTCTAGAAGCTTACCAATTGTTACATCGTCTTCATTTTGATTTACTGCTATCAAACACGTTTCTTGAACTGCTAAAAGCAGTTTAGAAACCATGTGCCAATAAATCGAACCTAAGCCTTCGTAGCCAAAAAATGTTCCAGATCTACCTGTAAAGGACTTGTGATCAAACATTTCTTCAAAAATATGTAATAGTAATGTTTTATCTGTTCTAATTAAAGACTTGTATTTCTCTTCAGGTAAATCCTTTAGAGCCTGTTTTAAACTTTCAGCATTATTGAAATTACCATTAAAATGATATTGACCTGTAACGTCTTTCTCTATTATTTGTGTATTACCATCTGCAAGCAATTGCTTTAGTAATTTTGATTTTTCTACAGATGATGATGGAATATTATTTTTATCTGAAAAACGAGATAATTCTTTATTTGGATATAAAATATAACTGTACTGATCGTGTCTAAAAAGCGCACTTGCCTTTAAACTATTTAATAGATCTAAAGATTCTTTTGGTTTCAAGTAACCAGAACTTAATACCGCAACTTGTCCTTCTAACATTTCTGATAAATAGGAAACTGAAACTTCAGTATCACTTTTAACCGTCATTAAGTTGTATGCATGAAACAAATTATCTTCTCTTTTGTTTGCTGCAATTGTATGATCTAAATACTGTTTTAATGCATTAAAAAATTCAACTAAACTATCTTTAGTAATAATCTCTTTGTCACTTGTGAAACCAGATTCATAAATGGTCATTCTATACTTACTACCAGCGGCTCCAAGACCATCTAAAATAGTTTTCCGTTCTGTATCCGAAACCTTACCTGACAATACCTTAATATTATCATTTAATGTAGTCACAATACTATTAAAAAATGTTACTAATTCTGCGGAAACTGTATAACGCTCATCTGAAGACTTTTGAACAATATCCTCAAAGAAGTTTATAAATCGTCTCAAATAATACAAGGTTACCATGGAAACTCCATTACCAACTAAGGCATTATTAGCATCGTTCCATTCGGGCCTTTGTGTATTTAACCAAATCCCACCTTCTGGAATGAAATTTGAAACTTTAGCTAGAACTGTAGCTAGCAGTTTTTCAACTAAATTAACCTTATGGATAAAGAAATTCTCATCTCTTAACAAAGCACCATCTGCACCTAATCGCTCTTTCTCTTGATCAATCTTTTCATTTAATTCGTAATCGAAATCTATAGTATCTTTAGGATTCTTTAAAGTCTCTTTGTAACTCTTTATTTTGTAAGGCACATTAGCGTATACAAATAAATCTTGTGTAAAACAGCTGGCTAATTTATTTGGATAATGGTTTTCAATAAACTCTAAAAACTTAAGTAGATAAATGATTTGATGATCTCCCCAATATCCTATGTAAGACCAAGGATCATCCTCTTCAATAACTTCCCAATCAAATCCTCCTTTTGTAACCCGATATGGATTATAGCCCTCAAACGTTGTTGCATTAAAGAACTTATGGATCATACCTTCTATAAAAGCAGGATATGAATGTGCTAAGGCTTCCCAGTTTTGGAAAATATCTCTCCAATTACCTTCATAATCTAAAATTTTAGAACCATCAACTTCACTTCGTGTGTTGATAGAAAACTTATTCCAAGGTCTACTTGGGTCTCCATGTCTTCTACTAAATTTTAGCGGTAAATATTCATAACACAATCTTTTGAAATTTTTATCATCATCATGATCTGCAATATTTTTAATAAAATCGACATCAAAAATCTCTGGTAACTGCTTTAAAATTTGTTCTTTCTTTTTTGCAACTTTCTTATTAGCGTTTGCTATATATTTTATAAAGTCAGTTTTTTCTATATTGTAATTATCATCAAAAATACCACCTCTCATGATATTGAAAAGCGTATTGGCAAAATGCCTTGTATTTCTTAATTTATTATCTCCTAATTGAATTCCATCAGAAGCTCCTACAAGTTCTAAAAGATGCTTTGTACCAGCCTTTATATCATTCTGAATAAGATCTTCTAATTTAACTTCGCTTTTTATTATTTCAGAAATATCATTAATAGAACTAATCGTTTGATTAACATTAGCAACAAACATCCAGGACTTACTGCCATTAGGTTCTAGACTTAGATCCTTAGAAATAAAATAAGCGCCTTTTTCTGCCTTTATATTTTTCTCTTGACAAATTGATTTTCCTTTTCTGAAATCATCTAACTGTAGCGATGATATCAGATGTGTAGGGTTATCTAATCCTGAAGACCACACAATGTTTGACTTTAACGCTTCACTAGGCTCTGCTTTATCAACAATTATAGCACTTAATGCAAAAACGCCAATACCTGTGTCTGATTCTAATTCACACTTCTTATAAGCATCTACTAAATTACTTGCCGAATTTTGAAAATCTGATGCTAAACCATAAGGAAGAATATTTTGAATACCGTCAAGAATTGTAACATCTACCTTTGTATCTGAATTGTTAAAAATTTTAGATTTTTTAACAAATCCAAATTGGTTACTCGTATTCCATTGGTATCTAAAAGAGATTCCTAAATCCTCATTAATCTCTTCAAAAACAACTTTGTTACCGTAATTATTTTTGTACAAGTTTCTCTTAATAGCATATACACCTTGGTATCTGTTTGAAAAAGGTTCCCATAGAAATGTTTTACCTTCTAAATGAACTTGAATGATTGTTTTACTGCCAGTGATTTCTGCAGACTCCGTTATTTTGTCATCAGTATAGTAAGGAAACAGTGCGTTATTTGCGTCCTTTCTTCCCGCTGTTAAGGCACCATTGCTAGAAATAAACATCCAATGATTAGAATTACTAACAAGACTCATAAAGAAAGGTCTCATTTTATTACTATTGGAAATTTTGTAATACAGTTCATTATCAAAAGTTAATAACTCTCCTTTTACTTCCATTTCATGAAAAGATGCTGGTCTATTACCTATATATATTGGAGATTTACTCATATTTTGATTAATTTCTTCTTTGGTTAAGCTGTCTGTTAAGGTCATTTGTGATGGTACTTTTTAAATTTTAAAGATTTATCAATTTAATTGTTGTAGACGTTATTAATTAATAAGAACACTACGAGGTGTAGTATCATTTAAATTGATTTATACTATAACTGTCTATATTCTTTTTAAGCTTAATTATAAAAAAGGCCGAAAAACTTATTCGACCTTTTTATATATTAAAATTTTCAATTCAATACATTGAATTGCTTATTGATAAACTCTTACGTAGTCAATTTCCATTGTATCCTCTGTAAATGCAGGATCAATATCTCCTCCTAAACTTCCGCCCATAGCGATGTTAAGAATTAAGAAAAAGTCACTATCAAAAGGTAAGTCTGGTGTATTCGCAACTGTGTGATAAACATTGTCATCAACTAGGAATACAATTGTATCTGGAGTCCATTCCATTGTGTAGTTATGGAATTCTGTTGTTGACGTAGTCAGCACTGTACTACCAGAATCTCCAGCACCTGGGGACACTGCAGGATGGTGAGCCGTTGCCAAAACCGTATTTTTATCCTGTCCTTTTTGTTCCATAATATCTAGTTCACCACATCCAGGCCATATATTGGTTTGGTAATCTTCACCTAATGTCCAAATCGCAGGCCAAGTCCCTTGAGCAGCGGGCAGCTTAGCCCTTACTTCTACTCTTCCGAAAGTAAACTCATATAAATCTTCAGATTTCAGACGAGCAGAAGTATAACCACTTCCGTCAGCCTTAGCTGTAATTTTCAAGAAACCGTCTTCAACAATTACATTTTCCGAAGCATTAGTATAAGATTGCTCTTCTCCATTACCCCATCCACCTGCTCCTAGGTCATAAGTCCAATTAGCAGCGTCTGGCGCTCCATTAACATCAAACTCATCTTCCCATACTAAATTAGTATAAATAGAATTAAAAACTGGCGAAGGCAAGTCTGTTGTGAATTTTTGATACCAAGCTAACACCGGGTTCGCTGCATCAAAAAATCGTACATATAAATAATTATTATCAACTTCTAAAATTTCATAAGATGTTACTCCAGTATAGTACCCCATGAAACCACCATTAGAGAAATTCATAACCGTACCTCTTGGTTCTGGAAAATCTGGATCTGCAATTTGAGACCAGTCTGTATCTGTTGGAGCTAAACTAACTGTACTCTCTGCTGACGTGTCAAAATCAAAACACGTATCTTGAAACTCACCGAATGTTTGCCCTACTGCTGATCCACTAGCCCAATTAAAGAACGTTTGACCACCATTATTTTGATTGAATGTTAGTGTCTCATCAGCACTCAAAGAGAATGATAAGGTAAAATTACAAAAGCAATCAGATTCTGTACTACCACATTTACCAAACGCAGCTGTAGAGTCATATTGAGGGAACCAATGGCCATTAAGAGCACCGTCGTCAGCACCATCTTGAATTAAATTTGGGCCAACACCTAGGTGACCCGCTTCATCTAATTTAGGATACCAAATTTTTGAATTACCAATACCTCCACTTAAAGACTCTTTAGCTTCTAAATCATCAAATGAGCTAAAAACATCCAAATCTATTGTTGCTGTAGTCAAAATACCACCAGTACCTACTGCACTAACAACTACAGTATAGGTATTTAAACCAACAACACTGTAACGATGTGTATTTACACCTGAAGGCACAGCACCCGAAGTACCATCACCAAATTGAAAATTGTAACCTAATGCATTATCAGCAGTGGCAGTAAAATTAACAAAACCACTACCGTCTCCATTAAGGTTTTCTGCGTCTACTCCAACAATTTCTGCTGTAATTACTAAATTAGTCGGTATTATAATATCTCCAACTTCTGCCTCATCCTCCTGACAGTTCACAAAAAATGCAAGTGTTAGAATTAGAGTTCCTATTTTAATTATATTTTTCATATCAATTTTTTTTTTAGTTATAGAAATAAACGTTGTCTATGTACAAATCTGCAGTATTTCCAAGTGCATCAAAGAGTATTTGAGTAACCCCTGAGCGATCAAAAGCGAAATCATCTAATGGGATATCTACACTTATCCAAGCTCCTAACTGTATGCTCGTTAAAGATTCAATATCTTCTTGAACAGGATCTACAGAAGTATTTACCAATTTAATACCTAAAGTTGAAGCATTTGGTGTCCAGTAATCATAATGAACAAAATTCATCCCTGTTAAATCTGTTGGATTGTCATAATCTGTAACTATTCCTGTGAATGCCAAATTAGAATAGTTTATCGTATTGTTACCTTCTATTTGTATCTCCTGAAAATCTGTGACCGACCATGCTGTAGGAAACTCATTTATCGTTATAGGCGTGTAAGCATCACTGTATATCGATATAACATTAGCCGCATCAATAGTAGGTGTAGGTGCTGGCACTAAAGGTGCAATAGGTGAATCTATATAAAAATAAAGATTATCAATAAAGACTGTTGCTGTATTACCTAGTGTATCAAAAAGTAATTGTGTTATTTGAGATCTATCTAAGTCAAAATCATCCAAAGGGATATCGATACTAACCCATTCACCAATTGCAATAGTCCCTGCAGATTCAATATCTTCTTGAACAGGATCTACAGCAGTATTTACAATCTTAAAAGATAACGTAGATGCATCTAAAGTCCAGTAATCAAAATGAACAAAGTCCATGGTACTTAAATCTGTTGGATTCGCATAATCTGTTACTATTCCCGTAAAGGCTAAATTAGAATAGTTTATTGTATTATTACCTTCTATTTGTATCTCCTGAAAACCTGTGTTCGACCATTCAGTAGGAAACTCATTTATAGTAATAGGTGTATACGCATCACTGTATATCGATATAACATTAGAAGCAGGTCGTGACGGTGTAGGAGCTGCTGTTATAGGCTGTAAAATTTCTGTAACTACGAACTCTTCTGTATATGTTGTTGTTTCTATTGCTGCACTAAACGCAGTAACTGTAATCGTATAAGGTCCCGTTGCATCATAAATCAAAGAGATTGTCTCATCTATATTTAACATAACTGGATCTGTACCAGCTTGACCGAAGTCCACTTCATAAGACAAGGCAAAATCTGCAAATGCAGTTACATTTACTTGTCTTGACACTACTGCGTCATTCTCAATAGTGACCACTAAGTTTTCTGGCGCATTGAATGATACCACTACTTCTTGACTTAAAGTCGTAGTCAAACCATTTATTCCAATTGCTGTAATTTCAGCTTGGTATATTCCTTCTAAGTATACATGTTCTACATTAGTTCCTGGTTGCACTGCACTAGCCGCATCAGATCCATCACCAAAATCTATGTTAAACACCGTTACACCTTGCGCCAAGGGCGTAAGTGTAACAAGTCCTGTATTATCTTGAGTTACTACTAGATTCACAGCAACATTAATTGGAGCTGGAACGTCATCCACAAAATTTGTGTTATCATCATCTTGTGCACAGCTATAAACCGCTAATGCTATAAGACAAATACTAAATACATATTTTACTAATTTCATATTTATCAATTTTTATTTTTTAATACCCTGTATTTTGTTGCCAGTTCCCATTAGAAAATTGAATTTCTTCAAAAGGAATTGGAAATACTTCATGTTTATTTGGAGAAAAACCGTCAATTTCAGATCCACGACCTGTTCTCACTAAATCAAAGAATTGATGACCTTCACCGACTAATTCTACTCGTCTCTCTTTATAGATAGCATCTCTTAGGGCATTCCCTGATGTTGTGACATCGTCTAAAGTCGCTCTCGTTCGCACTCTATTTAGATATAACCTTGCTTTATCATCACTAATAGCACCTCTATTAAAGGCTTCCGCAGCCATTAATAATACATCTGCAAAACGAATAGCTCTATAGTTATTAGGATTTGTAAGATTTAAATCTCCCTCAGCAGTCGAACTTCTCGTTCTAGGTAAATACTTTCTATTGTAAAATCCTGTATGTTCAAAACCAGTTCCAAACTCTGCTCCAGTATCTGCAGCCCACGCTTCAATATCTAAAATTGCAACATCCTTACGAATATCATCAGCTTCAAATTCATCTACTACATCTTGAGTTGGCAAATTAAAACTAAATCCAGAAGTAAATGTAGAACCCGAATAATTACGAACTCCACTAAAACCAACAGCAACATTACCTTCACTACACTGCAAACAGCCAAAACCAGCACCTTCAACATCTGTATACTGAACTTCAAAAACAGATTCGATACCGTTTTCTCCTTGATTCTCAAAAATAGTGTTATAATTTTCTACTAAACCATAAGGTCCATTCTGGATTAAATTTTCTAAGGCAATAGCTGCTTCAGAGAATTTATCTTGATATAAATACACTTTTCCTAATAACGCCTCTGCAGAACCTCTAGTTGCTCTACCTGTTTGTGGTGCAGTATAATTTAATGTATTTGATGCAAATATTAAATCGGCCTCAATTAAAGCGTAGACATCTTCCACAGGACTTCTTGGGATTATAAGCTCATCACCTAATTGAAATCTTATTTCTTTTAAAGGTACTGGACCAAACCACTTCACCAATTCGAAATAGTAATATGCTCTTAGGAAACGTGCTTCAGCAATAATAATCTCTTTTCCCTCAAAATTTGTTTTATTCTGAAATTCTAAAATATAATTGGCTCTGTTCACTCCAGCAAACATCCAATTCCAAATATCTTTTAAATTATCATTCACAGGTGTGTGAATCATGTCGTCAATTTGCTGCCAACCAATAACGTCTGTAGCATTCTCTCCTCCACATACCGTATTATTAGAAGCTATTTCACCTAAAATCACATTTGCATAGGACGATTGCAATAAATCATAAGCCCCAACTAATGCATTATAATAATCTGTTTCAGAGTTAAAAAAAGTTTCAGAATTTATTGAAAAAGGTATTGGTCTTTCTATGAAGTCATCTGTACATCCAGAGACCGCGAATAACATGGTAAAAGCTGCTATTATGTTTGTTAATTTGTTTTTCATCATCATTTTTGATTAAAAATTAAGATTTAAGCCTATTGAATATGTTCTTGGTACTGGATAAAACCCAGCATCGATACCACCGCCAATTGGAGCTCCATTTGAAGCAGCTGGATCAAAACCTCTATATTCCGTAAAAGTATGTAGGTTATCTATTCTTCCATAAACACGCACCTTAGAGATACTGAATTTTTCAGTAATTGCTAATGGTATTGTATACCCTAATTGAATATTTTGTATTCTTATAAAAGAAGCATCTTCAACAAAGAAATCTGAAAACACATTGTTAGTCGTTGCACCATTTGTTACTCTTGGAACTGTATTACTAGTCCCTGGTCCAGTCCAGCGGTCTAACACATAATTTAATCTGTTCACATCTGTTAACGTACGCTCATAATTACGTACCATATCGTTACCAATAGAAGCAAACGTAAACGCTACAAAATCAAAACCTTTATATTTAAAGTTTAAATTTAATCCCATTGTCACATCTGGAATTGGATCTCCAATGTTTGTTCTGTCATTTGCATCGATATTACCATCGCCATTAAAATCTTTATAACGAATATCTCCAGGCGCAGAAGGCGCTCCTAAATCCAATTGAGAAGGATGAGCATCAACCTCTGCCTGACTTTGAAAAATACCATCAGTTTGCAAACCATAGAAATAACCAATAGGATTACCAACATCCATTCTTGAAGGCGCCAACTGGCCTACTCCAAAACTTCCGCCTTCAATAAAACCGGTACTATTATTAACCTCTAAAACTTCATTTTGAAGTGTGGTCACATTATAATTAATACCGAAACTAAAGTCATCAGAGAAATTGTCCCTGTAACCAATTGCAAATTCAAAACCTCTGTTTTCCACGACACCTGCATTAAATGTTGGTGACCCACTACCTGGAGCAAAAACACCAGTAATACCTGATACTGGTATATTTCCAATTAACAGGTTATCTCTAACATTAATAAAGTAATCGGTTGTTATGTCCAATTTATTATTAAAAAATTTCATATCTAAACCAACATTAAATTTTTTGGCTTCTTCCCATTGTAAATCTTCATTTGGAAGCACTCCGATAGCTTGACCCAGCACCAAAGTATCATCAAACACATAAGCGCCTTCTCCATTTAATAAACTTACATATCCATTATTACCAATTTGATCATTTCCTAAGATACCATAACTAGCTCTAAGCTTTAAGAAGTTTACTGAATTCACGTCGTCGAAAAAACCTTCATCAGAAATAATCCAACCTGCAGTTGCCGAAGGAAAGAATCCAACTCTATTACCTGGACCAAATCTTGTTGATGAATCGCGTCTTAACATCGCAGAGAAAAAATATTTTCCTTTATAATCATACTGTGCACGAGCAAAAAACGATAATCGTCTCTCATCGTAAGCATAAGAACTTACGTCCCGAGCATCACTTGTGCCCAATGCTAAAGCAATATCTGCAAATTCCCATGAATTATTTGGTACATCAAAACCGGTTGCAAACAATCCATTTCCAAATTGCTTATAAACTGTAGTACCTGCTGTAAATGCCACCTTATGGTCGTCATTAAATACATCATTGTAAGTACCAAAGATATCTAAAGAGTAATCGTTATCATTAATAGCATTTTGACTCACACTACTTCTTGGTACATCAAACACCTTTCCTCCAAAATCAACTTCTTTTCTAAAGTTTTTACCCTCACTATTAGTCGTATTAAAACCAACACGCGATGTTAATGTCACCTTATCTAGAATATCATACTCTAAACTAACTGTACCGTTCAACTTTCTTGAATCAAAATCATTAAACGTATTTTGAATTTGAGCGATTGGATTTATAATCTCAATACCCAAACCTGGCGAATTAGGGAATAATGTTGGTTGCCCATTAGTGTCAAAAGCACTTAACGTAGCGGGAGCATTCAAAGCATTAAACAATACAGACCCCAAACCACTATCATTAACTGCATCTCTATCTATATAGGTATAAATTGCATTTACCTTAAGTCTAAGCTTATCACTAATATCTGCCCCTAAAGACAATCGCGCTGTATTTCTTCGGAAATCTGATTTCTTTGGTGCAATAATACCTTGTTGGTATAAGTGTGAACCACTAAAAGCATAGGTTATTTTCTCTGAACCACCTGATACCGTAAAATCATGACTAATTATTGGAACAGCTGAATTTAATATTTCATCTTGCCAGTCTGTACCCTCTCCTAAATTTGAGATGTTTGGAAATGGAGCGGTTTGACCATCTGCAGCATAACCTTCATTTAAAATTAACGCATACTCTGAGGCGTTCAATAAATTTAATCGGTTTGAAGATTCTTGAAAACCTGTATACGTATTGTAGGAAACTGTTGTTTTTTGATTTTTCTTACCACTTTTAGTTGTAATAAGCACAATTCCATTTGCGCCAATAGTACCGTAGATTGCAGCCTGTGCATCTTTTAAAACAGTAATAGATTCAATATCATTTGGATTTAATATACTTAAATCACCAACATAACCATCTATTATCACTGCAGGCCCTGCAGCACCGTTAGTACCAATACCTCTAATTCTAATATCTAAACCTGCACCAGGTGCTCCTGACTGTGATGTCACCGTTACACCAGCAACTGTGCCTTGAAGGGCTTGCTCAACTTTAATAGGCTGAAACTCTTTAAGTGTTTTAGCGCTTACAATAGATACCGCTCCGGTCACATCACGTTTCTTTTGAGAACCGTAACCAATAACTACAACTTCATCAAGAGACTCTGTATCCTCTATAAGGACGACATTAAGAGCATCTCCATTTTTAACTAAGACTTGTTGATCTTTATATCCCAGATACGTAAACAGTATGATGGAATTTACTTCAACATTTTTGATTTCAAAATTACCATCGAAATCTGTTGATGCGCCTTTAGCGGTGTTTTTTACTAGTACATTTACTCCGGGTAATGGTTGCCCAGAAGCTTGATCTGTAACTGTTCCTTTAACGTTTACTTCTTGCCCAAAAGCAAAACAAGTAAAGATGAGGAACAATAGGGAAAAAAGTTTTGTTGTCATATCATATAGTTGTTATAATTCAAACATACACCGTGTTTATAAGAATTTCGCAAAAATCACCAATACAAAAAACATACATTTTAAAATACTAGCATTAAATTAGATAAATTCTCAAAAACTCGTGTTTTTTAAGGTCTTAAAAGATTTATTAATTAACAAAACAATAACATTATAAACACTTCAAACAATTATTGTAGTGGTAATGTATAGGTATTTAAGAAACGTGTATAGTTTCTAGATTTCCAAAATGTAGTTTGTTAAGCTTGCTTCGTGAGGTAAACTCATTTTTTTTCGCAATCGGTAACGCTTAACTTCAACACTTTTAGGAGAGATATTAAGCAGTGGCGCTATTTCTTTAGAAGACAAATTGAGTCTTAAATAGGCACAGAGTTTTAAATCATTTGGAGTTAAACTTCCATGCTTAGCCTTCACTTTTTTCAAAAAATCTTTATCTGCATTGTTGAACGCTTCTTCGAAAAACTTCCAATCATCTGTGTTGTTTAGATTTTTATCAATGATTTTAATTACAGGATTTAAGCCTTCGGTTTTATTTGCATTCTTAAGCTCCTCTTTAATACTATTCAAAAACTCATTCTTTTTTATAAGGCTCATCGTAGATATTGCCAGTTCACGATTTTTATTGTCTATGTCCTGTCTCAATTGATCGTTTCTTAACGCCATTAACTCCTGTTCATTTTCTAATTGCTTAACCTCTAATTCTCGTTCGGCTTCAAACAATAATTTTTCTTCTTGTATCTTATACTTCCTCTTGTAAATATTATGCGTGACTATAGAAAACAGAATTATCGAAAGCAGGTAGATACAAACCATAAGATTAGAGATATACCAAGGCTTATTAATTTCAAATGAGTACAATGAAATATTATCTGTAATTTGATCCCCCACTCTACCTCGTACACTAAAAGTATAATCACCATGAGGTAAGTTTTTAAATAATTCTGTAGAGGATTTGGACCATGAACTCCAATGATCATAATTACCTTCTAATTTATACTGATATTCTGCTTCTAAATATTTATCAAACTCTGCGATACTATAAGTGAATTCAAAATTATTATCCGCGTTATGAAATTCTTCTGATTCTGAAACTTTTAAAATACTTTTTTCTGAATCGATACCGAAGTTATGAATCGCATTAATTTCAATAGAATACGATAAATTTCTCATCTTATTAAGATCAATAATAATGTATCCAGAAGACATTCCTAACAAGTATTTCTGATTTTCGATAGGAAAAATATTTTCATACCCAGGAACACTTTTGCGCAAATCATTTGATAACGGAATTACATTAATTTTTGGAGTATTATTTAACAATCCAGGTGTTATATACTTAATATTCCTTTCCGAAAAAACCCAAAGCTTATCGGGAGTTTTTAGAAGTTTACCAGATACATAACTCAAAGAATCATAAGCCTGACTTAAAATGGTATCCTTATTAAATATTTTTAGTACTTCTTCATAAACATAGATACCATCTTTATAGGCGTACAGTATCTTAGAATCGTATTTTAATAAACTTGAATGTAATCCCTTTTCTACAGAGTTATCTTTAGCGACTTTTAGAACTCTATGATATGAATCATCTATATCTAATACAAAAACTCCTTTATACTCATGACTAACAAATACTTGAGTCCTATCAATGCTTTCAAAAAATTTAGACGACATATTAAAACCGTCAATTTTATTTCTTAATGTCCATAGATTATCTGTTTTTACTAGAACACTTAATCCGTTATAATTTCCTTGAAGGAGTATATCTTCATCATCAGAAACTTGCTTAATACTCCATGTACCCTCAATATTTGAGATTTGTTTAGCAACGGCGCCTTTTATGGTAAAGGTTCCTAAATCATGACCACAAAAAAGTGTATCATCAAAAACTTCCAAACACCATACCTGACCTTTAACACCATCTACTAACTTAAATTCTTTATTTGAATTTAGAGCTCTCACAAATAAGCCTTGATTAGTCCCTAAATACAGCATACCATTATGCGCTTTTGACACATGAACAGCGCCTAATTCTCCCTTTTTATCATCGTATAGCATAAATGGAGAAGAGCTATTTATGCAATCGATGCCATTATTTAATCCCAACCATATGTTTTCATCTAGGTCTTCAAAAAGTGAAAGGACTGTATTATTAGATAAACCACTATTTTGATTAAGTGTATAATCTATTAGTCCATCTTTTGTAACATTAATTATACCATTAGAAATGGTACCAATAATAAAACTGCCATCTTTAAGTCTTATACTGCTATAAACCGTTAAAGTTGAAAGCAATTCATTAGCAGGAATTTCCCATTTAAAAAGTGATTCATTTTCGAAAACGAAAAACCCTTTTTTATTTGTTTGAATAATTAATTTGTTATCAAGATTAAATATATTAATGATTCGATTGGTCTTTAAAATATCATTGTTTGAAACTAGTTTTTCTTTACCATTAACAATTTTATAAACACCTTGGTTCAATTTCTGAAAGTATACTGTATTATCTGCCTTAAACATTTTAGTTAAGGTCGTTTCAGAATCTATGACATTAAACGATTTTGTAATTGTGCTATAGCTATAAATTCTATTTAAAGACTGGAATACTATAAATCCATCTAACGAGATAATGTTCCAAAACTGTTCGTCTTCTATCATAGAAGATTTCAAATCCTTCGATAAAGATGTATAAACTAATTCATTAAAAACATTTGGTTCCCAATACCCAAACTCCATGTAACAGCCTGTATAGATTCGGTTTCCTACTGTTTTTACTGATCTAACTATGGTTTGATTAGGTGTTTCATATAACGTCCACAAAGCACCATTAAACTCTAATAACCCTTTATTATTAGCAACATATATATATTTATTATCAGCTTGAGAAATAGCCCAATTTTGATTTTCGGCATTGTACGTTTCTGAAGTAAAACTTTGAATAGGTGGGATTTCTTGAGCTTGGGACAAATGCCCAAAAATCAAACAAATGAATACTGCTAAAATTTCAAATATATTAAACTCCGAAAAAATCTTAGCTTTTTGCATTTGTATAGGTATATGTCTAAATTAATAGCACAAAATAACACTAAAAATACAGAAAACAAAACAATCATGAACCTAGCAAAAATGAGACTTAGTGTTTAAACACTAAACGTTTGGTTTGAATTACCTTAGAATCTACAATTGTATTGTTTAGAAATCTTATAATACTGTCTAATTCGTGAAAAGGAATTGCTTGCACTTCATGTTGTCCTTCTTCTACTCGAAATAAATAATAAGACATATTTAATTTTTCTAACATTGTAAAAATAACTCCTGAGCCATTTAAAATAAGATAGCCTTTCTCATTAGGCTTGCATAAATGATGTGCTGCTTTTGAGTATGGAACAATATTATCTTTGGTACCATGAAACAAAACTGTTGGCACAACATTTTCTTTGGTAATAAAATTCTCATCAACCATTGCGCCTGCAAATGAAATCAATCCCGCATATGTTATAGCGTCATAATTAGAAGTGTCTTCAATAAAATAATCTTTCATATAAACAGCACTTAAAACCACTTCTGCCCCTGCACTACTACCTCCTGCAATTATTTTTTTTGTATCGATATTAAGAGAATCACTGTTTTGAATTATATAATTTGTAGCATCCAAAAAATCTTCGGCAGCATTTGCAAAGGTAAACAGCTTATCTTCTTTCAGGCATTGACAACCAAATCCAGTTTTAGCGCCTTTGCGCAATAATCGGTAAGATATGGAAACACCTACATATTCATTTTTTGCTAAGTAATTCATGAATTTTTGCTCATCACGTCCATATCTTGAACCGCCAGAAAAACCTCCACCATGCATCCAGATAACTACTGGAAGCTTTATACTATCGGCAATTTTTTCTGGTGTATAGACATCCAACTTAAGGGAGTTATTGTTTTTAATAGCATACGTGTATGTTTCCACAGTTTGTGAAAACGATACAAAAGAAACAAATAAAATTATAAGGTTGACAATTGATTTCATAGGCTATTTTTCGAAGACAAAAGAATTAATATTATCCTGGCTCCTTCTCAGAGCCACTCTCTAATTGTATGAGACCTCTAAAAGCATCATTGACTGTATTACCTTCATATAGCACTTTATATACCTCTCTAGAAATCGGCATATCAACTTTATAATCCTTTGCTAATTCCATAACTACTTTGGCTGTTTTAACGCCTTCAGCCACTTCATTCATTTCTTCAATGATTTGCTCTAAACTTTTTCCACGTCCTATTTCAAATCCGACATGATGATTTCTACTTTTAGAACTTGAGCATGTAGCCACTAAATCTCCCATTCCTGCAAGTCCCGCGAAAGTTCTGCGTCGTCCTCCCATTGCTGTTCCTAGTCTTGTTAATTCAGATAAACCTCTAGTAATTAACGCTGCTCTTGTATTGTCTCCAGCATTAGCGCCATCTCCCATTCCTGTGGCAATTGCCATAATGTTTTTTAAAGCGCCACCAAGTTCACAACCAATAACATCGTTATTCGTGTATACTCTAAATAATCCAGTACTAAAAACTTGCTGTAATTGTTTAGCTATCGTTTTATCTACCATAGCAATAACAGCAGCAGCTGCTTGACCAGAATGTATTTCTTTAGCCAAATTCGGCCCAGTTAACACACCCGCTGGATGACCTGGAAGCTCTTCTGCTATAATTTGTGTCATCCGCATTTTAGTGTCTAATTCTAAACCTTTAGCTAAACTTACGATTGGTACCCAAGGTCTAATATGTGGTTTTGCTGAGCGCAACACTTCTCTAAAATGTTGAGAAGGAATTCCCATAACAATCACATCTGCATTTTTAACAGTCTCTTCAATAGATCCAGATGCTTTTAAAGATCTCGTTAATTTAGCGCCAGGCAAATATTTAGAATTGGTATGCTCTTCGTTTATTTCTCGAACTGTTTCTTCATTTCTTGCCCACAAAGTAGTCTCATTATTTTTGGCAGTTAATGATGCCACGGTTGTTCCCCATGATCCACCACCTAAAAGTCCAACATTTAATTTCATGCACTTATTTTTAGTGTTATTTAAAGAATCTCGCTTTAGCAAGACACTGAAAAACTTAAAGCATCCAAATACTTATTTTCTTATGTGTTAAAAACCAATTATGGATGTTTATGTGTTTAATTTTCTAGTTCATGAAGATATAAATTTCTAACATCTTCAATATGTTTATTAATGTTTTTTAATTTCCACAGTGCTGTATCAACTGGATCTAAGACGACTACTTCAATATGAGTAGGTTTAAACATACTTGTTCCTTTCGGCATTGCCAAGTAGGCATTTTTAATCACTATTGGTATAATTGGAACTCCCGCTTGCATGGCTAAATGAAAAGCCCCTTTTTTAAATACCCCTAAGGTTTTACTTCCACTTCTAGTGCCTTCTGGAGCAATAGCAACAGAAACGCCACTCCTTAAAGCTTCTACTGCGGGTTGCATAGCTTCAATCGCTTTTTCTTTATTGGCGCGATCTACATAAATAGCACCTAATGCTTTAAATATAGGTCCGAAAGGTGTGCGTTCTAACTCCTTTTTTGCAATACCTGTAAAATCATGTCGTATCAACTTCATAACGATAAAGAAATCGGCAGCACTTTGATGGTTAAAACAAAAAACAGCAGGTCTAATTTCTTCTAAATTATGTTTTCCTTTTACTGCAATTTCTAATCCTGCCATTTTAGAGCCTAAATCTCCTATGCTAGAAAACGTCATATTAGCAGCTTCTTGTCTCGACATGGTAATAGCGCCTTTTAGTAACCCTTTTACTGCAGAAGGATAAATACTTGCTGCTGCTAAACCTGTCCTAAACCCATTAATTAAGGGCTTCTCAAGAGGTTCTTCAAATCTTAATATTGGCCAATTATTCTCGAAAGCGACTTGGGACAATTTCTGATCTGGATTTACAGCTACCGGATTTCCAACGATTTTAAGTAATGGGAAATCCTCAATACTATCGGTATAAAAATAACTTTTTGATAAATCTGTTTTATTCTTTTTAGCGAATTTTCGGGCAGCTCTAGCTTTGCCTTCACCCCAGCACATTTCAGAAACACGACCCGTAAATTTACCATTACGAACTTCCATTTCTGTAGCATATACATCTTTAATACCTAATGCCTGAGCAATCGGTTCGATTTGATAAGTGGTCGCTGCCGAAATAATAACCACTTTATGTCCTTTTTCTAAATGCTTTGTAATAAGGTCGCGAGATTCTTGGTAGATCGTATCTTCTAAATATTCAGTAAACACCTGTTCTCCTAACTCTACAAATACCGATTCTTCAATACCTTTTACGCCTAAAGCTGCAACTTTAGTGAGTACTTCAAAATCTCTATTTCCTGATGCGAAAAATAAAGCGGTTGCAAATTGAGTTATGTATTCCTTAGCGGTCGTTTTTCCGCTAAACAAACGAGTAGTCATGAATTTTTTAGCAGAAAAATCATTGATTAACGTTTTGTCCATATCAAAAAACGCAGTGATATGTGGCCCCTCTTCTATGCCTGCTTCCTGATGAACCTCGTCATTACCCGAATCTGGAACAATCCCCTCCTCTTTGGACTGTTCTTTCAAAACTTTTATATCAAGAACGCTTTCAATTTGCTTGAGATAGAATAAACGTTCAGATAAATCTTCTAACTGTTTTTTCCATTGTTCTAATCCTTTATAATTTAATGTTCTATTACTAGGAATTAAATTAGCGTTTTTAGCAAACCGAAGTGCATTAACTAAGAAAGGTTTAGACACACTATCTAATCGCGTGATATTAGATTGCCAATGCAACTCTTTACCTTTAAACATGGCTAAATCGATAAATTCACTTTCTGTAAACTCATCATCTTTATCCCAACTATTTAAAGTGTGACAGACCACCTTATCTGCTTCTAAATAAGATAACAAAATAGCTCTAGAAACGAATAAATCTTGTTTTTTTAATAATGCTGAAACATCTCCTTTTGGATCTGATAAAATAGTCCTCCAGTTTTTGTCAAATCCCAACAATTCTGCTTCAATCTCACTACTAAATTTTGGTTTATTTGTATAAAAGAACTCGAATTTAAATAAATTTCGAAGTTCCATGATTTCTTCCCAAAAACGAGTGATTCGGTTAGCTGACGCATCGTCTTTTATTTTCACCAATGCCATTTCAATAAAAGCTTGATGGTATAAATGACCCGAGGCCATATTGGCGTAATACGTGGCTGGCAAATATTCTGTAGAAACCAAGCTATATTGGGCACGTTGTCCTGCTCTACTCTTTTGAATTATTCTTGCGCCTTGTAATAAATTTAAAGCCTTTTGAATAGTCACACCAATTTTGTTTCCACGATCTATGAGAACATCCTCCTTTTTCTGACCTATGTAAGTCATTAAACGGTTGACCTTGAATTCAATTTCTTTTTTAGTTAACGCAAAATCATTTAATAATACGTGGCAAATTAATGATACCGTCGTAACGGGTGTGATAGCATTTGTTTTATGAATGAGCTCAAAAGCAAAACGAGGTAAGGTATTATTATCTGCATAACTATCTTCTTCCATATCTGGAATAATCGCTTGTTGATCTTCATCATCTTCTACAGGTTCTCCAAATCTTATAGCAGCACGACCGTAATCATTTCCTAACTTTTTAATATAGTTTAGGGCTTCTTTTACGCTTTCAGATTTTTTTGCCTGCCCTTTACCTTCCTCGGTCATCTCCTTGACATCGGGAATTAAATCATAAACAATAGAGACTGGAACATATTTTATAGACCTTGAACTTTGTAACTCACCTTCTTTAATATATTTTAAGATGCCCATTTTGGGGTATATAATTTTACCGGTTCTAGAACGTGTTCCTTCAATATTCCAAGTTAAGTGATCACCTTTATCTATAATTGTAGATATGTAATGACGTAATGCTGCTTTATAAATTAAATCGTCTTTAAAACTGCGACGAATAAAAATTAAACCTGCATTATTCCCCAATTGTTTCATGCCAGGAAATGCCAAATTACTGCCTCCAAAAGAGTATGGAATGGGCATCCCGTAACGTGCTAATGTTGAAATAAGCACTAAAGTATCCAGATAGGTTTTATGTGTCATGATGAAAGCCACAGAATTTTTCTGCATGAGTTTCATGAGCTTTTTTATCCCTTTAGCATCGACATCAATTTTATCATTATAAGCTCTTGATAATATATAATCAAAACCTTTTACAGACACTAATTTTGCCATAGGATGCTGTTGTGCATACAACTCCTTAATACAATTGGCACCTTGTTTTTTTACATCTTCAAGTTCTAAGTCTTGCTCTTTAGCAATTTGCTTTAATGTTTCCTGAAATTTATGATGCTCAATAATATGATCCATAACTTATTATTTAACGACTGTCACTATTGACTTTTTAGAATTGAATGTTCTTCTTGCTTTATTCCAAAAATTAGGATATAAATATCGTTCGATATTTGAACCTACATCTCTTATTTTTTTACCTTGAATATTGGCGCTTAACATATTGGCTGTGACTAGTAATACACTTGCATTAGCTCCCATTCCTGAATGGCTACCAAACACTTCAATATTTTTAATATCTTTTCTAAACGTTGCAGCTTCAATACAATGTTTCCATGGCACCAAACCGTCTGTCTTGGTATAAATACAGGTTACAGGAACTGTTGGTACTGGTTCTAATTCTGCCAAAAACCGTTCGTTTCGTTCTTTTAATGATTTGCCTCTAAAAAACTCCATTAATCCATATACGGGAGTTTTCATATCCATAACACCCCAGATTGGTGATCCAATAGTTAAGATTTGTTCCACTTGATCTGGATGTCTATTAGCCATTATTTTAGCAAAAATACCACCACCACTCCAACCTACGATACTTACTTTTTCTTGGTGTTCTTGGTAAATGTCTGCTAGTTTTTCTTCTAATCTTGGAATGTAATGAGATTTAACCATGTTAAAACCGAGTTCCCATTTATAGGTTTTAAAACCTAAAGATTTTAAATACTTTCTAACGAATGATGTTGACATGTCATCTGCTAAATATGGAGGAATTAACAATACTGGTCTTCCGTTACCTTTTATACGTTTTGGTATGAAGGGATATAAACAATAAATAGAGGTCCATTCTATTAAAGACCGACTCTCCATAACCATATTAAACAATGGTGGTGGAGGTATTTTTTTATTAACTAATGCAATCTCCTTTTCAAATCTTTCTATAAGTGAATTGGTGTATTTATATTCATTTTGGTCTTGACCATCAGAAATAGAGTCTCCAATATTTTTTAGGATTTTCACTAATGTGATATAGTCTCTATTTGGACCTAGTTCGTCACAAACAAGAATAGTTTCATCTAATAATTGTTCGATAGTATCATGTTCATCTTTATCAATTTTACCAATAAGCACTTTAACGTCATCTTCAAGTGAATGTTCTTTAAACTGAAGAGTAGTTAACTTCTTAGCATGCTTTAAAGTCATGCCATTTAAAACACATATCGCAGTTGCAAAACGTGTAAAAATTTTATATAAAATTTGGGTTTCTTCCATTCTTGTTTTTTAATCTTGTATGCGTGCATTTAACCAATCCAACAGGTTTTTCTTTACTGCTTCTGCATTGGTTTCGTTTAACATTTCGTGTCGCCCACCTTCGTACAAATTGAACGTTAAATCTTTCATACCGTGACGTTCATATTGTTTAGCAACACGTGTTACTCCTTTTCCCATTTCACCAACTGGATCTTTATCTCCAGAAAAGATAAGTATAGGTAAGCCTTTTGGCGTCGCCTTGAAGGCCTCGGGTTTATTTAATACTTTAGAGTTCTTGATCACATCTAGAAACACGCCTAACGAAAAATCTTCAACACGATAAGGATCTTTTGCAAACAAATCTACTTGTTTTTCATCGCTACTAATCCAATCTAATTTTGTTCTATTGGGTTTGAATTTCTTGTTAAACTCTCCAAAAAAGAAAGATTTCAGAAACTCATTCCCTCTAGCTCTTCCTCGAATAGCTGTGACTGTTGTTGCTGTAACTAAGCCTATATTTCCTAATCCTTTAATAAAACTTGCAGTTCCAGATAAAATTAAAGCATCTAACTCATCGCCATATTGGGTAACGTATTTTCTACTCAGTAATGACCCCATACTATGTCCAAATAATATGAATTTAGATTGCGGATGTTCAGATTTCATTATTTCAGTCAAAGCATACATATCTTCCACACAATCCTCAAAATATTCTTTTCCGGCATAAAACCCGAATAACTGTTTCATTTCCGCAGTTTTACCATGAGCGCGATGATCATTCGCATATACCGCATAGCCTTCTTCTTGCAAACGATGGGCCATATCATCATATCTACCAGCATGCTCTCCTAGTCCGTGAGCAATTTGCACTAGACCTCTAAAAGGTGTTTTTGGGTTGGCTTCCCATTTATAATAACAAATGGATTCTCCATCTGTAGATTTCAATATATCTGTATTATAATGCATTAACTATCGTTCTAAAAAAGCAGTAAGTAAGTTCATAAATTTAGTTTGACTTGTTGCAGTTCCTGTTATTTTAATTCGTCCTTGAATTTTCAATTCCTCTAAAAGCAACTTACCTTTGTATAAAGCAAATAGATTCTCATCTTCAATTTCAATCAAGACTTTAGGTTCTAAAGTCTTCTTTTTCTTGATCACAGCGACTGCTTTAGTTAAATCTATTTCATAACCGTCTGTTATATCTCCCAAATCTACTTGCACTTGGTAAAGACCTTTATGTGCTTTTACAACCTTTGGGTTTTCTTTTAAATACTTTCTTAATGCTGCAAAAAATGGTGTGCTTTTACTTTTTACTTGTTTTGCTGTTTTAGTTAAAGATTTAACTTTACCCAAATTTTGGATACATTCTTCTAACTCATTAGCAGATTCTCTAATGTATTTTGAAAACACATCTGCATCGGGCATTGTTTTAGCGTCTGACGTGGTTGTAATACTCACTTGACCATTATAACTAAAAGCAGCAATTATCAACCCAAAACCATCTACAACGGGTGTTAAACCAAATATTGAAACTACTTTATGACCATTTAAATATAAAGCCCCCCTTGGACCAGGAACATTAGTAATTGTAACATTAAAAGGTGGTCTATGTAAATCTTTAATATTGTATTTACTATACAATCCTGCAGCCAAATTTGCCAAACCAAAAGGCACGACATCCGCCATTTTACTTAAGGTCTTTGCTCCCATCGTATTATGTCTGGATTTGCCTAACATTGTCTGCTCTTGAATATATTCTAAACGTTCTAACGGATTATCTATATGCGTTGCTAATTGAATCATCATATTGGCAATCTGGTTGTTCATGTCTTTACTATCCTCTGTTCTAATAGAGATAGGCACATTTGCCACCAAAGGATGTAATGGTAATTTTTCCTTTTCCACCAAATAACGACGAATTGCTCCTGCACAAATAGCCAAGATCATGTCGTTAATACTTCCTCCCGCAACCTTTCTTAACGCATTAATGCGATCAAAAGATAAAATGGCAGTTCCCCAAGTTCTTTTTGCTGAAATTTTACCATTGAAAATAGTAATCGGGACCGGGAATTTTGTTGAACTAAATTCCTTTTGAATACTTAATTGGCTTGCAGCTTTACTTTTTACAAAGTTTAATACCGTTTCACCAACTGTTTTTGGAACTTTAAATGGATTCTTTAAAAACCCATAACCACTCTTTAATAATAAACTAAGTTCATCTGGTAAAGGCTCCGGATTAAAGGGCTTCGGTTTTGATCGTTTATTTTGTTTTCCATTTTCATCACTATCATACAAAACACCAAGAAGACCAACACCAGAACTCCCATCAATCATAACATGATGCACTTTTGTGACAATAGCAACAGATCCTTTTGGTACCTGTGCTATTTCATCTATACCTTCAATAAAATGAACCGACCATAAAGGTCTTCGTAAATCTAAAGGTGCACTAAACAATGTAGACGTGAGAGTTCTTAAGGTTTTCCAGTTTGAAGGGTCTGGTAATTTGATTCGATTTAAATGTAAGTCAATATCAAAATTTGGATCATCTACCCAATATGGGTAGTCTAGATTCATTGGGACGTTAAGCAACCGTTGTCTAAACTTGGGAATCAAATGCAATTTGGATGCAATAATTTCCTTAAAGTCTTCAAATTCCAATGAACCTTCCACGATATTCAACGTTGCTATATGCATGGGACTTGTTGGAGATTCTGCGTACAAGAACGCAGCATCAGAACCTGAAACCTGTTGGATTGAGGCATCAAATGCATCTTGCATAATGTCCTTCAAATCGATTTTTTTTGCCATTAATTATTGGTATTAAGCTATTTTTTTTAAAAATCTTAGGGTCTCACTTTTCTATTTCAAAAAGTTAACCATTTATATCAAAATATAAATCAAATTAAGGTCTATTTTATGAGCATTAGCAATATACACAATTTTCATAATATACTATGCGCGCATAGTACTTTAAATTATAAGGTCTTATAATTTTCTATAATAATATGCTGCGCCTTTAAATCAAACATTAAACTAAACAGTCCAAAAAACGTTCTATTCATATATATAAAATGTCTAGAACCTCTCTCGGCATTCATTTTACTAGACTTGGTATTTTTATAGTAAGTTTCCCCTATAGCAGAAATTTTTTCAAAGAAATTAGGATCAGAAAAATCAAATGTTTCCTCACGAAAAGGTTGCGTAAAAAAGTTCAATACATCATGAAACATCGCAGTGAAAAAATCTATCTCTTCCTTAGTATCCTTCTCTCTTAAGATTTCTAATTCAAATAATTTAGCACGAAAAAATGTAGAGTCATCTAAAATACGAATATCAAACAACTCGAAATATGGTGTGTAAAAATCCTCTGGAATAACCTTCATACAACCAAAATCTATAGCTATTAATTGTCCGTTTTCAGACACTAAAAAATTCCCAGGATGCGGATCTGCATGTACTTTTTTGAGCGTATGCATTTGATATAAATAAAAATCCCATAACGCCTGACCTAAAGTATTTGCTAGATTTTGATTGGTGTTTATTTTAGCAAATTCAGACAAATGAAGACCTTCCATCCAATCCATCGTAATAATTTGCTTAGAAGATAATTCTTTATAATACTTCGGAAATATTAAATTTGGTATATGCTCGCATGCTGAAACCACTTCTTGACTCTGCTCCAGCTCTAGCAAATAATTAGTTTCTTCTAATAGTTTATTTTCAACCTCCTTAAAATAGGTGTCAGAATGTTCTCCTTTAATATTAAACATTTTCATAGCAATTGGTTTGACCATTGCTAAATCTGACAAGATACTATCTGCAACCCCTGGATATTGAATTTTAACCGCTAATTCCATTCCATCTTTTGATGCTTTATGAACTTGACCAATGCTTGCTGCATTTATAGCTTCAAGATTAAAAGTATCAAAAATAGCATTCGGGAATTTACCGAATGATTTTTTAAATGTTTTTATGACCAATGGTGCAGATAATGGTGGAACAGAAAACTGCGACAGTGAAAATTTTTCGACGTAAGCCTGAGGCAAAATAGTCTTCTCCATGCTTAACATTTGGGCTAACTTAAGCGCAGAACCTTTCAAATTTTTTAAACTATCATAAATATCTGTGGCATTAGACTCATCTAGTCGTTCTTTAGCATCAGCTTCAGAATTAACCATTTTATCACCATAATATTTTAGGTAATTTACACCAACCTTTGCACCAGTTTTCACCAACTTTGATGCACGATGAATTTTAGAAATTGGTATACTCTTTAATGTTTTCATAGCACTGCTAGTTCACTTTTTCTTTATATAAAAACTTAGCTAAGTCAATAATATTATGAAGTGACTTTGTATCTATTAACTCCATACTTGTATTAATTGATTTTTCGATAAAAATATCTGTTTTCTCAAAATCCTTAGACGTATCATCTAACCAAAATTTCATGGTAAATAATAATTGAATCCAGGCAGATTCTTTTATTGTTTTCTTCTGAATAGTTTCAATAGTCTCAACATTAAGGCTAATTGTTTCTAAATTTAATTCGTCAATAAAAGCAACAAAACTGACCTTAAATTTTGAAAATATTGAAAGCGCTTTCCATTGGTTTTCAAAACCTTTCAAATTCAATTTCACAAATTCTTGATTCAATGCAAGGTTTTCAAAAAAAGTATAGTACATGCTCAGCAACTTATCTTTATTACTGAAGCTATGGTACTCTTGACTTTGCTTTAATATGACTAAAGAATTTTTAAAAAGCATATTATAAATTGCTTTTTCTAAATCTTTAAAAGACGTAAAATACGCATAGAAAACGGCTTCATCAAACTGATGTATTTGGGCAAAATCCTCTATAGAATAAGGCTTAAATTGATGCTCCACAACATAATCCATGTAGATCGTCATTAAATCTGAATCTGATATTTTGTGCTTCTTTGTCATTGCCAAACAATTAATCTTTAACGTAATTTATAGATAAAAACTTCTAATTTGAAATTCTAATATAATAACTGTGTTAAAAATACGAAATGAACTCGGTTATAGGTGTAACTAGAAACAAAAAAACCAAGCTACACGTAATATGTAACTTGGTTTTTACTAACCAACCAATCTTAAACTAGTACTTATGACCTAAGCAATCAATTTAGAAAATCTTTTTTTACTTAAAATCATGTGTTTTTTTATACCTGTCAAGGCATCAAAAACAAGGTCTTGATTTGTTGCAGCTAATGATAAACTACCTTTTAAGGCTTTGTTACCAACAGTTTGCCATTGCTCGATAACAACGATTCCTTCTGATACTATATCCTCAGTTTTATGAATTGCGTAACCATTTGCAGTTATTACTACCTTTTTTGTCTTATCTAATGCTTTAAATACCATAGTTTTTGGCGTATCTAGTATTGATTTTTTATTACTCATATTGCTTTATATTATAAGTTATACTAATTACTCAGTTACTTCAGTTTGTACTTCTGCAACTTTAGCTGTGGCTGCGTTATTAACTTCAATTGTTTTTGCTACAGTTTCTTTCTTTGCAGTAGTTGCTTTAGCCACTGTTACTTTTGCTTTAGGTGCTACTTTAGTAACTGCCTTAGTTTCTTTAGCTTTAGCTATAGTTGTTTTCTTTGCAACTGTTTTCTTTGGTGCTGCTTTTGAAATAACTTTCGTTCCTTTTGCTTTAGTTGCTATTGCCTTTTTAGCGACAGTTTTAGTTGCTGTTGCTTTCTTAGCTAAAGTTTTCTTAGCAGTAACTTTTTTTGTTGCTTTAGCTTTTGGAGTAGACTTAGCATCTTCAATAATAGCTTCACCTTTATCAATAATTTTTGAAGCTTGCTCTAACACATCTCCTTTTAACTCCTTAAATTTAGCTATTCCCATGTTTTTGAAATCTTCAGTCGCTTTTTCTGCTTTCTGAACCATTGGGTTTTCAGATACTTTTTCAGTAATATCTTCAACTAGACCTGCAACTTTTTTACTTACTGGATGGTTTATTGCCATACCCTTTGCTTTCTTAACTAATTCAGCATCATAACCAACTAAATCTTTAACCTTATCTGTTCCAGAAACAAACTGTCCTTTTACAGATTCCGCAGTATCAAAAATCATATTAATTTGTTGCTCTCTTACTTTCTCTGACTTCTTGATTAACTTAGAAGCTAATTTTTGCCATTTTTCACCATTAACCAAAGTCGTATTAATTACTGCCATTGAAGCGTTAATTAAACTTGTGTTTACTTTTTTTGCACTGCTAGTTTTGTTAACTGTTTTTGTTGTTTTTTTTGTTGTAGTCGCCATAATATATTTTATTATTGTGTTATTATTTTTTTAATTCTGTTACAAACATACAATCAGTGAGTTACAAATGAGTTGCACTTAAGTATGTGTCCCTTCTTTTTTGAGATTATTTGAATTTTGGTAAAAACTGTATAACCTTTCCTTTTACAGTTTCTAAGGTATTAAATACTATGTCTTGATTTTTTGCTGAAGCTTTAATTCCTTTCTTTACAATTTTAGTAGAAAGACCTAAACCCTTTTCAGTTAAACTAATTGACTTCATTGCTACTTTCTCAGTGGTACTTAAAGCGATATCATTTGCTTTAGTTACTAATCCTAATGCTTTGTTAGCAGTCGTATCGATAATTGTTGTTTGTTTTTTAGTTGCCATAATATTATTGTTTTAATATGTTGTTCTTAATTTATGGTGCAAACGTACAACCAGGTAGTTACAAATGAGTTGCAACTATAACATCGAAAGGAAATAAATTAAAAAAACATATTGGGATGGAGAATAAAACTCAATAAAAACAGAGGTTTCAAGAGCTATAAATAATATTAATTATTTTTATTTATATTTTGCTAATTGATATTTTCTATCTCTTGAAGTAATTTTTTAGTAGCTGGCAAAGGGTCAATACCATACTCTTGATCTAAGACATCGGCACATTTTTGATACGCTTTTATTGCTTGAGGTCTATTACCTTTAATAAGGTAAGCTTGCATCTGCAAACGATAGGCGTCTTCCCAAGTTTTATCTATGGCGATGGCGCATTGTGCTAACCTGATACTCTCTAAAGGGTTTTCGTTTAATAAAATTTCGGCAAGAATAACATAAGCTCCTAAAATAAGGATTTGAATTTTTTCGCGTTCTTCAGAAGACCAATCTTCAAAAACACGATTAGGTAAATACACACCTTGATATAATGCAATGGCAGATTTATAAGCTGCCTTAGAAATAGATATATCTTCTCCAAAAGCTTCATTTCCAATAATAACATATTGCTCTAAAGCTTCAACATCAATCCAAATTTTTTCTAGATCCAATTGGTAACTTATGCCTTGTCTAATGACATAACTAGGTTCGGTTCTCGATGGTCGTTCTGGTTCCAGTACTTTATTAATACCATGAAGCGCCACTTTAAAGTCCCGGTCATCCCCATCTTCCCAAAGATGATCCATGATTTTCTCTTTATGGAGCGCGTGACGGGTTCTATTTGAAATTAAATATTGTAATAACTGAACCGTTTTATCCCTTCCCCATTGCTTAGAATCTACTTTCTCATTATTACGCCACAAATTAAACTGCCCCAAGGTTTGAATACAAATAATCGCATCATCTTGGAATTGTTTAAGCTCTTGTAATTTATCTTTGAGATGATTCATTTAAGAATTACTTCTTTTTAGGTGTCGTCGTTTTTTTTGTAGTCCGTTTTGTAGTAGGTTTTGTCGTTTTTGAAGCACGCACAGTTTTAACTGGCGTATTCATAGCGTCTACTTTAGCATTTAGCTTTTTCATCTCGTCAGCTAATTGAGAAATGGATTCTTTAATGGTATTAAAATCAGATCGGGATGCGTTTCTCCATTGATCTATGGGTACTTTATCCATTAAGTCTTCACCAAAATCACTAATTTGATCTTGTAAATGAGCCACTTGTTTTCTTGGGTCTTTTATAGTTTCCATAATGACTTTAGGTCCTTCTTTAGCCATAGTCTTCCATAGTGAGAAACTTTTTTTCAATAAAGAATCCTGTAATTCTGGAGATTTATCTTTAGTTGCTTCTATAGTTAAATCCGCTAACCGTTCTTGAATAAACTTTACAGCATCATTAAAATCTGAAAAACTTTGATCTTCTCCACCTTGCACGTGCGAGACTTTTCCACGCCATTGCACCTTAGATTCGCCATCTTCTTCAAATATAATCTGATTAAATCGCACCATAAAAGATGCTGTTTGATCTGCTTTTTTACTCATAATCTTAAAATTTACATCGCTTACAAATTACAACTCTTTTTTTGATAAATTAAATGAGTATTACTTGTAATCATATATTAAATTTAAGAAAGTTTCTTATGCAAGCATAGTATTTTAAAAATATTTTCAGTTCTTTATGCTTTAACTCTCTTGAGACTATCCAATTTACGTGTCCATTTCAAAAACAAAAGTCAATGAAAAAAAAGTATATAATCGCGTTTGATCAAGGTACAACGAGTACACGAACAATTATTTTTGATTTACAAGGGACGATTCAAGGCATTTCACAAAAAGAACTAACACAGCATTATCCAAAATCTGGTTGGGTAGAACATGATCCAAGTCAAATTTATAAGGATCAAAAACACACTTTCGAAACCGTTTTAAAAGATACCGCAATTCATCCTAATGACATTGCTACCATTGGTATTACGAATCAACGAGAAACTACCGTTGTTTGGGATAAAGAAACAGGTGAACCTATTTATAATGCTATTGTTTGGTTAGATAATCGTACTAAAAATATTTGTAAAAAATTAAAAGATGATGGACTAGAACCCTATGTTCGTGAACATACAGGATTAGTAATTGATGCCTATTTTTCTGGCACCAAGTTAAAATGGATTTTAGATAATGTAGAGGGTGCACGTGAAAAAGCTAAGGCTGGAAAACTTCTATTTGGAACCATAGACAGTTGGTTGATTTATAAATTCACCAACGGAAAACAGCATGTTACAGATCACACCAATGCATCACGAACCATGCTCTTTAATATTAAAGATTTAAAATGGGATGATTTTTTATTATCTGCTTTGGACATTCCAAAAGCAATGCTTCCAGAAGTAAAAACATCATCTTCAAATTTTGGTTCGATTACATTTAATAATATAAAGATTCCTATTTATGGTGTAGCTGGAGACCAGCAAGCTGCATTATTTGGACAAGGCGGTTCAGTTGAGGGTATTGCAAAGAATACCTATGGTACAGGTTGCTTCTTACTTTTAAACAATGGCACCGACTATGTCGCTTCAAAAAACGGATTAATTACAACCTTAGCCTGTAGCCTGCCAAACGAACCTGCAAATTATGCCTTAGAAGGCAGTATTTTTATTGGAGGCGCATCAATACAATGGCTCAGAGATAAATTGCAATTAATTAATCACCCAAAAGAAACAGAGCAAATCTGCAATAGTATCCCACCCTTAAAAGATTTATATGTCGTTCCAGCTTTTGCTGGTTTAGGTGCCCCCTATTGGGATGCAAATGCAAAAGGTGCTATTTATGGAATCACATTAGACATCGGTAAAAACGAAATTACCAAAGCAACTGTTGAAGCTTTAGCTTACCAAACCAAAGACGTTATAAAAGCTATGGAAGAGGATTGTGGGAAACCAATTAGCGTTTTAAAAGTTGATGGTGGCGCAAGTACCAATAATTATTTGATGCAATTTCAATCAGATATATTAAATGTCCCTGTAGACCGGCCAAAAATGATTGAAACTACAGCACTAGGCGCAGCACTATTGGCAGGATTAAAAGCCGGTGTTTGGACAACAAAAGACATTGCATCTATTCGTGAGGTAGATCAAATATTCAAACCAGAAATGGCTATTAAAACTAGAGTTGAAAAATATTCAGGATGGTTAGATGCCATTAAAAGAACCCAAACAATTCATTAAACTGGATAAAAACATGAAAGCACAACCTTTTTCTATACTACAGAGAGCAGAATTAATTGAAACAGCAACATCACAAAAATTTGATCTTATTATCATTGGTGGTGGCGTTACTGGTGCAGGGATTGCGTTGGATGCAGCGTCACGTGGTATGAAAATATGCTTGATTGAAAAAAATGATTTTGCCTCAGGAACCAGTAATAAATCCACAAAATTAATTCATGGAGGTCTACGGTATTTGAAACAATTAGAAATTGGTTTGGTAAGAGAATCTGGTAGAGAACGTGCGATAGTTCATAAGTTAGCGCCACATTTAGTGATCCCTGAAAAAATGTTATTACCACTTGTTGCAGGTGGAACCTACGGAAAGATGATGACTTCAATTGGATTGAAGGTGTATGATTTTTTGGCTAGCGTTGAAGGTGACGACCAAAGGAAAATGCTAGATAGAGAAGAAACCCTCAGCAAGGAACCTTTATTGGATGCTAAAACCATTCTCGGAAGTGGTTATTATTCTGAATATAGAACAGATGACGCCCGATTAACTATAGAGTTACTAAAAAAAGCTTCCGAATTTGGAGCAACCATTCTTAATTATTGTGAGATGGATACCTTCATTTACAATACAAAAGGGCAAATTAAAAGTATTGATTGTATTGATCATAATTCCGAAGAAAAAATAAATATTACATCTCATAATTTTGTCTCTGCAACTGGTCCATGGGTAGATTTATTAAGAGAAAAAAATGCTTCAAAAAACAATAAACATTTACATCTAACCAAAGGCGTACATCTTGTTTTTCCATTTGAAAAATTCCCACTAAAACAATCAGTTTATTTTGATGTCGCTGATGGTCGTATGATTTTCGCTATCCCCAGAGGGCATGCTACTTACGTTGGCACAACTGATACAGATTACTTTGGTAATTTAGAACGTGTAGTGACCACTAAAACGGATATTAACTATTTACTTAACGCTGTTAATGCTGCTTTTCCAAAAATTAATTTACACAAAGGCGATATAGAATCTAATTGGGCTGGATTACGACCATTAATTCATGAGGATGATAAAGATCCTTCAGAATTATCAAGAAAGGATGAGATATTTATATCAGATAGCGGGTTGATTTCCATTGCAGGCGGAAAACTAACAGGCTACAGAAAAATGGCGCATCGGGTGATTGATGCAGTCATAGAAACGATGACGACTAAACAAGCCTCAAAACTTAAAGCATCTTATACCGAAAAAATCAAACTCACCACTAATGCAATGGCTTCCACCAAAGAAGTAAAATTGTATGAAAAAAAATTACGATTACAACTAAAAAAAACTGGAATTGAAGACGACTACTTTGCTTGGTATCTAACTTCAAATTATGGTAAACAGGCAGATGTAATTTTAAATAAAATGCAGACATTTTCTAATAAGGATGCTGAATTACGTCTTATTAGAGCAGAGTTATGGTATGGCATTCATT
>JAWUWM010000045.1:0-17893 GCA_034111845.1 Psychroserpens sp. | reverse complement strand
CCATCCCCATCCTGCATTACTATCAACTAATGGGGCTGTTAAAAATAATATAAGCAGAATTCGCATTCCGTAGAAAGAAAAGCGCTCCCACATTTCAGTAAAAAAGATCACGAACAGTCCAGCTGGATGACCAATGACTTTATCCTTAAATAGGTTTTCAATATCAGTATTCATAGAAAGTAAATTAAGTTAGAAAAGAAAAACCCTTACAATGTTAACTTTGTAAGGGCTTATATATTATTATTTTAATTGTCTGCTAATTCAAAACCTTCCGCTTCTTCGTTTTTCAACACTCTTTCGCTTTCTTCAGCACCATGAGTTAAACGTTTCAATGGTTTTAGTATCAAAATAAACAAGCCTCCAATTGCTACTGTGAAAATCACAATTCCTGTAAATATTGACAATTCACCAAATTCACTTGCAGATTCACCTATAATACCTGCTACTTTATTACCCAATCCGGTTGCTGCGAAATAAACACCCATCATTAAAGACGCATATTTAACAGGTGCCAACTTTGTAATAAAGGATAGTGCCACTGGAGAAATACAAAGTTCACCAATGGTATGAAATAAGTAAGCTAGCACTAACCAAATCATACTTGAAGATCCAGATTTCTCAAATTCCATCGCTGCAAAAACCATAAATAAAAACCCAAAACCCATGATAATAATTCCTAATGCCATTTTAAATAATGATGAAGCTTCTTTGCCTTTCAATTTGCGTTTTGCCCATATACTAGCAACTAAAGTTGCAAATAAGATAATAAATCCAGCATTTAAACTCTGAAACATTACGGTCGGAATCTCCCAACCAAATAACATTCTATTTGTATTCGTTTCAGTATACAAATTCATTAGCCCTCCAGCCTGTTCAAATGCACCCCAAAAAATTATTACCATTATAAAAGATAAGAGTAATACCATAAAACGATCTTTATAAACTTGAGATTCTAATTCCTTGTAGATCATCATTAATAATGCCGATATTAAAGTTAAAAATAAAAACAGCAAACCATAACCATAGTCTAACACATACCAACCATATATTGAAGCTATTAAAAGAATTCCAGTGAACATTAATTGTCGAGGTGAAGAAAATAATTTTCTGTATAACTTTCCATAAGAAATCTCATTCGAGTCATTTGTAGAAGGAGTAAAATTACCAACATGCGTTAAATATTTTTGACCAAAAATATAATTAATTAACCCTATTAACATTACCACTCCTGCAAGACCAAAACCTGCATGCCAACCCCATTCTGCAACAACTAATCCAACAACCATTGTAGCAAGAAGAGATCCTAAATTAATACCAATATAAAATATACTGAATCCTTTATCACGTCTAATGTCTCCTTCACGATACAACCCCCCTACCATGGTTGAAATATTTGGTTTTAATAGACCAACTCCGAGAATTACTAGGCCTAAACCAGTATAAAATGCCCAAGTATCTGTCAATACTAAAACACCATGACCAAGACACAAAATAATTGCTCCCCAGAGTACAGCTTTCTTTTGACCGATAAGCTTATCTGCGATCATTCCTCCGGGAATAGACATCACGTAAACTAACATTGTATACCAGCCATAAAGAGCTAAAGCTTCTTGATTTGTCCAACCTAAACCAGCGCCTCTGTCATCACCTACTGTTTGAGATGTCATATATAATACAAGTAATGCTCGCATACCGTAATAAGAAAAGCGTTCCCACATTTCTGTTAGAAACAAAATATAAAGACCTATTGGTTGTCCAAATAGCTCTTTTTGATGCGGTTTTAATGTGACGTTTGACATAAAATTATTTATTAGTTAGTTAGTTTATCCTTTGACTTTAAAGCCTTCATCCTTAGACGCATTCTCCTCATCTCTATTTTCACCTAAGTTATCATGAATGAAGTTTGTCATTTTTTTGTAAAGGTGTAATCTTGTATTCCCACCATAAATACCATGATTTTTGTCAGGATAGATCATCCATTCAAATTGCTTATCGGCTTGAATTAAGGCGTCTACCATAAGCATCGTATTTTGAACATGTACATTATCATCTCCAGTACCATGAATTAATAAGAAATCGCCTTTCAATTTATCAACATGATTAATTGGTGAGTTTTCATCATATCCAGAAGCATTCTCTTGGGGCGTTGTCATATAACGCTCTGTATAGATTGAATCATAATACCTCCAGCTCGTTACAGGTGCTACAGCTATGGCCATAGAAAATGTATCATTCCCTTTAAATAAGGCATTACTACTCATAAAACCTCCGTAACTCCAACCCCAAATACCTATATTACTGTCATCAATATAGGATAACTTTCCTAATTGCTTTGCTGCAGTAATTTGATCTTCTACCTCGTACTTCCCTAATTCATTTTGAGTGACCTTTTTAAAATCTGCTCCTTTAAAACCTGTACCTCTGCCATCAATACAAACCACAATGTAGCCTTGTTGCGCTAAATGCTGATACCAATAATCATTGGCAGCATTCCAACGGTTAGCGACTTGCTGTGATCCTGGACCAGAGTATTGGTACATAAATAGTGGATAAATTTTGTTAGCATCAAAATTTGCAGGCTTAATCGTCCACATATTTAAATCATTTCCATTAACATTTAGAGTACTAAACTCTTTCTCTGAAGTTTTATATTGTGATAATTTCTGTGATAGTTGATCGTTGTCTTTAATACTCTTCACCAAGTTTCCAGTCTTAGCATTATTCAACGTGTATTCTGGAGGGCTAGTAGCGCTTGAGAATGTGTTGATAAAATACGTGAAGTCTGCACTAAACGATGCAGCATTTGTTCCAGTATTTTTAGTTAAGCGTTGTTTCTTTTTTCCGTTAAGACCAATAGAATAAATACTTCTGTTGATAGACCCATCTTCTGTAGATTGGTAGAAGATTCGTTTTGTTTTTTGATTGTAACCGTAATAATTGGTCACTTCCCAACTTCCTAATGTGACTTGGTTGATAAGTGTTCCGTTTTTAGCATAGTGATAGATATGATTCCATCCATCTTTTTCACTTGTCCAGATAAAGCTATTATCTTTTAAAAAGGTCAAATTAAAAGTAACATCTATATACGCTTTATCTGTTTCAGCTAAAACTAAATTACCACTTAAGGTCTCCGCATTAATCATCCATAAATCAAGCTCATTTTGATGTCTATTGGTGTATTGTGCACTTAATACGTTTGCATCATTTGACCACTTAATTCTAGGAATATAAAAATCACTATACGCTTTATCTAATTTAACGTCTTGAGCTTTTTTAGTTCCTAAATCGTAGATATGCAGCGATACTTCAGAATTTGTTTCACCTGCTTTAGGGTATTTAAAAACGGTTTGAGTTTGATACAATTGCTGACCATAAACATCCATTGAAAATTCTGGCACATTGGTTTCGTCAAATCTAATAAATGCTATTTTATCTCCAGTTGCATTCCACTCAAAGGCTCTTACAAGACTAAACTCTTCTTCATAAACCCAGTCTGTAATGCCGTTAATGATTTTATTTTTATCACCATCAAAAGTGATTTGCGATGTATCACCAGTGTTTAAATCTTTTACAAAAAGATTATTATTGAAACCATAAGCAATTTTACTCCCATCTGGTGAAAATGTAGGTTCTTGTATTTTTTCTTCGGAAACTAATTCTGTAGATTTCGTTTTAGTGTCATAAACATAGAACTTACCAAGTGTTGAACGTCTAAAAATAGACTCCACATTAGTCGCTAATAACACTTTCGTTTCATCATCGCTAAACGTATAGTTTGAAAAACTATCAATATCACTAAGATCAACCGAGTTAACTATTGTGTTAACCTTGCTTAATGTTTTATAATCATATGTATCTATTTGAGTTGCTCCCTTTACATAATTCAAAACTGAATACTGCTGCCCATTATTCATAGAATTCAAAGCATCCATACGCTCTGTTCTAAACGTTCCATCCCATATTTCTTCTAGTGTGATATTTTTATTTTGTGCTGAAGCTAAAGCGGTTACAAAAAATACTAGAAGAACAAGGGAATTGAATATTTTCATAGATATGTTTTTTTGATAAAACTAGGTCAAGTTTACTAAAAATAATGCAAAAAACAGTAACTATTGCGGGTTAAATGGCAATAATATGGTAATGCAACAATAATAAAATCAAGAATAGTATCTTTGCATTTCGAATTAACGCCAATTAAATATTAATATAATTCCTATAATTCGTTTCGTATAATAGTAATTTCTTGTAATCAACTATTAAATTTTAGCAGATGAATAAAACCATTACTGGATTTTCCAAATTATCGAAATCAGAAAAAATTGACTGGCTTGTTGACACCTATTTTAAAGACACTGCATCAGCAAAATCACTTTTAAAACAGTATTGGAATGAAGACAAAAAGCTGCAACAACTTCACGATGAGTTTATAGAGAATACTATTAGTAACTACTATTTACCGCTAGGAGTTGCTCCTAATTTTTTAATTAACGATACCTTATATGCTATACCAATGGCAATAGAAGAAAGTTCTGTTGTTGCTGCTGCTAGCAAAGCTGCAAAATTCTGGTTTGATCGTGGTGGATTTAAAACCCAAGTAATCGCTACCGAAAAAATTGGCCAAGTACATTTTATGTTTCAAGGCGAACCCTCTAAACTTAAACAATTTTTCAAAGCTTTAAAACCAAAACTTATTGAAGACGCTAAACCACTTACTCTAAATATGGAGAAACGTGGTGGTGGTATTTTAGACATACAACTTAAAGATAAAACTGAAGATATAGATCAGTATTACCAACTGCATGCCACCTTTGAAACCTTGGACGCCATGGGCGCAAATTTCATCAATTCTTGTTTGGAGCAATTTGCAAAAACACTGAAAGAAGAAGCTCTAGATTATGACTTATTCTCTTCGGAAGAACAAAACATCCAAGTCATTATGTCGATTCTTTCTAATTACGTGCCTAATTGTCTAGTTAGAGCAGAAGTGAGCTGCAAGGTTGAAGCGCTTACTGAAAATTCTAATATTTCGGCTCAAGAATTTGCTGAAAAATTTGTTCAAGCGGTCAACATTGCAGAAATTGAACCTTACCGTGCAGTGACTCATAATAAAGGGATCATGAATGGTATTGATGCAGTGGTTCTTGCTACAGGAAATGACTTTAGAGCTGTGGAAGCTGGCGTTCATGCTTATGCGTCAAGAAACGGACAATACTCAAGCTTAACACATGCGAAAATTGAAGCTGGTGTCTTCTCCTTTTGGATGGAAATACCATTGGCATTGGGCACTGTTGGCGGGTTAACAAAACTTCATCCTTTAGTAAAATGGGCACTAGAACTTCTTGGAGACCCCTCTGCCAAAGAACTCATGCAAATTGTTGCTGTGGCTGGATTAGCTCAAAACTTTGGAGCACTTCGATCACTAACGACCACTGGTATTCAAGAAGGTCACATGAAAATGCACTTGATGAACATCTTAAATCAGTTTGAAGCGACTTCCGAAGAAAAAACTAAAATTATAAAACATTTTATATCACATACTGTCACTCATAGTGCTGTGGTTGCAGAAATAGAAAAACTAAGACAATAAATGAAACGCTTTTATAGTCACGGTAAATTATTAATAACTGGAGAATACGTTGTACTTGATGGTGCTATAGCATTGGCAGTTCCTTCAGTTTTTGGCCAATCTTTAGAAATAAAAAAAGGAAAAAACGGGATACTAAAGTGGACAAGCATAGATGAGCAAGCTAACACATGGTTTGAGATTGAGTTTAGCATACTTGATAACGAGATTATTTACTCTCTCGATGATCGCAATGATATATCACAACGTTTATTACAAATTCTAAATGCTGCCAAGCAACTTAATTCTGAGTTTCTTTATGAGAACCAAGGCTATGAGGTCACTACGATTTTAGAGTTTCCAAAAAACTGGGGGCTTGGTACGTCATCAACATTAATCTCTAATGTAGCGCGTTGGGCTAAAGTAGATCCCTATGCTTTATTAGAACTCACCTTTGGTGGCAGTGGTTACGATATTGCTTGCGCGAATGCAAAAAAGGGTTTGACATATCAATTAAACACATCAAATGATAATGTTCAAAGTTCTATAAACTTCAATCCGATGTTTAAAGACAATTTATTCTTTGTGTACCTCAATCAAAAACAAAATAGTCGTGATGGTATAAAACAGTATAGAGAAAACACTTCAGATGTATCATCTGTAATTGATAAAGTGAATACTATTACTCAAAGTATGATTAAAAGTCAATCACTTGTTGCATTTCAACAGTTGATGAATACACATGAACAGCTCATTTCAGAAATCATAAAAGAAACACCTATTAAAAGGCGTCTATTTAACGATTTTAATGGTAGCATTAAGAGTCTTGGTGCTTGGGGTGGGGATTTTGTATTAGTCGCTTCGCAAGATAACCCTACTGCATATTTTAAAGCTAAAGGCTATACCACTATATTATCCTATTCTGAAATGGTATTAGCTTAAAGCATCTAATACTTCATAAAATGCAAAAAGCTTCACAAATTGTGAAGCTTTTTGCATTTTATGATCTAAAGATTAGTAGAATGATGCTCTATTATCTTCGATATCAGCAGTTTCTTTTAAAGCATTGTATACTTTAGTTTGCGCTGCACTTGATCTTGTAGTACTTAAACGATTTGCCATAGCTTGAAAGTTGTCTAGTTTAGATGCTTCTAGAATATTAGAAACAGTTACCATATAAACCCCTCTTTCTCCATCTATTAAACCAGACGTTTCACCGCCTTTTAATCCAAACGCAACACCAACTACCATTGGTTCTAAACCAGCACCAGTCATTGTTGGATTTTTCATATTTACCGCAGCAGAATTCGTTGTCGATCTCGATTGATTTTTAGAAACCTCATCAATAGTAGTACCAGTAACTTTATCACGAATCATTTTTGCTTTCATTTCTTTTCTAATATCACCTAAAACCGATGCCGATGCTGTTTCTGGATCCATTAAACCTTTCTTGCTTACTTTAGTTACTTGTGCAACTGCATAACCACCTCCAGGAATTGTAAAACGTTTGAAATCGCCAACTTTCGTTTCACCTTCAAATGCCCATTTAACCATACCTCTCTGACTTCCTAGTCCAGGTATTTGCTCATCTAACACTTTAATTCCATTAACAGGCTTTACAGTGTATTTATTTTCTTTTGCAATATCTTGGAAAAAAGCATCTTTTACCGCAAGTTCAAACTTTGAAGCTTCAGTAAATACATTATCTATAGTTTCAGTTGAAGCCTCAATTTCTCTTGCAATTGTAGCTACTTTAACAACTTTAGAAGATCCTTTTTGTGCTAATATTTCAATGATATGAAATCCATACTGCGCTTCTACTACACCAATATCACCCACTTTATTTTGAAATTCAAAATCACTAAAGGGCTTTACCATTTGAGTGCTTGGGTGAAAATCATAAACACCACCTTTATCAATACTCCCTTTATCTGAAGACAATGCAGTAACTAATTCTGGAAATTTAGAACGATTTACCTTTACGATAGCTAAAACGCTATCAGCAGTCGCCTTGGCTTGCTCTAACGTTTGTGTAACATCTGGTCCAGCGCTTAATGCTCCCATATATGGAATTAAAATGTGACGTACTTTAGCAGAATCTGGCACTTGCTTTGCAGCCACCATTCTTGTTAATTTCATGATTGCCCCATCTTTGTAAGGACCATAAACATCACCAGCATTTAGATTAAACAACGTGTCAGCCACTACTGATGGTAGTGCAGATTTTTTAACAAATGCATCATTGTAGTTGACATCTGATGCTGCTGTATAATTAACGTAGTTTTCTAAACTTGATTCTTTTACATTACGAAATGCTACAATTGTATCGTTCTTACCATTTTCAAAAACTGCTTTACCTGTAATAAACTCACCAAGTTTACTCTTTAAATCAGTCTCATCATCCAGGCTAGGCGCTTCTTTAAACTCCACAAAAACAATATCACGAGAAGCTTCTACTTCAAATTGCGCTTTGTTATTATTGATGTAAGTGTTGATATCACTTTTACTCACATCTACTAAACTATCATTAATTGTAGAATACGGTATTTGAACATATTTGATATCTCTTGTTGAATTCTCTAAAAGATAATCTACCTCAGCTTCGTTTAAGGTTGCATTAACTCCAGCTTTAACCATATTGTAATAGGTTCTCTCTTGAGCACCTATTGCTATAGAACTTTCGCTATTCACCCAGTCATCATAATTTAACTGAAAGTTTCCAAGAACAGACCGCTCTGGATATATGGCCTTAAGATTAGCAACAAACTCTGTTAATTTGTTTTCATCAAAAAGACCTACTTCATTTTGAAACTCTGGATAGGTTGAAAAATTTTGCTTAATAAGATCTTTCATTTGATCTTGCTCTACCGAAAGTCCAAGCTCCTCAAATTGCGTATTCATTACTGCACGACGTACTTCTTGATCGTAAACTCTATTCATTGCTTGAGTAGAGGTTGCACCTGGACCAAGTTGTCTTTGAGTATTCTCAACCTTAGACATAAAATCTATCCTAGTAATATTCTTTCCATTAACTGTAGCCACAATATCTTGAGCGGTACCTAACAATGCATCACTATTTTTAAATAGATCTGCAAGTACAAATGAAAATAACGCTAACGCTATGATTAGTATCAAAAAGAGTGAACGTTGTCTAATTTTATTTAAAACTGCCATTTATTATATAATTTATCGAATTATAAGTGGGCGAAAATACCATTTTCTATCAAATAATAAAAGGAGATGTATGTTTTTATTACCTATTTTTATTGGGTTTCATAGAATGCTAACTATATCTAGAACTTAAGGTTATTATTGAAGCACGTTGAGATCGCAGAAATGACTATTAATCTTGCTCAATGATTTGAAGCGTAACTAAATCAATCTTAGTAGAAGACACTTCTAAAATGGTGAATTTAAAACCACCAATGAGGATTTGATCATTAACCTGAGGGATTTCTTCTGTTTCATCTACAATAAGACCACCAAGTGTTTCATAATTCTCTCCATCTGGAAGATTTAGTTTATACGTTTCATTGATATAATCAACTTCTAAACGAGCAGAAAACTTATAATTACCAGTATCCAGCTTTTCTTCAATTAAAGCAACGCTATCATGTTCATCTTCGATTTCTCCTACGAGTTCTTCTACAATATCTTCTATGGTCATTATCCCTGCAGTACCCCCATACTCATCTATAACAACGGCCATACTCTTTCTTTTTTTAGTCAAAATATTGAGTACATCCTTAACTAACATAGTTGCTGGCACATAGACTACCTGTTTAACAATAGACTTTATTGTTTTTGGTTTTTTAAACAATTCAAAAGAATGTACATAACCCAAGATATCATCAATACTCTCCTTATAGACTAATATTTTAGACATTCCAGATTCTATAAACAAGGTACTTATATTAGCTATAGAGTCTTTGACTTCTACCGCGATAATCTCTGTACGTGGTATCATAACTTCCCGAGCTTTTACTTCGGAAAATTCTAGCGCCTTCTGAAAAATCTGTATTTCACTATCCACTTCGTCATGTTCTTCAACAGATTCCATTTGCTCACTTATGTAGTTTCCTAACTCTACTTTAGTCATTGCTAATTGAACGTCATCACCTTCAGTTTTAAAAAAACGTTTCAGTATAAAATCTGATATATAAATGATAAAAGACGATAAAAACCAAAATAGCGCATAAAAAACATAAGCCGGAAAAGCAAAGATCTTTAAGAATGAATTAGCATAGATTTGAAAGAATACTTTTGGGAGAAATTCTGCAGTAAACAAAATAATAATTGTCGAAATAATGGTTTGTGTTAATAAGCTTAAATCGTTAAGCAAATAGGTAACAACTGGATATTGAGATGGCAAAACAGACTGAAACCAATTCATCAAGACATCTCCCATTACAAAGCCATAAATAACTAATGCTATATTGTTTCCAATAAGCATAGTTGCTATAAATTTTGAGGGTTTTGCTGTAAGTCTGGTTAAAATATTGGCTAAAAAGTCACCTTGCTTTTTTTCAATTTCGATATGAATCTTATTGGACGACACATAAGCAATTTCCATTCCGGAAAAAAAAGCCGAAAATATTAACATTACAATAATGATTACAATGCTATAATCCATCCCTATGAATCGTTGCGATTACCAAATTTTTTGCCAAACTTTTTCCTGAAGAAAAACATAAAAATAGCTAAAGCTGCAAATAGGAAGGATATGATTGACCTATTGCCTTCTTCTCCCCAACTCACAAAGCCATCATAAATAAATAATACTGCAAAAAACAGGTATATATATTGAAAAAACTGAAGAATTTTCATAGAAGTATATTGTATGTTATTGTACAAAGATAAAGATGTTTTACAAACCCTTACTATTTACTATTTGAATTTACAATAATAAACCAGGATTTAATTATATGAAAAATTCAAATAATAACTGCTATTAATCTTTTAGGATCATATCCCCTCTACCTTCTAGAATTGTGTAGTTTTTAAATTTAGTATCTGAATCAAAAATATCACCATGCGCATTATTGGCTGTTATAGATTTTAAACGCACAGGTAAATTTGAAAACAACCATTTATTCCCTTTATCATAGTACAATTGCTCTGCAAACAAACTATCATTTTGAGGTGTAATTAAGATCACGTTACCCTGAAGGTCGATTAAGTCTGTAGCCTTGTAAACGATAGCATAATCTGCGAGTACCACATTTTTTTGGTTGTTCTCGTCAAATAACGTTAACCTCACACCATCTGGAAACTCTTGGAATGAAAAATCTCTATTTGAATAATCTAACATTTTAGGGCTTTCTAAATTAGCAATAACTTTAGCTATAGAGTCTATCGCCTCAGTATACTTTACATTGATGTTTTTAGCTTCACCAATGGGCTCGTTTTGCAGCACACCTATTTGCTGTACCTTTTTAAAGTTGCTTTCACATGAAAAAAGCATAGTCACCACAATTGTGGTGACTATGCTAAACATTATATTTAAACAGTTCTTTTTCAATCTAGGCTAGGCACTTTTACACTACCACCAATCCAACATCCAATGGTAATTGTTTTACCTGCCATATTTTGAGAAAATATCTCACCTTTAGTAGGCGCATTCGCGTTATAAGATGCTGCAGATTTAGTTGCATTACTCTTTAATCCTGGGTCAACTCTACCTGCTTTTAAAGCCTCTTGAGCTGCATACCAGAATACTGCTCTTTTATTGAAAGCATTATCTCCACAATTGTTAGCACTTTTCGCATACATTGAAGCAATTTGTAAGTGAGGTGTCCCATCTGAAGGATTTAACGCTAAAGCCTCTCTATAATATGTTCTTGCAGAACCGTAACTTCCACTTCTTTTAAAGTCATTAGCAATTTTCTTTGCCATTCTAGCTTTTTTAATTGGATCTGTTTGTAAGTCATAAGACTCCCTAACATATTTATCAGCTTCGCTATTTTTACCTTGTTTTCTCAAAACTGTTGATACAAAATATTTTGTCTCTGCAGAGGGATCTGCTTGATCATAAGCTTTTACAAGCTCTACGTATAAAGGATCATCTGTACAATCTTTATTATACATTTTACTTACTGCTCTTTTTAACCAAGCACCATCATCCTTATATGTTGAGAAATCCTTTCTATATAAAGGGATTAAGTTTTCACAATTAGCTAAGTCACCAATATAAGTATCTAAACTTCCTGCAATTTTAGAATTCGCTTCTAGACTTTTTTGATAAAACGTTTTATACTTACCTTGTGTTTTTGATAATGCATTACCAGCTGTTTCTTTTTCGATTAACTTATTTAATGATTTCGCATATTTTTCGTTTAAATCATCTAATTGATCATTAACGTCATCATACTTATCAAAAACTTTTTGAATTTCAAATTGACCAGCTTTAAATAAATCTACAGTTTTAGTAAAGTAAACATAAAGCCCTTTAGTGCTCGTAAAATCTGATCTGTAATTTTTAAACTCCAAATCAAAAGCTTCAAATATTTGGTAATCTGTAAGGCCTAAATCCTTTTGATTCTCATATTTTTTAAGTGCTTTTTCCTCTTCGATTTCACCTTTTGAATACTTACTAGGGAAATTTTCTCCTGCAGCATCAAGCAAATCCATATAATCGGAAATAAAAGCTGTTTTCTCTGCACCAGTAGAATTCTCTATTTTATGATCCAAAATCTTTTCGCCTCTTTTATAAATAGCAATATTAAACTTTGGACATTGTTTTCTTACTTTCATCCAAGGCTCATAAGCATCATCATAATTTTTACTTTTTACAGCGTCATTAAACATTGTTAAATTAAGCATGCACTCTTCGTTCTGTTGGGCAAAACTAAAGTTCGTGACCATTAAAAGCGCCGCTATGATTAAAGTAGTTCTCGTTTTCATCTTCTCGTAATTTATGTTAGTTATATTTTCTTTTTTCAAACCACCTGTCGTTTAATGACAAACTGATTTTTAGACTTAAAAAGTTTTCTTGTATTAGATTTCGGTTTGTTGTTCCTCGTCGCCCAAGTTCAAAACCGATGTTCGCATTTGAAAACACATTCCCGACTGGTAAACCTACTCCAAAAGATATGCCAAACTCGTTTACAGTTTCGTCATTGATAACTAAACCAGTGTTTTCAGCATAAAAACCTGCCCTATAAGTGATTCGCTTCCAGTAACTTCCAAATGAATTAAAATTTGGGATAAAAAAACCTCCAAAAGCAATATTTGAAGAATTCTCAAAGTTAGCATTTTGTATGGATACAATTGGATTTGCAAATTCACTTGTGTTTTGTCGTGTATACTCCCCACCTACAAACCACTTTCTAGGCCTTCCAATCCCAGCACCAAATGATATTCTAGACGGTAGCGTTAAGTTAGTTTCATCTAGACCTGCAGCTTCTAGACCTCCTTCAGTTTCGTTAATAAGAAACTCCTGACCGGATACAGCATTAATAATAATTGTAGAAAAGGATCTTTCATTAATAGATGATAAATCACTTGTTGGAGAATACGTTAAACCTGCTTGCAACTCCAACTTATCGTTAATCATTGTCTTATAAGTTAAACCAATATTGAAATTAAGACCACTTAAATCTGATCGATTATTTTCTCTAGATTGATACTGCACCAAATCACCTTCATCATCATATACAAACTCAATTGCTGTGTTTTGGATATTTCCGAAGTTATAATTCATATCAACACCAATACTTAGTTTATCTGTAATACTATAACCTACACCAAAAAAAGCTCTATTAACACCTCCTTCTCCACTATATCTATTAGTTAACACCTCATCGTTTATATCTTCTAGTTTGTATCCAACCGAAGAATAAGGCAATAATCCAAATCCAAATCCAAATTTACCTACTGGCATCGAAAGCGCTAAATAATCAAAAGTTGTGGAGCTTACATCAGCTTCACCAGAATCTGTTTTTAAAGTCGTACTGTTATTACTCGCTCCAATAGAAAACTTAATAGGTCTGTTCTCTTTATTCCAAACTGTAAGATTTGGAGTTGCATAACCAGCAGGATTTCTCAAGTTGACATGAATACTATCTGTATAGATACTCAATCCTCCCATACTTCTATTTTCAACAGTCCCTTTGAATTTCAATGTTCCAATTCCGTAAAAAGAATATGGAGAGGCTGTGCCCTGTTGACCATACATTTGTATGGTAAAAAGAGTTACTAAAACTATTACAAGTTTTTTTATCATTAGTGCGTGTTATATTCTAAAATAAAATTCAAACCTTCTAAAAGAAAATTTGAATTGGCAAATATGCTATTTTTTAATTGGTTTGACAAGAATTTGGTATCTCCTCCTGTTAAAATAACTGTTAAACCCGAATATTTATTTATATAGTCCTCAATCACTCCGTCAATTTCTTTTAAAACTCCAAAGACAACACCAGAATGGATTGCGTTTTGAGTTGAATTACCCAAAATATCTTCGGGTACTTGAGTCTCTAATAACGGTAAATTCGCAGTTAAATCATTTAATGCTCTATAACGAAGTCTAATACCTGGAGAAATAGCACCTCCGATATACTCATTATTCGTATTAATAAAATCATAAGTAATGCATGTACCAGCGTCAATAATAAGCACGTTACTATCAGGGAACTGTTCTACAGAGGCACTTACCAAAGCTATGCGATCTACACCCAATGTCGTTGGTGTCGCATACAGGTTTTTAAATGGTAATAATAGTTTATGTGAAAGTTCTAAAAGTTTTATTTTATTTTGAAGACGCTTAATATGTGATTTTCCTAATTTTCCTACGGAAGAAACAATCGCTTGATCAATTTTAGGATAGGTATTGAGCACATTAGCTACTAACGCATCAAAATCAACAATTTCTCCAACAATTTTATCTTCAAGCTTACCGAAATTAAAAACAGCAAACTTTACATAAGTGTTCCCTACGTCAATAATTAAATTCATAATTTCTTCTAAAAGTTACAATCTACGAAATGAAGTTTTAAATTGGAATAGTAATTAACCAAATTATAACATTATTTATATTGAAATCAGTGATTTCAACCTCAATCAAAATAATTAATTATTTTTTTTTAATTATTTTTTGGGAATGATAAAAATGAGTTTATATTTGCACTCGCAATTTATGCGTTTGGTGCCTTAGCTCAGTTGGTAGAGCAATGGACTGAAAATCCATGTGTCCCTGGTTCGATTCCTGGAGGCACCACCACCAAAACCCAATCTGAGAAGATTGGGTTTTTTGGTTTTTAAAAGGGATAACAAAGACAACATTATCTTATAAAAAATCATTTATCTAAAATTAAGGTGAGAATACACAAAAGCCTTCAATTTCTTCAAGAGATTTTTCCTTGATTTTAGAGATATACTTATAGGCGACTATTATTACAACAAATGCAGTAAACACAAATAGATCTCTAACTTACTGGAAAAGGAAATTAAAAAGTAATGATGAAATTTTGCAGAAAAACATGCAACAAACAATGTATCAAAAGCTGTGTGTGATTTTGACTCATACTGAACAAAAGCAGCGAAATTCTAAAAAACTATCTATCAAAACAATAAAGTGAACAAACGTTCGAGCTAACCACTCCAATTAAATATTGTGTTCTGATGTTTATATAAACCTAGCACAAAATGATTAACTAAATATTCCTAGAATTTCACTCATTTTTTCGCAGTACCTTGTTGGAGATTGTTATTCGTATTTTTTCTTCGAATGAATTAGTTTATTTGATTTGCAGGAGACACTTCAGAAATTGGAAGATTAAAATAAAATATTGTTTCCACATTAGGAGTGCTTTTTAAATAGACTTGTCCATTATAATGAGAAATAATTTTTTTAACCATACTTAATCCAATTGTTTGAGATTTAGTTGATTCGAAAGGTTGAAACATTTCAAATATTTTTTCATGATATTTTGGATGTATTCCAATCCCATTATCTATGATTGAAAAAATATAATCTTTGTCCGTTATTTCACACGCTATTTCAATAAGACCATTTTTTTTATTAATATAGTCTAAAGCATTTTCTATTAGAATTTCAAATACTTTTCCCAGCATATTTCCGTCAATAAATAAGGTAGGTAATTCATTTTTTATTTTAATTGTTACAGCAGGGGAGTTATGGGTTTCATTTATAATCTGTTTTACAATAGTATTACTATTTACTAATTTATTTTTAAAAGTAGCAGACGTGATATTGTTATATTGTTCTAATTTTGCTAACAATAAGTCCATTTTTTCTATTTTATCCTCCATCAGTTGAAAGTTAATAGTAGAATCTTGAAAATTATTAGTTTCATCTCGATCCTCTTGAGACCAAGTTAAAAGATCTGAAATATTTCTTAATGAAGATTTTAATTCATGTGAAATTAAATGAGAATAATTGTCTAGTTCATTCTTTTGGTTTTGAAGAATCTTAGATAACGCTGCAGTTTTATCAATAATGTTTTGATCTATTATTAATTTTTTATTAATTTTATTTGCAACAGCAATCAACAAATCGTTTATATTTAACGGTTTCGTTAAATAATCTTCAGCCCCTAAATTCATTCCAGTTCTAATATCTTCCCTTTCCGCTTTTGCTGAAAGAAATATTAATGGAATACTCGCTGTTTTCTTATTTGTTTGTAGTTTTTCAAACATCTCAAAACCGCTAAGGCCTGGCATAAGTATGTCTGAAATAATAAGATCTGGTTGCTCTTTCAGGGCTACGTCAAAACCAATTAATCCGTTTTCAGCCTGAAAAACCTCATAACCTTCCATTAAAAGAATATCATAAATTTCCTCTCTTATAGCTAAGGTGTCTTCTACAATTAATACTTTATACATGTTGCTTATTTAAAATCTTTACAATAAAGGATGTTCCATTTCCATTTTTACTCTTCACAATTATTTCCCCCCCCATTATATCTATTGCGTCTTTTGCAATCGTTAAACCAAGTCCTGTGCCTTGGATTAAATCAGCATTTTTTCCTCGAGAAAAAGGCTTGAAAATGTTTTTAAGCTCTGATTTGGAAATTCCTATTCCACAATCTGTTATCGTAACAACGGTGTACTCTTTTTCGGAGGACAAGGCAATAGTAATATTTTTAGCATTTGGAGAATACTTTACAGCGTTACCAATTAGATTGATAAAAATATTTCTGCCCAATTTTTCATCAATAAAAATATCAATGGTTTTTAGCCCTTCGGTATCAATTAGCACTATATCGTGTGATTTATTACAAGCACCAGATACTTCGTCAATTATTTCATGTATAAAGTCTCCAAGATTTATTTTTACTGGATGTTGTATGATTTTACCTGCTTCAGCCTTACCAACAATTAAAATATCGTCTAATAGTTTTGTCATATGCAAAACCTGATCTTCTATTTTGTCTAGTTTTTTTTGTACGGTAACTGGCTCCATTTTAGCCCAGTATTTTTTAATAGAGCCTGCAGCAAAATTAATTGCAGATAACGGAGTTCTAAATTCATGAGATGCCGTTGAAACGAATCTCGATTTTAATTGGTTTAATTCTTTTTGCTTTTCTAATGCTTGGTTTAATTTTAAGGTTCTTTCATTTACCTTCAATTCTAACTCGTTACGATAACCAACCAACTCTGTGATATCTTGTCCTACTCCTAATACCCCAATAATTTCCCCATTGATGTCACGTCGTGTACTTGAGTTTAATAATACCATTACACGCTGTCCATTTTTTGTAAATAGCGGAAATTCATAGTTGGCAGTTTCTTGACCAAGCAACGCATCATCCAATACTTTTTTTACGGACTCTCTGTAATCTTCTGTGATATAGGTTTGTACCAGATCTTTTCCTAATACTTCGTCTTTTGTAAATCCAGTAATGCTTTCAGAAGTTTGGTTCCACTCGTTAACAAGTCCTTTACTGTCGATACCAAAAATAGGAGCGTTTGCGGTTTCAATAAACTGCCTTAATTCTTTTGCGATAGATTCTGATGCCGTTCGTAGTGTATCTATTTCCGAAATATCTTGTCCTACTCCTAATACACCCGTAATTTCCCCATTTGTATCCCGTCGTGTACTGGAGTTTAATAATACCATTACACGCTGTCCATCTTTCGTAAATAGTGGGAATTCATAGTTCGCAGTTTCTGTACCAAGCAACGCATCGTCCAATACTTTTTTTACGGACTCTCTGTAATCTTCGGTGATATAGGTTTGTACCAGATCTTTACCTAATACTTCGCCTTTTGGAAACCCAGTAATACTTTCAGAAGTCTGGTTCCACTCGTTAACAAGTCCTTTACTGTCGATACCAAAAATAGGAGCGTTTGCCGTTTCAATAAACTGCC
>JAWUWM010000044.1:0-21584 GCA_034111845.1 Psychroserpens sp. | reverse complement strand
TTATTTTAAGAAGACTACTTTACCAGTTTCCATATCGTAAACCGCAGGTACAATCTTTATCGTTCCGTTAGCCTCTAATTCAGCCATTTTAGGAGATTGTTTTCTAATATCTTCAACAGTTTGTTTTGCATTTGTATTGATGACACTATTTGTGAAAGCCACATTTTTAGAAGAGACCTCTCCGTTCTTTTCTGTTGCGTCTACAGAGGGTCTAATTTCTGCTAATAAATCACTCAGTGCATTCATACCCATAGATGCAGCATCTGTATTGTCAATAGCATGTTTCACTGCTCCACAAGCAGTGTGTCCCATGACGATGACTACTTTAGAACCTGCTACAGCAGTTGCAAACTCCATAGAACCTACGATATCTTTATTTTCGATATTACCAGCAACACGTGCAACAAAAATATCTCCAATACCTAAGTCAAATACATCTTCTACTGGCACACGACTATCTACGCATGATAAAACGATTGCTTTAGGATACTGACCAATAGTTGCTAAACGTCTTTGTGACGAATGGTCTCTTTGTGTTAAATTATTACTTACAAAATTCTCATTACCTTTTTTAAGACGTCCTATAATTTCGTCTGGTGTCATACTTGCCTGCTCCTCTGCTGTTAAGATGCTTTTTATGGGTTGCTGAGCTACTTGCATCATAGAATCTACTCTTGCCTTTTCGGCATCTGTAGTCGTTTCTTTTTTAGCAGTATCACAGGATACCATTCCTAAACTTAATACAGCAATCGCGATGTAATTAAAACCTTTTTTCATAATAATTTAATTTATAAATTGTTAAAACTTATTAAAAATTGTGGTGAAAACTTAGTTGTATTTGGCCTTTTCCCCAAGCGACCGTTTTTTGATTCATCCAACCGAGTTGAAATCGTTGTCCAGGATTTAAAACGTAGCCAATACCAAAATATGTTCTGTTTCGATCAAAAAGTTCTACGGTTCTGTTATCTCCAATATCTTCTTGTCCGTTGATGAATAACTCATTATATAATGCTGCATAAATTGCTCCTTTTTCTAACGTTGGTTTATTAAATGGCACATTTATAAACAGATTGTATCTATATCGCGTTCTAAAATCTTGATTCTCCACAAAGCGTTGCTCATAACGAAAACGATGCGTTAAGAAAACACGTTTTCCTATTTTTTGAGGAAGTAAGGCTTCTTGATAAATTCTATTTTCTCCAGATGTTTCGTCGCTATCTCCAAATGATCCTGTAGTAATATTTGCATATCCTAACGTTAAAAGCACTTTAGTATCTTTTGGTGTATAAGTAAGTCCAGTTCTTACTAATAATTGTTCTAAATCACCAAGTGTATTCCAATTACGATGTTGTATATCCCCTTGAATCCCAAATTGACTATCTTTAAATTGATGATTAAAAAAGTACATATACCAAGCACCAGTTTGCCCTGTCTCAACCTGAGCAAAACTGTTTATCGTAAACGCACTTAACACACAAAGTAATACTAACTTTTTCATACTAACTTATTTACTTGCAAATATAATAGTATTACTATTAATTAGATAAGTGTAATAAAAGGTTTAACCTATATTTAACACTGTAAAATGCTCTAAAAAAAGCCCTAAACTTTATAAAAAGACATGTTCTACAAATTTGTATTTTAGCTAAACGAAGAAACCACTCATACAAGACCTAAACTTTCCTAATATTATCTTATTTGCGATTCCTTTTTTTGTGATTACATTGGTATTAAAATCGTATGCAACTGTTAAACAATACATAAAGACATAAAAACATAAAAACCTAAGGATGCGTTGTCTTCTATTTCTATGGGATTACTTGGTGGTGTTTTATTTTAATTGTCTTTGGAGATAATCTTGCCTATTATTAATTTCATCGTATCTCACATAAATGTCCCTTATTTTGGGCATCTCACGTCCTAGATCATTCGTCAAAACATTATAATTTAAGTACTGCATTAAGACAAACGTGGTCTGGCGAATTTTACTCTTTCATATTCTGGCTTTGGTTATCGCTTTTAGGCTTTAATCCTGGACTCATTATGCTACAAATGTCAATAAGCTTGTTGTATCAATTCTGGATTCATACCGAAGCTATTGATAAACTGCCTAAATGGTTTCAAGCTGTTTTTAATACGCCTTCACATCATCGGGTTCATCATGGCAGTAATCCGTTATATTTAGATAGAAACCATGCAAGTATTTTAATTATTTGGGATAAATTGTTTGGTACGTTTCAGCCCGAACTTAAAGAAGAAAAAGTGGTGTATGGATTGGTGGAAAATATTGATACGTATAATCCAGTAAAAATAGCGTTTATAGAATGGCTCGCGCTTTTTAAAGATTCTTTTTTTGGATGGTAATCGTTAAAACATAGACTACGTTATCTTTTTAAACCATCAAGTTGGCGACATGATGAGACTGGGCAATCGTCTGATGATTTACGGAAGGAATGGATGGGAAATAATTTACAGTCGCAGTCCAAATTTTCAGTTGGCAATCAAGATGAAAATTGAAGTTGAAATTAGCGATTTGAAGATAACAGTCAATTTTAATATGGTACTTTTGACTTTTTTAAAACTTATATCGAGGTTGAAACTCTCACTATATTGTTAAAGTTCTGACGACACTATATTGTCTTTTGTACTTTTTTTTAATACCTATTACCAATTGCAGATTACCTGTAAAGAATAATTATCTAATTAAAAAAAATACCAGCTATTACGAGCATACTATGAATTTCAACAACAAAATCATTTGGATTACTGGAGCTTCCAGCGGAATTGGTAAAAGTTTAGCCATCACCTTATCTCACTACGATTGTAAATTAATCTTGTCTGCTAGACGACAAACAGCCTTAGAAAACGTCAGAGCTATGTGTAAACAACCAGAGCAAATTGCAGTGTTAACTTTAGATTTGGCAGAAACAGATACGCTTACTACTGTAACTGAAACTGCTATTTCTATCTTCGGAAGGATTGATATGCTTATTAATAATGGTGGTATTAGTCAGCGCTCTCCTATCATAGACACTTCTATTGCTGTAGATCGTAAACTTATGGAAGTTGATTATTTAGGGACTGTAGCTTTATCTAAAGCATTGTTACCACATTTTGTTGCACAACAATCTGGTCATTATGTTGTAGTGTCTAGTTTGATGGGGAAATTTAGTTCGCCATTGCGATCTGCGTATTGTGGTGCAAAACACGCATTGCATGGCTTTTTTGACGCTATGCGTTTAGAACATGATATAGACAATGTGAAAGTGACTATGATATGTCCTGGTTTTGTAAATACAAATGTAGCTCGAAACGCCTTAACAGCAGATGGTAGTAAACAAGGAGATCAAGATGAGATGACCGAAAACGGATTAGACGTTGATGTCTTTGTTCAAAAAATGATTACTGCCATTCGTAAAGAAAAGTTTGAAGCTTATATTGGGAAATTTGAAAAATTTGGCGTTTTTGTGAAACGCTTATCACCACGATTGATTCATAAGTTGGTGCTGCGAAGTAAGGTGAGGTGAATCTACAACTCAATACTCTCACCAATCTCCAGCAACATTAAATCCTTATTCTTATCAAAGAATTTGCGTTTTGCTGCTTCATGATCAATTTCTATATAACCGAAGGTATCAAAGTGATAACCGAGTACTTTATCGCATTCTACAAAATCACTTGCAAAAATGGCTTCATCAATTCCCATCGTAAAATTATCACCTATAGGAAGAATCGCTAAGTCTAGTTTTGTGAATAAGGGGATGAGTTTCATATCCATTGTCAAGGCTGTATCGCCTGCGATATAGATGTTTTTATGCTCACCTTCTATTACAAAACCACCAGGCTGCCCACCATAGCTTCCGTCTGGAAACGATGATGTATGAATAGCATTAACGTATTTCACATTACCAAACTCAAAATCCCATTGACCACCGTGATTCATAGGATGATTTTCTATCCCTAATTTATCATAGTGAGTGGCAATCTCAAAATTAGAAACTACTACAGCTCCTGTTCGTTTAGCAATAGCTTCAACATCTAATATATGATCTTGATGCGCGTGTGTTACCAATATATAATCTGCTTTAAGCGTTTCTATATCAATGTGAGCTGCTTTGGGATTCCCCGAGATAAAAGGATCTACCAAAATATGGATATCGGCTATTCTAATTCCTAAACTTGCGTGACCATAAAACGTAATTTGCATACTACTAATTTGTTATTGGGTTATTCTAAAGTCATGAATTGCTTCTTCTTACTTTTCCTAGTACTCATCATGATAAACTTCTCGTTTTCAAACGTACCATAAAAAGGTGCATAAAAGGTGTTACTTCTATTATCTTGAATTTTATCATAAGTTACATCGCCAGAAGCACTGTAGACAAAATCATATAATGAAGAGGATTCAAACCAACCTTTTGATGCCTTTGTGCGACCATCTTTCTTCTCGGTAAGATTTTTACCAGAATTTAAGATCACATGAAGTTCACCATTTTTCATAAATGCATTGTAGGATGGTGCAGTGGCACGCTTAAAAATACTTCGTCCCCAATCCAAATTCCCCTCTGCGTTAAATTTTATAATTAATACATCATCATAATGATATGTGTATACCCAATAACCGCCTCCATTTGCCCCATTAGAGACATAATTACTTGTGACATAGAACTCTTCGGCTAACACATACGTGTTACCTTCACCATCTGTTAAAACATAATCAATATAAAAATTAGATAGTTCTTTATCATTTTTACGTTTAGCTTTTCTGTAGCCATACAAATCATCATACACTTCTTGAGGTAGGTCTAAAAGTTTTTTGTTTTTAACTGAAAGGTTATCTCTATCTATCATAAAGTTACAACCTCCTTTAATCCTACCTACATTTCTTTCAGAATAAAAACCTATTAAATGCAACTCATTGTCGATATCTGTAATCGTTAATGACTGAATGTGTTCATCTTCACCTAAACCAATAAATACATCTTTAGTTGAGGCCTTAGAAATTTCATTAAGCACGAACTCATAATTTGCTTTACCTCCCTTTTTTTGTCTTTTCCCTTTCTTAAATAGCTTACCTAAAGAATACACTGTACCTCCATCTGAAACCGTAAGATCGTTAGGTTGGTAATAGCGCTCTGCGTCTTCTCTATATGATTTTTTATAAATCATTTCTAAAGTTTGTGCATTATAAACACGAATAGTATAACTATTAAGGTTTTTCTTAATATTATCTGTAGCCATAGCAAAATATTGACCATTAGGTGATAATGCAAAACTAGTTTGACGTTTGTTACGCCCAGAAAATAGACTTTGTTTTTTTTCTACTGTGCTACTAAAAATTTCTTTTTTGTTGTAGGTTTTGGTAGCCATATTAAGTGTATGACAATACACAATACGCTCCTTATTTTTTGGCGAGTATACTGTAAAATATTTTATCTCATCACCATAAAACAATTCTCCTACAAATCGTTCCTTCTTATCACTATCTACAATTTTAGAAAATGTTTTTTTTAGATTACCATCAAAAACATCAAATAAAATATCCTTTTTACTTTCTCTAACTATTCCTGTAAGATTAGAAGTTGTGGTATGGATGGATTTAATATCAAATGTTTTTACATCATCTTTATATTCTTCACTTTCTGTAACTTTGAGTTTACTAGTTTTTTGAGCTTGGGCTGTAAAAATTGAAATTATAAATAAAATAAGTAATAATCGATTCATAATGAGTATCTAATTTATAAAATCGAAAGTACAAAAAAAACTCAGACAGATTTGAATAAATTGTCTGAGTTTTAAAGCCCCAAATTCTATTGTCAACATTTTTTAAAATGTATGCCAACCTACAAAATTATAAGCTAAATATAAGTATTAATTACCTGTAAACCAAATAATTATATTAAAAAAATCATAATATATACCCAACACCTAGTAGTATTGAGAATAAAAATGTGGTTAATGCCAGTACTTTTAGTTGCGGATCAAAATCTCTAGGGTTAGTAGCTCTTACAACAATTTTGATATGAATTAATAATGGGATAAAGGCGATGTAAAATAAGAAATTCCACAGTCTAGAATAGTATAAAACAGAAAACACGACAGACACAAGTATTGCTGTTGCGATAAGTATAATGTGGTACGTTTTTGCGTTATGCTTGCCTAATTTAACAGCGAGGGTTTCTTTTGAAGCTAATTTATCAGACTCTATATCTCTCATATTATTGAGATTTAAAACGCCCATACTCAACAAACCAACTGAAATTGCTGGCAGCCAAACATGATGATCTATACTTTTGGTATATAAAAAATAACTCCCAACGACGCTTAGCATTCCGAAGAACACAAAAACAAATACATCTCCTAGGCCTTTGTAGCCATAAGGCGAGCTTCCTACGGTATAATTTATAGCTGCATACACCGAAAACCCTGATAAGACTAAAAATAGAATCGCATAGAGCAAGTATTTACTTCCAAACGATATAAATACAAGTCCCACGGTTAGTATGAGAACGATTAGCATGTTAACTTTAATCCCTTCAAGCATCTCATCTGGTGTAATTGCTCCACTTTGAATGGCGCGCTCTGGTCCTATTCGATTCTCGTTATCTGTACCTCTAATACCATCGCCATAGTCATTGGCAATATTAGAAAGGATTTGTAATGCTACCGTTAAAAGGATAGCAAAAGTCATAATGTAGCCATCAAACTTGCCATTATAATGTGCAAAACAAGAACCAATAATGATACCTGATAAGGATAGTGGTAAAGTTCGCAATCTAAAAGCAGAGAGCCAAGGCTTTATTTTATTACTCATAAACTCATTTTAGATTCAAGGGATCCACTTTTTATCAAAGTTAGGCTTACGTTTCTCTAAAAATGCATCTCGCCCCTCTTTTGCTTCATCTGTCATATAGGCCAAACGGGTTGCTTCTCCCGCAAACACTTGTTGGCCAACCATCCCATCATCTGTTAAATTCATAGCGAATTTTAACATTTTTATAGACATTGGTGATTTGGCTAAGATTTCTTGAGCCCATTGGTATGCTGTATCTTCTAATTGATCATGAGGAATTACTGCATTAACCATACCCATGTCGTACGCTTCTTGAGCAGAGTAATTTCTTCCGAGGAAAAAAATCTCACGAGCACGTTTTTGTCCGACCATTTTTGCCAAATACGCAGATCCATAACCACCATCAAAACTCGTGACATCAGCATCTGTTTGTTTAAAAATAGCATGCTCTTTACTGGCCAAAGTTAAATCACAAACGACATGAAGACTGTGACCACCACCTACTGCCCAACCAGGAACAACAGCAATCACTGCTTTTGGCATAAACCGGATTAAACGTTGTACTTCAAGAATGTTAAGACGATGATATCCATCTTCTCCAACATACCCTTGATGTCCTCTTGCTTTTTGATCACCTCCAGAGCAAAAGCTCCAAACCCCATCTTTAGTTGATGGACCTTCGGCAGATAATAAGACTGCACCTATATTTACATCTTCAGTAGCATCATAAAATGCGTCGTAAAGCTCTTTTGTGGTTTGAGGTCTAAAAGCGTTTCTAATATTAGGACGGTTAAAGGCTATTCTAGCAACACCGTTACTCTTTTTATAGGTAATATCTTCATATTCTTTAGCAGTAACCCAATTTGCTTTGTCCATTTTTAGTATTTTAGGCAAAAATAATTTATTTTATAGTAACGAATCGATTTACCATGAAAAATAATAGTTTACTTATCCTTTTAATCTTTACAAATTTTTATAGTTTTTCTCAAAATTATGAATTTGAAACCACTGTTGATGTAGAGACAACTGATGTTATAAGCCAAGGAAATACGGGAACATGTTGGAGTTTTTCTGCATCTTCTTTCCTTGAAAGCGAAATTACTCGACTCACAGGAAAACAAATTGATTTATCTGAAATGTACACCGTTAGGCATACCTATTCTGATAAAGCATGGACTTACGTCATGCGTCAAGGTAAAGCACAATTTAGTCAAGGTGGATTAGCACATGATGTTATTAATAGTGTATACAGATATGGTTTGGTACCAAATGAGGTGTATTCTGGTTTGGCTCATGGTCAAAAAAAGCATAACCACTCTAAGTTAGCAGACTCTTTAACAACCGTCTTGAAAACATATTTAAATGATACTAAAGTGTATCCAACAAACTGGAAAAACGATGTTGAACAAACATTAGATTTCTATCTAGGTAAAGATATCACTACGTTTACATACAATAACAAACAATATACACCACAATCATTTTTAGAAATGACAACCCTTAATCCAAAAGATTATGTCACTATTACATCGTTTACTCATCAACCGTACTATTCTAATTTCGTTTTAAATATTCCTGATAACTTTTCTAACGGAGATTTTTATAATGTCACTTTAGATGATTTGGTAGCTATTACAAACGATGCTTTAAAAAATGGTTTTAGTATCGAATTAGATTGTGATGTTAGTGAAAAAACATTTTCTTCAAAACATGGACTTGCCATTGTGCCTGCAGATGGTAGTAGTGACGCTTTAATTTATCTAAGTACAGAAAAAGATATAACTGCTGCTTATAGACAACAAGAGTTTGAAAACTTCAATACCACAGATGATCACTTAATGCATATTACTGGCATGCTCAAAGATCAAAACGGAACAACTTACTACAAAGTAAAAAATTCTTGGGGTAAAACTGGTGTTCGTAACGATGGTTACATTTATATGAGTGAAGCTTATTTTAAATTAAAAACGATCTCTATCTTAATTCACAAAGATGCGGTTCCAAATGCTATTAAAGGTAAGCTGGATTTAAATTAAGGGATTCCTTTCACGTTAATCAGAGTTTTTAATCTGTGTATAATAAATGTAATGTTTGCTGATTTCTTAAAAATCGAAATAAAAAAATTATAATACTATTATTACTAATTATTTAGGTCACCTATTCAAAATAGATGTGTCAAATTATTGGTAGACTTTAGTGTAGCCATAAAAATTAATTTAACATAACATATTAGGGATATGACTATAGTAAATTCCAATGTTGCGCAACAAATTGTAAAACAAGAATAACCTAATATTGGAACAATTCACTTTTTTAACCACACTGCAGTTGTAGAATTTAAGGAAGGCATTCATGCAGATCTTATCACAGGTAGAAACTTACTAAAATCTATTATGACTTACTTCGGAAATTCTAAACCTTTTGGATTAGTCGCCAACAGAATAAATTCTTATTCTATTACTTTACTAGAGACTATGGATGTGCGCATCATCCTCCCAAACCTGGCGGCATACGGAATTGTAAGTCATGACGATGCAGGACGAATGAACGCAGTTATTGAAAGCCATTTTTGCACTTCAGAAAATATAAGTTTTGATAATATCTACGAAGGTCTTGGTTCAGTCTATAAACGTGTAATGCGTGCACTTCCTTTATCCATCAAACAATAGTGTAAATAGTTACCTTAAGATGTAGTTTTTTAATAAGTATTATGAATGATTTTCATAAAAACTCTAACAGTCTTCATTTTTTTATTCACATTTATATCGTATTGATAATAATTTATTTAAACCCATACTAATAGCGCATTTAGTATGCAAGCATAGTATATTTGCATTTTTAAATTTTCAAATAACCGAAATGTCGATTGTTGATTCTCCCTGCTACACAAAATTAGTATACAAAAAAACTATAGCTCTAGGAGATTTGTATTTTTTTAAGAATTTCTTAGTCTGTGAATTCATTGAAGGTCTAGACATTAATTTTGATAATTTTGGTGAGACTAAAACTGAAATTGATAAGCACTTTGGTACTCAAGATTTTGGTCTTATTGGAAACAGATTACAGTCCTACTCTATCACACTTACCGATGCTCCCTTGTTTAACGACACTTTTAAAAACCTAAAAGCTTATGCCACAGTAACCTATACTGACATGGCTAGTAAAGTTTCTGAAATAGAAAATTATTTCTTTAGTTTTAACAAACAAGATTTTAATGATTTAGAAGATGCAATACAATGGGTAAAACACAATTTAGAAGAAACAACTGCTGTTTAATTCAAATAAATCCCATCCTCTTTTATCGTAATCAACTTTTGCTTATACAAGGTACCGATTGCCTTTTTAAAGGTTTTCTTACTCATTTGTAATATATTCTTAATGTCATCTGGATTAGATTTATCATTAAGTGCTAAAAAACCATCACTGGTATCTCCAAGATACTCCATAACTAAATCGGCATTGGGCTCAATTTTACGATATCCAATTTTACCAAGAACGATATCTAATTTGTTATCCTCTCTAACTTTTTTAACGAAACCTTTTAAACGATCTCCAATACTAACATCCTTAAAAATATCTTCGGTAAATATTAAACCTAGATGCTCATTATTAACAATAACATTCATTCCAAGATCTGAAGGATGAGACACGATTAAATCAACCTCATCAAACTGTTGGACCGTCAACTCTTTATTATCTAAAAAACGATTGGTTTTACTAGAAGCTACTAATCTATTTGTGACCTCATCCAGATAACAATGAACAAGATACCAACCACCTGCTTTCATTTTAAAGGCTTGTTCTTGAAACGGACAAAAGAGTTCTTTAACTAATCCCCAATCTAAAAAAGCACCATGATCTGTTACTTGATTACAACGTAATAACGCAAAATCATCACGAACAACATAAGGCTCGTCTGTTACTGCAACTAAGCGTTCTTCATTATCTAAATACACAAAAACTTCAAGCTCTTCCCAAATTTTAAAAGACTCAGGCACATATCTATTTGGAAGTAAAACTTGGTTATCCTCTGTATCAGATAAGTAAATCCCTTGCTCTGATTCGCGTATTATTTCTAACGTATTATAATCTCCTATTCTAATCATGTGCCAAAGATATGTAAAAAGAGGTTTGATTGGCTTTAGTTTTTGACTTATGATATGAGAAATTCATATGTGTTTATTGACAACTATTAAAGACTTAAAATTTCAGAATAAAAAAAAGCATCACTTACGTAACGCTTTTTAATTTATTATAAAGGATTTCTATTTGTAAACAGATTCCTTTTTAAAATGAGTTGCTAACAAATAATAGACAACTGCTCTATATTTATTTCTATTTGATTTACCATATTTTTCCATTACAGCATCAATTGCTTTGTCTAAATCTGGAGTATCACTAAGACCTAATTTTTTGATTAAGAAATTGTTTTTAACGGTCGCTAACTCTGAGTCATCAGATCCAGAAACTGTGGCAGCATCTGCGTTATAAATAGATGGCCCACAACCAATAGTCACTTTTGTTAGGAAATCCATGTCTGCTGTTACACCACATTTATCTTTTAAATCTGCAGCATACTTTGTAATTAAGTCGTCTCTTTTACTCATCTTAGTTGTTAATTTTGGGTTAATAAATATTTGCTCTATAAATATAGACAATTATTGGGCACATAAAAAGCGAGTAAGTTAGATTTTTATTTTACAAACTTAAAGTAGTCTAAAAGAATGGAATCATTTTCTGTTCTTGGTGTAAATACTTCTAAGAGTCGTGGTTGTTTTGATTTACTATAAAACGGTTTTAAAGCGGTTTCAAGTTCTTGTTCATTATGAGCTGTAGTGTATTCAAAACTGTACATATCACATAATTGTTTTGCGGTTAGATGATGCTTCGTTTCAAAAAAATAGTCAAAATTATCTGTATTTTTATGCCCAGGGAGGATCCTAAAAATCCCACCGCCTTCATTATTAACAACAATAATTCTAAAGTTTTTAGGGATGTAATTGTTCCATAGGGCATTACTGTCGTAGAAAAAACTCAAATCTCCCGTTATAAACGTTGTTTGTTTACTACCAGCAACTGCGGCTCCTATAGCTGTTGAAGTACTGCCATCAATACCACTTGTACCGCGATTACAAAACACGTCTAGAGAAGGATTCATATTAAACAATTGCGCATAGCGTATCGTTGAACTATTGCCTAATTGCAATATGGTTTTATTAGGTACAGATTTTAGAATGAGATTAAATGCTTTAAAATCGCTAAACGGAATTTGTTTAACATACTCCAAATGTTTCTTGCTTCGCCATTGTTTTACAGTAGTCCATGTCTCACGATAATTACTTTTGACTACATGGGTTATTTTTGGTAGAAACTCAGTAAAAAAAATATTTGGTTTTACGACCAAATGTTTATTAAGACAAAAGAAGGTATCGTTCGCGTTTTTTTCTCCAATATGCCAGTGCTGACTAGGTTGATATGTTCTTAAAAATACTTTGATTTTTTTAGAAACAATTAAACCTCCAATCGTAATCAATATATCTGGTTGTAAGCTTTTAAAATCGACGTCATCTAAAGGCGCAATCATTTTGTCGATACTAGGAAAAAAGTTTTTATGATGAACATTAGATGTTGTTTCAGTAAATACAATAACACTATCATCATTTGATAAATCATTCAACCACTGCTGCTCAATGGCATTGGGAGGCAACACACCTATTAATATGATTTTTTTCTTTGACACGTACCATTCATCAAGACAATCTTTGAGTTCTCCTTGATGAATTTTTAGTGGTTTAATATCTAATTCTTCAATTTTAGGAGTAATGCTTAATTCTCCAACCATTTCATAAAGCGGTTCATCAAAAGGAACATTGATATGAACGGGACCTTTTTTGAATCGTGCTAAATTAATAGCGGTATTAATCTCCTCTTCATTATCAGATTGTATGCCTTGTTGCACCCCTAAAAAACGTTCTAATTTGTTTTCTAGATTTTTAAAAATGGGCAACTCTTCCTTGTTAGATAGCTTGTTCTCATCTTTTAAATCTAATTTTAGATTTGCTGAATACACGATGTTCTTTTCAAAAACTGCTTGTTGATTAATCGTTTGTCCGTCACCAATACCAATCAAATGTTTTGGTCTATCTGCAGACAATACTATTAATGGTATATCACTAAAAAAAGCCTCAGCAACCGCGGGATAATAATTAAGTAATGCACTACCAGATGTGCAAATAACCGCAGCAGGTTCTTTGGTTTGCTGAGCAATACCTATAGCAAAAAAAGCAGCACAACGTTCGTCTACAATACTATAACAATTAAAAAAATCATCATTTGTGAAGCCAAGTGTTAACGGTGCATTTCTACTTCCCGGAGAAATAACAATATGCTTTATATTTTTTAGTTTACACAACTGAATTACAGTTTGTGCAAGCGGAATTTTAGGATATTTCATCTTTTACAAAGTTATTCAAATTGTCACTCATAAAAAACAAGATTGAATACAATTAATTTATTAACTTCCTTACTTTATAATCCAACGAAACGTCATGAAAATTAAAACCCTCTTTTTATCGCTTTGCTCATTTTTTATACTGAATATTAATTTTGCACAACAAACCGAAAATCTATGGTTACGACATACTGCCGTTTCTCCAAACGGACAACAAATTGCCTTCACCTACAATGCAGATATCTATATAGTATCGACAAATGGCGGAAAAGCAACCCGATTAACAACCCATAGTGCTTACGATACAAAACCAGTTTGGTCACATGACGGACAACACATCGCCTTTGCTTCTAATAGACACGGTAATTTTGATGTATTTATGATGAGCGCTTCTGGAACCAATGTGAAACGATTGACAGTGCACTCTGCAGATGATATGCCAACAGACTTCTCTCAAAACAATGATGCTGTTTGGTTTAATAGTATTCGTTTGGATAGCGAAAAATCTATGCTATTTCACCGGTTAGGAGAATTATACAGTGTTAACGTAGACGCATCAACACCAAACCAATTGAGTAGCTTCCCTGCTTATGAAGCTAAAAACAATAGTGAAGGTGCTATGATATTTGAAGAAATCAAAGGCTATGAAGATGAGTGGAGAAAACATCATACCTCTTCGGTAACAAGAGATATTTGGATCAAATCGGCTTCAGGGACGTACACCAAGCTTTCTAATTTTAAAGGCGAAAATCGTAATATTATTTTTGGATCTGAGGATTCCTTTTATTTTTTATCTGAAAAATCTGGAACCTTTAATGTGTTTCAATCTACATTTTCTAATCCTAATATTTCTGTCCAAGTTTCCAATTTTGATATGCATCCTGTAAGACATCTTTCGGTTTCAAACGATGATCTTTTAGCTTATAGTTTCAACGGAAACATCTATACACAACGTCTTGGTGCTGCTCCATTAAAATTAAGTGTAGATGTAAGTGGTGATCAATCTCTAATGGAAAATGAGTTATTATTTGTAAATGGTAGCGTTACAGATATGGTACCATCTCCAAACGGAAAAGAATTAATCTTCATCCATAGAGGTGATGTATTTGTAACGTCTGTAGATGGTAGTTTAACACGACGACTAACTGAAACTCCAGAACAAGAACGAAGTATTGATATTAGTGCAGATGGCAGAACCATCGTTTATGCAGGAGAACGTAATAATAGCTGGAATTTGTATACACAAACACTTCCAAAAACAGAAGAAAAATATTTCTTAAACGCTATTGAATTAAAAGAAGACATCTTGGTTGCTGATACCTCTGAGAGTTTTCAGCCTAAATTCTCGCCAACAGGAGAAGATGTTGCTTATTTAGAAGAGCGTACCAAACTAAGAACTGTCAATCTAAAAACTAAAAAAATCACAGCGATTCATAATGGCGAAAAACAGTTCTCTTATGCCGATGGAGATCAACAATTTGAATGGAGTCCAGACAGTAAATGGATTGCTTTAACCTTTAATCCAGATCAATATTGGGTCTCAGAAATAGGCATTTTAAAAGCCGATGGTACTGGTGAATTGATTAATGTATCAAAAAGTGGGTTTAGCGATTTTATGCCAAAATGGTCACTCGATGGCTCTATGTTGTATTGGGCTTCTGATAGAAACGGAATGCATAGTGTCGCAAAAACAGGACCTTCTCAATTAGATGTATATGGTGTGTTTTTAACTCAGAATGCATTTGACAAGTTCAAACTAAGTAAAGATGAATTTGTGTTTGTTGTAGACGACAAAAAGGATGAGGAAAAAGAAGACGATGATACAGACAATAAAAAAGATAAAGACAAGAAAGGTGACGACAAAAAAGAGGAAAAGAAACTATTAAAGCCTATAGATATTGAGTTTGATAATTTACATAAGCGTAAAGCTAAGTTGTCATTATTCTCTACAAGACTATCTGACATGTTGGTCACCAAAGACGGTAAATCCTTATTATACTTAGGTCGTGTAGATAATAAAACCGATTTATGGAAACTAGATTTACGTACAAGAGAAATCAAATCTTTAGGCAAGTTTGGTCGCGGTGGCGCTATGGCTTTTGGTAAAGATGCTAAAGAAGTTTTTATTTTAAGTGCTGGTAAAATAGCAAAAATCGAGGTTAGTTCTGGTAAGAAAAAAGCTGTTGATATTAAGGATGAAATGTCTTTTAATATATCTGCAGAACGCTCGTACCTTATAGATCACGTCTCTCGCCAAGTGAAGAAAAAGTTTTTAGATCCTAATCTTCATGGAGCACCTTGGAATGCGTTATCTGCTAACTACAAAAAATTCGTACCTCATTTAAATAACGACTATGACTTTAAAGACATCCTTGGAGAATTATTGGGAGAACTAAATGCATCTCATACTGGTGCACGTTTTAGAGCCCCTAATAAAAAAGGAGACCAAACAGGATCGCTTGGTATTTTTATAGATGACAGCTATAATGGTAAGGGTCTTAAAATTTCCGAAGTTATAGAAGGAAGTCCGTTAGTTAATGGCAACAAAAAAGTAAAAGCAGGAGTTATTATAGAAGCCATAAATGGAGAAGCGATAACTCAAAATTTAAATTATTACGCATTCTTAAACAGAACAAGTGGGGATGCTATTACCATATCTTATTTTGACCCATTAACAAAAAACAGATGGAAAGAACGTGTGAAGCCAATTTCTCTAGGTGCAGAAAACGAATTACGCTACCAACGTTGGATTAAGAAAAACCGTGAGATGGTACATAAACTATCTAATAATCAAATAGGTTATATGCATATTCGTAATATGAGTGACGGTAGTTTTAGGGAGTTCTTAGAAGAAGTTATGGGTGAAGAAGTCAATAAAAAAGCGTTGGTCGTTGATACGCGTTTTAATGGTGGAGGTGACTTGGTAGATGACATTACCACCTTTTTAAGTGGAACAAAATATATGGAGTTTAGAAACGGAGGAAAAGTGGTTGGCACAGAATCACAACGTCGTTGGACAAAACCAAGTATTATGCTCATGGGAGAATCTAATTATTCTGATGCGCACTGCACACCTGCTGGCTATAAAGATTTAAAAATTGGTAAACTCGTTGGGATGCCAGTTCCTGGAACCTGCAGTTTTGTTTGGTGGGAACGCATTCAAAACGGTATCGTCTTTGGAATACCAAATATGCAAGTCTTAGATATTGAAGGTGATGTTTTAGAAAACAAAGAGCTCCAACCAGATATTTTAGTGAAAAATGGTTTTGATAATATCACCAATGGAAAAGATGAGCAAATTGAAGCTGCGGTTACTGAATTGTTGAAAGGGATTAATTGATTCTAAAAGAATTAAATATGGTTCATAACACACTCATCATCGTCTGTGTTTTATTAACCGTTTCCTCCCACTCTAGCTCTGGATTAGAATCCTTTGTGACACCACCACCAACATAAACTAAAGCTTGCTTATTTTTTAGTTGCATGCAGCGTAAATTGACAAATAATTCACTTGCAGTTTTCACGGTAGAATAGGCATTATTCTCAACATTACGTCTATTTGTATTTCGGGATTTAGAGGTCTTGATATTAAGTTCGCCCAGAAAACCAGTGTAGAATTCTCGATTATAATTTTCATTTTCTAAAATGAAATTTTTAGCTTCTGCTTTAGGTAATCCACAAATAGCAGGTGTTGGATGCAACGTTTCTAAAACAGATTTCAATTGTCCGGATTTTAATATCCCAGAAATTTTAGATTGTAAGTGTAATAATTGTCCGGCTTTAATGGTCATTGGATCCGTAACGTGGATATTCTTTACAAAGTCAGCAAGATTATTAACTATAAAATCTGTGACTATTTGTTGTTCATGAATTTCCTTAGTTCCCCAAGGCGCCTCAGTACTATCATCGTACTTTTTTGTACCAGCTAACGACATGGTTTTAAACCGTTGTCCTTCTACATTTAAAAGTGTTTCTGGTGTTGCGCCTAACCACAACCCTATTTCTGGATGATACCAGACATATACAAATGCTGTTGGGTAAGTTTTTAACAAAGATTCAAAAATTTCTATCGGAGTTTCTTCGGAAATTGGCACAGCTTCAACTCTAGATAATACTACCTTTTCAAAGCTTCCATCATTAATGGCTTTAATACCTTTTTCGACTAGTTTAAAGTGTTGTTCGTATGCGTTTTCAGAGTTATTATAATCTTTTCTTTTAGATGCTAAATCTTGAATGATAGATATTTCTGAAGAAAACAGATACTCACAAGAGATTGTACGCGATTGCTCTAAAGGAAATAATATGGTGTCCTGTGCAGAATCAAAAGGAGAAAACACAAAACCGCTTTCGGTAAAATCATTGACCGCATGAATTGCACTGTCTTGTTGAAGTATTGCCTTTAGACATGAGTCATTAGGGTGTCTATATCCAACAAAAGGCAATTGTGAATTGTATTGTGTTTCAATGGTTGTAAATAATTCTTCCTGAATCATTACTTACTTGTTTTTTGGCAGCGTAATTGTTGACAATCGTCCAATAGAAATTAAATTATCATCATCATCTGTGACCCTAACATCTAATAATTGAGTTGTTCTACCTTTATGTAAAAAAGTAGCTTTGGCATACACATAACCACTTTTAACACTTTTAAGATGATTTGCTGTGATCTCTAAACCACGAACAAATTTATTCTCTATATCTAAGAAAATATGAGATGCAAAACTACCTACACTTTCTATTAAAGCTGCAGTTGCACCGCCATGTAAAACACCATCAGGTTGATAAACTCTAGAATTCACAGGCATTCTAGCTACTAAAAAATCATCACCATAATCTACCATCTCAATGTCTAAGGTTTCCATTAACGTATTTTTACTCAATAAATTAGCTTTAGCGAGCATTTCTTCTTTAGATAATTGCATAGAATTACTGTATTTTTAGCGTGAATTTTTAGAAATACAAAGATACAAATGAATTCTACAGAACGTGACATTTCTTATCAGATTAGTAATACATACTCTACCTTAAATGAACTGACCTCATCAACAAAAAACGTATGGTTCGTTTGTCATGGAATGGGGTATTTAAGTAAATATTTTATTAGATATTTTAAAGGTTTAAATCCTGAAGAGAATTATATCGTTGCGCCTCAAGCACAAAGTAAATATTATATAACTCCTAAGTTTAAACATATTGGTGCAAGTTGGTTAACTCGGGAAAATACGGAAATGGAAACCGGAAATATCATGAGTTTTTTTGATTCTATTTTTGAAAGAGAAAACCTTATCGGTGACAAAAATCTTATTATTTTAGGCTATTCACAAGGTGTGAGTGTTGCTATGCGATATGTTGCTAAGCGACACATACAATGTTCGCAATTGGTATTGCATTCTGGTGGAATTCCGAAGGAATTAAAAAAAGAAGCCTTTGAATTCTTTAAAGGAAAAGCAAAACTTATTTATGGCGTCAATGATGAATATCTCACCGATGAGCGCATGACAGAAGAACGTCATAAAGCTGAAACATTGTTTGGTGACCGATTAGAAGTGACATCGTTTGAAGGTGTTCATGAAGTTAATATGAACATAATTGAACATCTTATTAAAGACAAAGAGTAGCCATATATTATGACTACTCTTTGTTTTAATTAAAATTTACAAACGTGTTTTATCTTTTATTAGAAGGTGTTATTTTCTTAACAATACTTCCTTTATTAGTAGTGACTTTCACTAATAATATTTGATCGCTAAATCGACTTAAATCAATTTTTGTTCTGCGCTCAGAATGACTACCGTAATCCTTAATTTTAATATCCTTAAGTATTACGCCTCTCACATCAATTACTTGTATCGAAACATCAGTATCAAAACCAAACTCATAAAGTACATTTATTTCTTGGTTGAATGGCACTGGATACACTTTTACCAATAATTTACCTTCATTGATTTCAGAATCTCCAATTGATAAACTGTTATCTTCAGTGATCTTTAATATGGCAGTGTATGTACAACCATTGTCGTCTAATAACGTAACTATGACTGGCGAATCTGCTGCAGTATAGGTTTCGTTAGTAACTGACCACATGTAAGTTCCTCCAACTGCAATAGTAACTTCTTCATCTATATCTGGAGTTACTTCGTACTCGTAAACTTTTACGAACGCTGATGATCCTGGACATTCTCCTATTGTTTCAAATGTATATTCATAATCACCCTCTGATAACAAGCTCCAAATACCTCCTTCATCTGCTGAATCTCCTAAGGCTTCAAATAACGCGTCGAATGTAGGTATTTCTCCAGCACATACTGTTACTTCACCATTTTCACCTGCGTTCAATTCTGGAACTTCAGCTATTTTTAATACTGCTGAATAATCACAACCATTATCATCTTGAAACTCTACCATAACTGGTGAATCTGCAATCGTATATGTCATACCAGTAACTGGCCATGTATATGAAGCACCTTCACAAATTGTGACGTCTTCAACGATGTCTTCAGTTGCTTCGTAGTTATATACTTTTACATAAGCTGATGATCCTGGACACTCTTCTGTTGCTTCAAAAGAATATATATAATCACCGTTAGATTGTAAAGTCCATAATCCGCCAGCATCTGCTGAACTTCCTAAGGCTGCAAACAACTCCTCGAATGTAGGTGTTTCTCCTGCACACAATGTGATTTCAGCATCTTCTCCTGCATGTAATCCTGGAGTTTCAGTAATGGTTAATGTTGCTGTATTAGCTCATCCATTTTCATCTTGTAATTCTAAAACTACTGGTGAATCTGATGCAGTATACATCATATCATTTAATGACCACGTGTATGAACCTCCTTCACAAACTGTTGCGTTTTCAATGATATCTTCAGTTGCTTCGTAGTTATATACTTTTACATAAGCTGATGATCCTGAACACTCTTCTGTTGCTTCAAAAGAATATATATAATCACCGTTGGATTGTAAAGTCCAAATGCCTCCAACATCTGCTGAACTTCCTAAGGCTGCAAACAACTCCTCGAATGTAGGTGTTTCTCCCGCACACAATGTAATTTCAGCATCTTCTCCTGCATGTAATCCTGGAGTTTCAGTAATGGTTAATGTTGCTGTATAAGCACATCCATTTTCATCTTGTAATTCTAAAATTACTGGTGAATCTAATGCAGTATACATCATATCATTTAATGACCATGTATATGAACCACCTTCACAAACTGTTGCTTCGTCGAAGATATCATCTGTTGTTTCAAAAGCACTCACAGTTAACAAGGTTATGTATGAACATCCATTATTATCCGTTCTTGAAATATCATAAGTTCCTACTTCATACTCAGTGCCTTCATAATTAAATGTTGATCCAACACAAACATCGCCTGACGCGGTATCGTCTGGTGTAACCTCGTATGCTGATACGGTTAAGACTGTTGTCCATGAACATCCATTGCTATCTGTTCTTGAAATATCATAAGTTCCTACTTCATAGTCAGTGCCTACATAATTAAAAGTAGATCCTATACATACATCACCTGATGCTGTATCGTCTGGAGTTACCTCAAAAGTACTAACTGTTACTGTTGCTGATACTTCTGGACATGATCCTGAAGCTGCAAATGTATACGTGTAAACATTAGATATTGGTCCAGTCCAAGCTCCTCCTTCATTTGGATTATCTAATAAAGAATTAAATAAATCTAAATCTGTTGGTGTTACGCCTTCACAAACTGTTAACGTTCCATCTGATCCTGCATTTGGTGCGTCATCTTCTATCACTGTTAATGTTGCTGAATATGAACATCCGTTCGCATCTGTAAGTTCTATCGTTACTGGTGTCTCTCCTGCTGTATAGATTGTGTTGTTTAATGACCACTCATAAGAGTCACCTTCACATACTGTTACATTAGATATAATATTTTCTGTTACATCGTATGGTGATACTGTTAATACGGTTGTGTAAGAACATCCATTACTATCTGTTTTTTCAATATCATAAGCTCCTACTTCGTACTCAGTGCCTTCATAACTAAACGTTGAGCCAACACAAACATCGCCTGACGCGGTATCGTCTGGTGTCACCTCATATGGTGTTACCGTTAATACTGTTATGTATGAACATCCATTATTATCCGTTCTTGAAATATCATAACTTCCTACTTCATACTCAGTGCCTTCATACGTAAATGTTGATCCAACACATACATCGCCTGTGGCTGTATCATCTGGAGTGACTTCGTATGCTGATACGGTTAAGACTGTTGTCCATGAACATCCATTGCTATCTGTTCTTGAAATATCATAAGTTCCTACTTCATAGTCAGTGCCTACATAATTAAAAGTAGATCCTAT